>DASWGI010000367.1:0-12611 GCA_036393835.1 Myxococcales bacterium | reverse complement strand
TCGTCGATCTCCTTGATCAGCTGCAGGCGCTTCTGCTGGGCGTTCTGGACGACCTTCTCGCCCTGCAGCTCGGCCTCCGAGAGGACGATCTGCGCCTCCTTGCGGGCGTGCTCCTTGACCTCCTCGGCCAGCCTCTGCGCGGTGGTCAGCGTCTGCTGGAGGAGGTGCTCGCGCGCGCGGAGCTCGTCGATGCGGGACTCGCGCCGGCGCAGCTCCTCGTCCTGCTGGTGGAGCTTGCGGATCAGGTCCTCCATCTCGGAGGCGCAGGCCTCGAGGAACGCGCGCACCTCCTTCTCGTCCACGCCGCCGAGGCGCAGCTTGCGGAAGGACTTCTGCTGCAGGTCGATCGGAGTCAGCTTCATGGCCTAGGACGATACTCCCCTGGTCAAACTTTGCTCCCGCGGAGGCGTCTGCTGCGGGAGCGCCGCCGCCACCCCGTCGCGCCGCTCCGCCTTGACCCGGTACATGGCGTCGTCCGCGCGCCGGAGCAGCTCCTCCGGGACGCGCGCGTCGTCGGGGAACGAGGCCACGCCCAGGCTGGCGGTGATCTGCAGCGGCCCGTACGGCTCCTCGGCGAGGAACTTCCAGCGGGAGATCTCGCCGCGCAGCCGCTTGGCGCACTCCATCGCCTGGTCCTTGCTCGTCTCGGGCAGGAGGATGACGAACTCGTCGCCGCCGTAGCGCACCGGCACGTCGGTCGATCGCAGCGTGCCGAGCAGCAGCCGGCCGATCTCCGCCAGCACCCGCGACCCGGCCTGGTGCCCGTGCGTGTCGTTCACCTGCTTGAAGTGGTCGAGGTCGAAGAAGATCAGCGACACCGGGTGCCCGAAGCGCGTGGCGCGAACGATCTCCTGCTCCAGCGTGCGCTTGAGCTGCCGCGAGTTGAAGAGCCCGGTGTGATCGTCGAGCACCGTCAGCTCTTGCACCTTGGCGAAGTTCTGCGCGTTCTCGATGGCGATGGCGCTGAACTCGGCGACGGTGCTGAGGATGCGCAGGTCCTCCGCGTCGAAGCTGCCGTCCCCCTCGCCGTTCACCAGCTCGATGACGCCCAGCACCCGGCCCTTGAAGGTGAGCGGCACGCAGAGGATCGACTTGGTGTGGAAGCGGGAGGTCTTGTCGAAGCGCGCGGCGAAGCGCGGGTCGGCGGTGACGTCGTCGACGATGAGCGGCGCGTTGTGCTCCGCCACCCAGCCCGCGATGCCCTCGCCGCGCTGCAGGCGCAGGTGCATCAGCATCTCGCTGCCCGCGCCGACCGCGGCCTTGAAGTACAGCTCGCCGGTCTGCGGATCGCGCAAGAGCAGCGACCAGTTGCGCGGCTTCAAGAGCTCCGACACCTTGGCGAGGATGAGGTGCATCACCTCGCCGATGTCGAGCGACGAAGTGAGCGCCTTGCCGATCTCGTTGAGCACCGCCAGCTCGTCCACGGTGCGCTGCAGCTGGCGGAGCAGGTCGCGGGCCTGCATCCGCCGAGTGTAACATCCGCGAGCGCCGATCCGCTTTTCCTGCTTGACGCAGGCGCAGAGGCTGCTACAGCGCCACACATGCGCCTGGTGCTCTGCTCCGGATCTCCGCGCCGCCGGGAGATGCTCTCCCGCCTGGGCCTGCGCTTCGACGTCGAGGTCCCGCGCGTCGCCGAGGAGCGCGCGCCCGGCGAGCGGATCATCGCCTATCCGGAGCGGCTGGCCCGCGAGAAGGCGGCCGCCGGACTCGAATCGTGGAAGAAGCGCGGGGGTCAGGGGCCCGTCGTCGCGCTGGCCGCCGACACCGTGGTGGTCTTCGGCGACGAGGTCCTGGAGAAGCCGCGCGACCGCGCCGACGCGCAGCGCATGCTGCGCAGGCTGTCCGGCGCCGAGCACCGGGTGATCACCGGCGTGTGCGTGGCCACGGACGGTGAGCTCAGGTCGCGCGCGGTGGTGACGGGTGTGCGGTTCACCGACCTCTCCGATGCCGCGCTGCGCTGGCTGGTGGAGTCCGGCGACGGCGACGACAAGGCCGGCGCGTATGCGGTGCAGGGCCTGGCGGGCGCGTTCGTGGAGCGCGTGGACGGGAGCTTCTCGAACGTGGTCGGCCTGCCCCTCACCGAGACGCTGCAGCTCCTGGCGGGCGCCGGTCTGAGGATGCCGTGGGGATAGCCGAGAACCTCGCCCGCGTGCAGGAGCGCATCCGCGCCGCCTGCTCCCGGGCGGCCCGCGACCCCGCCACCGTGAAGCTCGTCGCGGTCAGCAAGGGCCAGCCGATCGAGGCGGTGCTGCTGGCCTTCGCGGCGGGGCAGACGGCCTTCGGGGAGAACTACGCGCAGCAACTGCACGAGAAGGCCGACGCGCTCCCCGAGGCCGAGTGGCACTTCATCGGCGCGCTCCAGACGAACAAGGTGAAGATCGTGGTCGGGCACGCGGCCCTGGTGCACACCTGCGACCGCGTCGCGCTGGCCAAGGAGCTGTCCAAGCGCGCCTTCTTGAAGAGCATCACGCAGCGCGTGCTGCTGGAGGTGAACGTCGGCCGCGAGCCGCAGAAGGGCGGCGCGCTCCCGGAGCAAGTCGACGGGTTGTACGCCGAGATGAAGGAGCTCGAGGCGCTGCGCTGCGAAGGCCTGATGTGCATTCCGCCCGCGGACCAGGATCCGCGCCCGCACTTCCGCGCGCTGCGCGAGATGCGCGACCGGCTGGGGCTGCGCGAGCTGTCCATGGGCATGAGCGCGGACTTCGAGGCGGCGATCGAGGAGGGCTCGACCATCGTGCGGGTCGGCACGGCCATCTTCGGGGAACGGCCGCGGCGCGGTTGAAAAGCACGGCGCCGCCTTAAGGGGGCGGCGACTGAGGGCGGCGAGTGGTCCACATCTCGTACAGCGGCACGCCCATCAACACCGCGAAGCTCACGAGCAGCGCCGCGCCGCTGATCGGGTAGATCCAGGCCAGCGCGCCACCCCCGAAATACACGCACCAGGGGGCCAGGAGGTGCGTCGCGGTGGCCGCCACCGAGGCGGAGATCCAGCCCATCTTGGCGCGGGCGCCCACCCCGGTGAGCAGGAAGAGGTGCGCCACGACCAGCAGGTACAGGGGCATGGAGAAGAGATGGAAGTGCGTGACCTCGAGCAGCTTGCGCGCGGACATCCGGGGCGCCGGCATCGCCTCTCCTGCCGCGGGCGTTCGGCCTCCCGGCTGGTAGTAGGTCACCAGGTGGTCGTACAGCTCCGCGGGCGTCGTGCGGGCGCCGAATCGGGCCACGCCGTCGTAGAGGCCGACGCAGCTCAGCAGCCCGGCCACGGTGAGCGCGCAGAACGCCGTGTAGAGCACCTTCACCGGGCGGGGGAGAGTCCCCGCCCGGGTGGCCGGTGAGGCGAACTCGCGCATGCTCAGGTGCGCATCGCCTCGGAGGGCGAGATGGGCTGGCCGTCGAGGAAGAACTGCGCGGTGCCCTCGATCAGGTAGGAGACGCGCTCGCGCAGCGGCAGGGCCTCGAACTGCTTGCGTGCGAGCGATCGCGTTCCGCCGCCCGGCGCGGGGACCACCACCCGATCGTACCCTTTCCGGACCTCGACGTTGGTGTCGACGGTCATGGCGGCCTCCTCAGCGGTCGCCGCGCGGATCGGCCGCGGCCCGCTCCACCACCGACGAGTTGCGCCACTGGTTCTCCGAGAGCGCCTCCAGCTCGGCGCCGCGCTCCGCCATCACCCGCATGTCCTTCAGGCCCCTCCGGCAGGAGGGGATGAGGATGGAGATGCAGAACACCACCCAGAAAGCGTGCTCCAGGAACCGCCACCACTCCGGGTTGGGGATGCCGTACACCGATTCCGGCCAGACGATCCCGCGGATGAGGTGCTCGGTCGCGATGACCACGGTGCCGGTGATCAGCACCGGCCAGTCCCGGTAGAAGGCAAGGAAGGCCAGCGAGCCGAAGACGTGGAAGTGCGTCTCGATCCGGCCGCCGGTCAGGTGGATGAGCAGCGCCGACCAGAGCATCTGCCCCGCGGCGATGGCGTGGCGCGTGAGCAACTCGCCGGGCCGCAACCAGGCGAGCGCCACAGGCAGGCTGGTGATCACGGCCCCGAGGATCAGGGCCACCCACACGTGCATGTGGACCGTCTTCACCTTCCCCTGCCAGCCGTAGGGCGAGAAGGTGAGGGCGATGAAGATCGCGAAGATCCACTGCCCGATCATCAGCCCGGCGAACATCCGGTCCGTCGCGCGGAAGATCTCCTGGCGGTGCGCTTCGTACCGCCCCTCGGCCCGCTGGACGATCGCTTCCGCCGCGGCCTGGGTCATCTCCAGTGCCTTCCTCGCTACGCTCATCTCTGCTCTCCCTGAATGGTGGTCGGTGCGCCGGCGCGCGCCACGCGCACCGGCGGTTCCTGCTCGAGCGCGCACCCGAACACGGGCGCGTCGGCGCGGTCGGCCGCGCCGGTGGTCAAGAGCAACGCGATCCGCTCCTGGCCGAAGCTGTCTCCTTCGTGTCCCCGCGCCGCCGTGATGCCGCCGTGGAACAGCAGGCGCCCCCGCGCGTCGTAGAGCACCACGCCGCCGGAGGTCGCGACCCCGAAGCGGGAGGCCTCGGCGCCTTCGGCGTCGCGGAGGACCGTCACGCCGGGGATGCGCGCGGCGCTGGTCCAGAGATCGCCTCTGTCCCAGCCGGCCGGCGCCTCGCGCGGCGTCCAGAACAGGACCCGGGCGTCCAGCCGGTCGTGGAAGCGCGCCAGGATCCGGGCGAGCTCCGCCAGGCTGGCGCGGGTGCAGGTGCAGCGCGGATGGGCGAAGAGGAGCAGCGTCGCCCGATCCGGGCTGCGCGCCACCGTCGATCCGGCCGGCCACCGCTGCGGAGGGACGGCCCCTCCGGAACCGGGCGTGCTCTTGTACTTCCACAGGATCGCAAATCCGCCCGCGACGGCCAGCAGCCATGCGGCCGCGCCGATCCAGGCGAGTCTCGAGGCAAGCCTCGACTTGTCCGAAGCGGGGGCACGCTCCATCGCAAATCGAATGATCGCGAATCTTTGCAGATCCTGTCCACTTTAAAATCGATGCTCATTATCGTTTCGGTAGTGAAATGGATCGCGAGGTGGACCCGTGTGGTCTGGAGTAGGACGCCGGGGCGTGGGTCCGCGCGCCCCGGCTCCAGGCGACTTTCGCTCCCGCCGGTCCTTGCGGAACCGCCCATGGCGCCGCTATGAAGGGCCGCCCGGAGACCGGAGGACCTGGATGGCGTTCGTCGACGCGAAGCTGCAAGCCGACATCCGCGCCTTCAACGAGCGGGGCCAGCAGGGGCCCGACCCGCTCGCCTCGCGCCATGCCGAGCGGCGGGCCGCCTATTCGCTGTTCGCGCGCCAGATGGCCGAGCAGGACATCGAGGCGCTGCGGCCGTACCTGTTCTGCTACGCCCGGCACGGCATCCCGCGGAATGCGGGAGAGCCGAAGGCGACCGTGCGCAACTACATCGCGGGCGAGTGGCGCCCGCCCGCCTCGGGCGAGCACGCCGAGATGGCCTCGCCCGCCGACCGCCGCGTCAAGCTGTTCGACGTGCCGGCCAGCGGGAAGCAGGACGCCGAGGCCGCGCTCGCCTACGGCGACCAGGCGTGGAAGTCGCTCGCCTGGGCCGAGGAGGGGCTCGCGTACCGCAAGCAGGTGGTGAAGAACGTCTCGCGCATCCTGAACTACTTCACCGAGGAGTACCTGCACGAGATCCGCCAGCAGATCCCCAAGACGCGGCTGGAGGCGGAGAGGGATTTCTTCGAGGCCAAGCGCGCCTGCGACCACCTCGAGGGCAGCTTCGAGGCGGCCATCCAGGGCGAGATGGTCCCCGACATGTTCGCCGGTCAGCGCTTCTGGCGCGACCCGTGGCTTCCCGCCGGCCTGGCGGTCATCGTCACCCCGATGAACTTCATCTGGGGCATCCCGACCATCCACCTCGCCGGCGCGTACCTCGCCGGCTGCCCGTGGATCCTCAAGGGACATCCGTTCGCGGCGCTGACCAACACCTCCATGGTGCGCGCCTTCCTCGCCGCCGGCGCGGATCCCCGCTTCATCCAGAAGGTGGAGGGCTTCGGCAAGGGCATCGCGCCGCTCGCGACCGACCACCGCGCCGCGGTCGTGGCGGTGACCGGCTCGTCCGACACCGCGCGCGCGATCTCCGCCGGGCGCGGCCTGCTGCGCACGCGGTTCGAGGGCGGAGGCTGCAACTGGGCCTGGGTGGACGACGGCTATTCCGAGGACGAGCTGCAGAAGATCGCCGCCCGCCTGACCTACGCCAAGCTCGGGCTGTCGAGCCACAAGTGCACCGGCCTGCACGGGATCTCCGCCTCCCGCGCCACGCTCGACCGGCTGGTGCCGCTCCTGGCCGCCGAGATGGACCGCTGGACGGTCGCCGATCCGCGCCGGCCCGACGCGGCCGACAGGACGCTGGGGCCGCTGATGGTGCACAAGGCGCAGACCGCGCTCGACCTGGTCGCGGAGGCGCGCAAGGCCGGCCTCAAGATCGTCCGCGAGGGCGGGCGCGCTCCGGGCGAGTACGGGGAGAACGCGGAAGCGGTGAAGCCCGCGCTCGTCGACGGGGTGACCCCGCAGACCACGCTGAAGCACGACTGGGACGGAAAGGGCGTGCGCGAGTACAAGCTCGCCACCACCGAGCTGTTCATGCCCGTCCTGGTGACCATGGCGCTCCCCGACTTCGAGGCGTTCGTCCGCTTCTCGCTCTTCGAGAACCCGCACGACCTGGCCACCAGCATCTGGACGCGCGACGACCGCAAGCTGACGCGGGCTCGGCGCACGCTCGCGGGCATGATCAAGGAGAACGACGGCACCGACAGCGCGCTGGAGTGGGAGGAGTTCGGCGCCTCGACCGTCGGCGAGAGCGGGAACATGGGCGTGGGGGAAGTGCGGGCGACGATCTCCATCTACGCGAGGCGCCAGAAGGGGCGCCATTTCCCGTTCTAGTCGCCGCCGTATTCGGCGGCGCTACGCCTTTCATGTCGCGGACGTTATGGAATCGATCCTAGGGCGGCCGCTCGGATTTTCGCTCGATGGCGATCGCCTCGAGGGACGGGAAGGGGACACCGTCGCCTCGGCCCTCTTGCGCTCGGGCGTCACCACCTTCACCCGGTCGATCAAGTACCACCGCCCGCGCGGCCCGTTCTGCCTGTCCGGCTCCTGCGGGCAATGCCTGCTGCGCGTGGACGGGGTGCCGAGCCTGCCCGCGTGCCGGGTGCCGCTCCGCGAGGGCATGCGATGCGTCCGGCAGAACGCCCCGCTGGGAGCCGACGCGGACCTGCTGCGCGCGGCCGACTTCCTCTTTCCGGAGAAGCTCGATCACCACCACCTGCTGGTGGGCTCGCGCCTCCTCGGCCGCGTGGCGCTGGAGGTGGCGCGCAGGCTCGCCGGGCTCGGGCAGTTGCCGGACGAGGCGCAGCCACCGATCCCGGGCGCGATCCGGGAGGAGGAGATCGTGGTGGTAGGCGGCGGTCCCGCCGGCATCTCCGCCGCGCTCGCGGCCGCGCACCGCGGCGCCCGGGTGCTGCTCCTCGAGCGCGACGCGCGCCTCGGCGGCGCCGCGCTCCTCGGCATCGATCCCGACGCGCCCGGGGCGGAATGGGTGGAGGAGCAGGGCCGCGCGCTGGCCGCCGCCGGCGTCGAGGTCGTCCTCGAAGCGGAGGCGATCGGCCTGTACGCGAACGACGCCGCCGCCGCGGCGCGCAAGCCCGCGCTGCTCGCCGTCCGCCGTCCGAGGGCCGTGGTCGCGATCCTCGCCGACGCCGTGGTGGTCGCGGCCGGCGGCGTCTCGCAGCCGCTCCCCTTCCCCGGCGTCGACCGTCCCGGCGTGTACGCGGCGCGCGGGCTGCTCGCGCTCGCGCTGCACGGAGGCGTGCGCGTCGGGGATCGCCTGTGCGTCGTCGGAGAAGGCAGCGAGCTGATCCACTGCGCGCGCGCCCTCCGGATCGCCGGCTACCTCCTCGCGCGGGTCGTCGACGCCGGAGGCGCGTGGCCGCTCGCGTCGGGCGAGGCGGTCCCGCAGAGCGCGCCCGACCTGCCCCTCCTGCGGGCGCGGGAGCTGCGGGCGCGGGGCAATCCGGTCAAGCAACTGCGCGCCGGCGAGGAGGCGATCGCCTGCGACGCCGTCGCGGTGGCGCTGCCGCCGGCGCCCCTGCACGAGCTGGCCTCCCAGGCCGGCGCGCAGGCGCGTTTTTCCGCCGAGCTGGGCGGGTTTCCGGTCACCGTCGACGCGTCCGGGCGGACCAGCGTGCCGTGGGTATTCGCGGCCGGTCGGGCGGCCGGCGCCGGCGGGGCGCGCGCGGCGGAATCGGGCACGCGCGCCGGCGTCGGCGCGGCGGACGCGGTGGGGGCGGGGCGCCGATGAACGACAAGGCCATCGTCTGCGCCTGCGAGGACGTCACCCAGGGCGAGCTGGAAGACGCCGTCCGCCACGGCCACGCCGACGTGGAGAGCATGAAGCGCTACACCGGCCTGGGCACAGGCCCCTGCCAGGGGAAGAGCTGCCTGACCGCGGCGATGCGGCTGTGCGCCGACCGCGCCCGGCTGCCGCCCGCCGCGCAGGTGCCGTTCCGCGCCCGGCCGCCGCTCTCGCCCACCTCGCTGGCCGCCTTCGCCGGGCTGCCCGACGAGGTGGTGCGCCGGCGCGAGTCCCCGCTGCCGCCGCCGAAAGCCGGTCTCGCGGCGCACCCGCTGCAGCCGCGGGAGCCGCTGCCGCCCCAGGCGCGGGTGGTGATCGTCGGCGGCGGCATCATGGGGCTCGCGCTCGCCTGGAACCTCGCGGGCCGCGGCGAGACCGACGTGCTGGTGCTCGAGCGCGGGTACCTGTGCGAGGGGGCCTCGGGTCGCAACGGCGGCGGCGTGCGCGCGCAGTGGACCACGCCGTCGCACATCGAGCTGGCGAAGGAGTCGATCGAGTTCATGGGGCGCTTCGCGCAGGAGCTGGGCATCAACGTCTGGCTCCGGCGCGGCGGATACCTGTTCCTCGCGCAGGACCAGGACACGCTGCGGCTCCTGGAGAACGGCGCGCGCCTGCACCGCGTGCACGGGCTCGCCACGCGCATCATCGACGCCGGGGAGGCGGGCGACCTGGTGCCGGAGTTGGACACGCGCAAGTTCGTCGCGGCCTCGTGGAACCCGGACGACGGGGTCGTCTTCCCCTGGCCCTTCCTCTGGGGCTACGCCGACGGGGCCCGCAAGCGGGGCGCGCGTGTCGAGACCTTCACCCGGGTGACGGGCCTGGACGTGGAGGCCGGCGCCGTCCGCGCCGTGCGCACCGACCGCGGGACCGTGCGCGCCGATCGGGTCGTGATCGCCTGCGGCGCCTGGAGCCCCTCGGTCGCCGCCATGGCCGGCGTGGCGCTCCCCAACGTCCCCTACCGCCACGAGATCGTCTCCAGCGAGCCCCTCAAGCCGTTCCTGGGGCCGCTCGTCACGATGATGGGGAGCGGCCTGTACTTCTCCCAGTCGATGCGAGGCGAGATCGTCGGCGGCATGGGCGATCCCGGCGAGCCGCCCGGGCTGAACCAGACCTCGTCGCTGCGCTTCCTCGCCCGGTACGCCCGCGCCTTGACCGAGCTGGTCCCGCGCCTGGGCCAGGTGAAGCTCTTGCGCCAGTGGGCCGGCTGCTACGACGTCACGCCCGACCACTCTCCCATCCTGGGCGAGACGCCGGGCGTTCGCGGCCTCTTGCAGATGAGCGGCTTCGTCGGCCACGGCTTCATGATGGCGCCCGCGGTGGCGCGCCGGATGGCCGCGTGGATAGGGGGCGAGCGCGACGAGCTGTTCGAGCGGTTCAACGTCTCGCGCTTCGCCGAGGGCCGCTTCGAGAAGGAGACGATGATCATCGGCTAGTCGCCGCCGATAGGGCGGCGCTACGCTTTTCACGTCGCGGACCCTACGGCAATGGCGTTCTAGCCTTGCGCCGCTTGCCAGCAGCTTCGGGGCGCGCGCAGTATGCGCCCGGGGAGGGACCATGCTCCGTAAATTCCTGAGCACCGAAAACGATCCCGCAGCGCTCGTCATGCGGCTGACGCTGGCGCTGGTGTTCTTTCCGCATGGCGCGCAGCACGTCCTCGGATGGTGGGGCGGCTACGGCGCCTCCGCGACCATCCAGGGCTTCGCCAAGTTGGGGCTGCCACCCGCGGTTACCGTGCTGGTGATGGCCGCGGAATTCGGCGGAGCGATCCTGCTGATCCTCGGGTTCCTCACCCGCCTGGCGGCCTTCGGCATCGGCTGCGTGATGGCGGGGGCCCTGGTCCTGGTGCACGCCAAGGTGGGGTTCTTCATGAACTGGATGGGGACCCAGAAAGGCGAGGGCTTCGAGTACCACATCCTCGCTCTCGGCCTGGCCATCGCCCTCTTGATCAAGGGCGGCGGAGCGCTCTCCGTCGATCGCGCGCTCACCCGGGAAGATCGGGGAACGGTCGCGATGCCGGCAGTGCCCAGGATGTGAGCCGTCCGCGGGTGCCCTGAAGAGCGCAGCGCCGCCGAATACGGCGGCGACTGGCGGCTGGTAGACTGAGCCGCCATGGTCACCAAAAAGAAGCTCGGCTTCATCGGCGTCGGGAACATGGGCGAGGCGCTGGTGAAGGGCCTGATCGCATCCAAGGCCGCCGCGCCCGCGCAGATCCTGGTCAGCGCCCGCCGGCCCGAGCGCGTGAAGGAGCTGGAGAAGCTCTACGGCGTTCGCGGCGGGTCCAATTCCGACGTCGCGCGGGACAGCGACGTGGTGGTGCTGGCGGTCAAGCCGCAGATCCTGGACCAGGTCCTGCGCGGCATCTCGGGGGAGGTGTCCCGCGAGAAGCTGATCGTCAGCGTTGCCGCGGGCGTCCCCATCGCCGCCATCGAGCGGCGCCTCCACCCGCCGATGCGCATCGTTCGAGCCATGCCCAACACGCCGGCGACCGTGGGCGCCGCCGCCACCGCCCTGGCCATGGGCGAGCACGCCACGGACGCGGACCTGGCGACGGCCACCACCATCTTCGACTCGGTCGGGCTCACGGTGGTCCTGGAGGAGTCGCAGCTCGACGCCGTGACGGGCCTGTCGGGCAGCGGCCCGGCGTACCTGTTCCTCATCATCGAGGCGCTGGCCGACGCGGGAGTGAAGGTGGGGCTCTCGCGCCGCGCCTCGATGCAGCTCGCCGCGCAGACGGTGCTGGGGAGCGCGAAGCTGCTCATCGAGAGCGGCCAGCACCCGGGCATGCTCAAGGACGGCGTGACCAGCCCGGGCGGCACCGCCATCGCCGGGCTGCACACGCTGGAGGCCGGCGGGCTGCGCAACGTGCTCATGAACGCGGTGGAGGCGGCCACCCGCCGCTCCCGAGAGCTGGGCGAAGAGTTCCTGAGGAAGCTGTGATGACGGACAAGGGCGAGGACCTGAGGGCGATCCAGCGGCTCCGCGAGGCAGACGTGGCCGCGAGCAAGGCCTACGACGCGGAGGGCCTGGCGAAGCTGTTCACCGACGACGCCGTGGCGCTCGGCCCGGGGCAGCCTCCGGTGCGCGGCATCGCCGCCATCCGCGCCGGCCTGCGGCGCATGGTGGCCTCGCTGGACATCGAGGTGCTGGACTATTCGGAGGCGTTCGAGGAGACGCTGCTCTTCGGCGACACGGCCGTCGAGTGGGGCCAGATCGAGGGGAGCGAACGGCCGCGGGGCGGGGTCGAGATCTCGCGCTCGCGCGTGCACGTCATGCGCATCCTGCGGCGCCTTCCCGACGGCAGCTGGCGCATCCACCGCACCATCTACGCGCCCTCGGCGGCGCCGGAGGGCCGATGACCGGGAGCCTCAGCGCGCTGCTCGCCGAAGTGCGCCTCGCGCCGGAGGGGGCTGCAGAAGAACGGGTCGCCGCGGCCGAGGAGGAGATGGACTGCAAGATCCCCCTGGACGTGAAGGCGCTGCTCCGCGAGCACGACGGCGGCGAGGGCACCCTCGGGACGCGCAAGCGCCCCCTCCAGCTCTGGCCGCTCGAGCGCATCCGCGCCGAATGCGACGCGCAGGAGGTGACGCGCGCGGTGCCGGGCCTCGTCCTCTTCGCTTCCGACGGAGGCTCGGAGGGCTACGGCTGGCTGCCGAGGCTCAAGCGGGGCAAGTACGGCCGCATCTCGCTGCTCGCCGCCGGCGCGCACGAGTTCGACGCCCTGGGAGACTCGCTGGAGGAGCTGCTGCGGGCGCTGGCGGAGGATCGGTAGTCGCCGCCGATAGGGCGGCGCTCTCAGGATTGATCACTTCTCGCCTCGCGCACGCCGGCCCGAGTTCGAGAGAACGATCACATCGTGCACTCGGCCTCCGAGGATGAACCACCCTGGGTCTCCGTTGCTCTTCAGGGTGAGTGTCGACCGCAGCGGCGGCGAGGGACCCAGTGCTCACGGGCCGACAAGTGCCAGGTCGGAGCGGCTGCCGGCCCGCGTCACCCTGAATGAATGCCGGGATGACTTGGAACCGGGTCGACCGATTCGCGCGCTCGTTCCATGAACGCGCGACCGTACATCTGCTCCGCGGCGTGCTGATTGTGCGCCCGGCAGGTGCGCCGCGAAAGCGGCGCGTTCCTAGCGGGATGAAAGGAGCCCGCACCGTATGTATCGAGCATGACGGGTAGCGAGGTCCCCCGCGTGAAGCCGCGAGGCATCCAGCGGAAGCGGG
>DASWGI010000366.1:0-11750 GCA_036393835.1 Myxococcales bacterium | reverse complement strand
GGGTGGCCAGCCCGCCGGCGGGGAGTTCAGGCTACTCTATGGAGCAGCGTGAACGGGTCCATCCGCACACTCCGGACGGTGCTCGCGGTGGTGTGCGTCATCGCCGTCGCGGTCGTCGGCCTGTTGGACTACGTCACCGGTCCCTGGATGTCGTTCGCGCTCTTCTACGTGGTGCCGGTGCTCGCGGCCGCGTGGTGGCTGGGGCGCGGGCCGGCGCTCGCGGCGGGGCTGGCGGCCGGCATCTTCTGGTTCGTGGCCGAGGCGTGGGGCCACCGCGGCGAGCCGACCCGCGTGCTGCTGTGGAACTCCATCAGCCGCCTGCTGATGCTGCTCGCCATGGGAGCCATGACGGCGCGCATCCGCGGCGACCAGCAGCGGCTGCGCGGGGCCAACCGGCGCCTGGCCGAGCTGCTCGGAGACGCCGAGCGCCTCGCGCGCACCGATGCGCTCACCGGCCTGGCCAACGCGCGCGCGTTCACCGAGCGCCTGCGGCAGGAGGTGGCGCGGGCGCAGCGCGACGGCACCCCGCTGTGCCTTGGCTACGTGGACGTGGACAATTTGAAGCGCATCAACGACGCCCAGGGGCACGCCGCCGGAGACGAGCTTCTCCGCGAGGTGGCGCGGGCCATCGGCCAGTCGGTGCGCGCGAGCGACGTGGCGGCGCGGCTTGGCGGCGACGAGTTCGCCATCCTGTTCGTGGGGATGCGGCAGGACGCCGCGGAGGCGGCGGCCCGCCGCCTGCTCGAGCGCATGAAGCAGCTCGACGAGCTGCACCCCGGCCTCCACCTGGGAGCGAGCATCGGAGTGGCGATGTACGGCGCTCCTCCGGAGACCGCGGAGGCGATGATCCGCGCGGCGGATGCGGCGATGTACGAGGCCAAGCAGCGCGGCAAAGGACGCATCGTGCTGTGGGAGGGGCCCCCACCGGACGCCGCGGCGCCGGCGCGGCACTGACGGACGATCCGTCTCGCGGTGAATGTCGACGGCACGGGGGAGGTCGACTATGCTGCGCCGCCCTCTGACGCCCGAGGGGGAGGACACAAGGCATGCCCGTTGCTCTTTCCCTGCTGCTCGCCCTCGCCGCCGCCCCGCAACGGAGCGCCCCGGCGAGGCCCGCCCCCGCCGGCGCGCCCGCCAAGGCGTTCCCGTTCCCGACCGAGACGCACACGCTGCCGAACGGGCTGCGGCTGGTGCTCATCCCGTACGACTCGCCGGGCCTGGTCGCCTACTACACGCTGATGCGCGTCGGCAGCCGCAACGAGCCCGAGGCGGGGCGCTCCGGCTACGCGCACTTCTTCGAGCACATGATGTTCCGCGGCACGAAGCAGCACCCCGCCGACGACTACAACGCCACCGTCACGCGGCTGGGCCTCGATACGAACGCGTACACGGACCTCGACCTCACCGTGTACCACCTCTACGGGCCGGCCAAGGCGTTGCCCACCATCATCGACTACGAGTCCGACCGCTTCCAGAACCTCGACTACAGCGAGGCCCAGTTCAAGACCGAGGCGGGCGCCATCCTGGGCGAGTACGCGAAGAGCGCCTCGGACCCCGAGGAGAAGATGTCCGAGGTGATGCAGGACACCGCGTTCACCCGCCACACGTACAAGCACACCACGATCGGGTTCCTGCAGGACATCAAGGCGATGCCGAGCGGGTTCGAATACTCGCGCGAGTTCTTCCGCCGCTATTACACGCCGGACAACGCGACCATCGTCGTGGCGGGCGACTTCGACAAGGCGGACACGCTGGGGCGCCTCACGAAGGCGTACTCCGGCTGGAAGGGCAAGCTCGATCCGTCGCCCATCCCCCGCGAGCCGCGGCAGACCTCCAGCCGCCGGGCGACGGTGGCGTGGAAGGCGCCGACCGTGCCGCGGCTGTACATGGCCTGGCACGGGCGCGGAGCGGACGACCTGCACGCGGCCGCGGTGCAGGCCGTGCTCTCGCCTTACCTCTTCGGCGAGACCAGCGCCGTGTACCAGGACCTGGTGCTCAAGCGGCAGATCGTCGACAGCATCTCGGCGCAGGACGGCGTGAACCGCGACCCGTACCTGCTGGGCGCGCTGCTCCGCGTGAAGGAGGAGAAGAACCTGCGCCCGGCCGAGTTGGTGGTCCTGCGCGAGGTGTCCAACCTGGCGCGTGGCCGCGTCGACGCCTCGCGGCTCGCGGCGATCAAGTCCAACGTGCGCTACTCCATCATCGCCGTGCTCGACAAGCCCGACGCCATCGCCAACGCCCTGGTGCACTTCGCCTCGCTCACCGGCGACCTCGACTACCTGAATGCGCTCGCCCGCGAGATCGACGCGCTCACGCCCGCCATGCTGCAGGAATTCGCCAAGCGCGCCTTCCTCGACGCGAACCGGACGACGGTCACGCTGACCTCCCAGACGGCGCGCGCGCAGCGCAAGCCCGCGGCAAAGACCGCCAAGGGAGGTGGCCGGTGAGGCGCGCCGCCCTGGCGCTGGTCGCGGCGGCGCTCGCCTGCAGCCACGCGGAAGACCGGGTGAAGACCGCCTCGGGCTCGCAGGCATCGGGTTCGACCGAGGCTGCCCCGCAGGACCCGGCCGCGGCCGGCGGCAAGAGCGAGCGCTCCGGCGCCCTCACCGCCAAGCCCCGATCCAAGGTGGGCGGAAAGGGGACTGAGCACCCCCCGCCGGGCTCCCCGGCCGACGTGCGCACCGCAGCCGAGACGCCGGTCGCTGCGCCGAACGAGGTGCCCGTGCTCGCGCTACCAGCGAGCCAGAAGCCGATGGTCACCGTCGCCTTGCGCTTCACCACCGGCGCCGTGGATGACCCGAAGGGCCAGGCGGGCATCACTTCGCTCGCCGCGCGCGTGATGTCGGAAGGCGGGACGCAGTCCCTGGACGCCCGGTCGCTGCTCCTCGCCCTCTTCCCGATGGCCACGTCGATCGATGCGCGCGTGGACAAAGAGCTGACCACCTTCTCCGCGACGGTCCACCGCGACAACCTGGAGAAGCTCCTCCCCATCCTGCTGGACGTGGTGGCGCACCCGCGCTGGGACCCGCGCGAGTTCGCCCGCCTGCGCGACGCCGCCGTGATCGACGTCGAGAAGCGCTTGCGGCAGGGCGACGACGAGAACCTGGGGAAGGAAGCGCTGGGGGAGCTCCTGTACCGGGGCCACCCGTACGGGCGGCTCACCGAGGGCCACGTCGCCGATCTCAAGGCGCTGACCCTCGAGGACGTGAAGGCGCACGCCGCCAAGGTCTTCACCGCCGATCGGCTCACGGTGGGGATCGCCGGCGGCTACCCCCAGGGCCTGCCGGAGCGCGTGGCCGCGGCGCTCGCCGGGCTGCCCACGGCGGGGCCCGACCACGCCGCGATTCCGCAGCAGCAGCCGCACGGGCCGCGCTACCTCCTGATCGAGAAGCAGGGCGACGCGACTGCCATCTCCTGCGGGTTCCCCTGGCAGCTCTCGCACAAGGACCCCGACTGGGCCGCCCTGTCCGTCGCACGCAGCGCGTTCGGCGAGCACCGGCAGTTCAACGGGCGGCTCATGCAGCGGCTGCGCGAGCAGCGCGGGCTCAACTACGGCGACTACGCATACATCGAGCATTTCCAGCAGCAGGGCGGCAACGCCGCCACCGCGCAGCTCGGGCGCGCGCGCCACCAGCAGGACTTCACCGTCTGGCTGCGGCCGATGCAGAACGAGAACCGGCTGTTCGCCCTGCGCGCCGCGCTCCACGAGCTGTCGCGCAGCCTCGACGCCGACCCCTTCGCCGACGACGAGGTCCGGCAGACGAAGGGATTCCTCGACGGTTATCTGCTCCTCTTCGACCAGACCGACGCGCGCAAGCTGGGGTACGCGCTGGATGGCGACTTCCTGGGCCAGCAGGACTTCCTGCAGAAGTGGCGCGCGGCCGTGCGCGAGGTGAGCGCGGCGGACGTGAACGCGGCCTGGAAGAAGTGGGTGAAGCCGGACGCCCTGGAATGCGTGCTGGTCGGTCCGGGGATGGACGAGGCGAAGCGCGCGCTGCTCTCGGATGCCGAGACCCCGATGCACTACCAGAAGGACGCGCAGGGGAACGTCCCGGAGAAGCCGGCCGCGCTGCTGGAGGCGGACCGCGCGGTGAACCGCACCCCGTTCGGAGCGCGCGGCGACCAGGACGTCGTGATCGTCCCGATCGAGAAGATCTTCGAGTAACCGTCGGCGGCTAGTTCAGCGCCGTCGTCGTCCGGTGGGTCACGCGGGCCTGCGCGACGGCGCGGCGATTGCGCACTTTCTCCTGCTGCTTCTTCTGCTGCGCCATGGCCAGCCGGTGGATCTCCTGGACGTGTTCGTCGGCGACCTGGCAGGCGATCTGCGAGGTCTGGCTGTGCCGCTGCTCCAACTCGCCGTAGACGGCCAGCTTGGACCCTTCGTCGTGCAGGTCGGCTTCCATCTGATCGAGCTTGGCGAGCATCCGCGCGGAGCGCTCCAGCGCCTCCGAAGTCCGCGGCGCGGCCGCCTCCTTCGCGCACGCTGCCAAGAGCAGCGTCATCCCCAACCCCAGCACCCGGCGCCCCATCGCCCCCTCCACGCCCGGTAGGGTGGGGAGCGGCCGTCGCCGCGGCAAGATGTGTGGAAAAAATTACTCACGTCCGGGGGATGGCCTTGAGCACGGCCTTGCCGCCCTTGATCACGACCTTGAACTCGATGTTGCGCGCCTTGTGCCGCGCCATCAGCTCGGGCACCTGGGCGCGGATGCGGCTGGCGATCGCATCGTAGGTGAGTCCGCTGGTCGACTCCCCCGTTCGCTGACGTGCCACCAGGTAGGTGTCGTACAGCTTGCGGATCATCTGATCCGAAAGCTGCGGCGAGGAGGGCGCCGCCTGGGCCGGCTTCTGCTCGCCGCCCCGGCGCGCATCGCGGAGTTTCGCCTTGAACACGTCCCTCTTGTAGGTGCCCTCTTCGATCTCGCGCAGGGTGCGGTCCCACATCCGCTCGAAGGAGATCAGCTTCGCGAAGAGGGTCTGGATGCGGAACTTGAGCGCGGTGTTCTTCACCTGCGTCGTCTTGAGCAGCCGCATCTTCTCGGACACCTGTCGGCGCTGCGCATCGGGCGGGCGGCGGTCGATGCCGAGGAAGTACTTCTCGTAGAGGACCTGCAGGCCGGTCATGGCCTCCTCGAGCTCGTCGAGGTCTTCCGCCAGCTTCTCCTGCGGAAGCTGCTGGGTCCCGGTGGCGGCAGGCACGGGCCGACTCTACCAACGAGCGGGGCGACTCTGCAGCGTGCGCGAAGGTGTTCCGTCAGGCGGCGGCAGGCTCCGCCCTCCCACCCGCGCGCCGGCCGAGGGTGACGTAGAGGACGACTCCGAGGGCGAAGATCGCCACGCTGATCAGCTCGCTGGTGGAGAGGTTCCACCAGGCGCCGCGGGCCAGCGGGCCGAGGAAGTTGAACACGCGCCCGCGCTCCTCGTCCCCGCGCATCGTCTCGATCAGCGCGCGCAGCGGCGCGTAGAGGACCAGGTAGAGGGCGAGCATCTCGCCGTGGAAGCGCTTGCGCGCGCGCCACAGCGTGAGCGCCACGAAGATGCCCAGCTCGCCGAGCGCCTCGTAGAGCTGCGTGGGATGGATGGGCAGCGTGCGCGCCGCGCCGAACTGGATGACGTGGTTCGCCAGCTGGCTCTGGTAGGCGAGCGACTCAGGCGGGAAGCGCGCCGCCCAGGGCAGGTGCGGATCCCACGCCGCGCCCCAGCAGCAGCCCGCCGCGAAGCATCCCAGCCGGCCGATGGCGTGGCCGATGGCGACCGAGGGGATGATCGCGTCCGCATAGGGGAAGAAGGACATCCGGTGGCGGCGCATGTACCAGATGGACACCAGCACCGCGCCGATGAAGCCTCCGTAGAAGACCAGCCCGCCCTTCCAGAAGGCGAAGATGCTGCCCGGGTCGTGCGCGTAGTCGTCCCAGTTGACGATGATGAACAGGACGCGCGAGCCCACCATCGCGGCGAGCAGTATCCAGAAGCAGAGATCCATCACGCGCTCGCGGTCCAGCCCCGCCCGTCGCGCGGCGCGCCCGGCGAGCTGCATGGCGACCAGGAACGCGGTCGCGATCAGCAAGCCATAGGTGTGCAGCGGGATCACCAGCGGGCGCGTCAGGTGGAGGAGGTCGTTGTTCCCCGCCTCGCCGAGCATCCGCACGGCGAGGAAGAGGACGACCGCCGTCCCGCCTGCCCAGAGGGCGCCGGTCTGGAGCGCTTTCTTCCAAGGGTCGCCGGCGACTCGCGCCCCGCGCGCCTGCCAGGCACCCGAGACCAGGGCCAGAACCGCGGCGGCGAGCGGCGCCCACGAGGGTTGCAGCACCACGCTGAAAAGGACCGGCAGCATCGTCTCTTCCTAACCTGCCGTCACGCGGAAGGCTTCCCCGCGCCGCCCGCCGCCGGCTTCCTCGCGAACAGCATCTCGAGGACGAGCATCACCAGGCCGACGGTGATGGCGCTGTCGGCGACGTTGAAGGTGGGCCAGTGGAGCGAGGGCCTTTGCCAGAACGGATCGAACCAGTGCCAGTCGATGAAGTCGATGACGTACCCGCGCAGCACCCGGCAGATGGCGTTCCCCAGCGCGCCTCCCAGCACCAGCGCCAGCGAAAACTGAAGGTAGCGCTGCTCGGTGCCGAGCTTGCGGTAGTAGCTGAAGATGAAGATCACCGCCGCGATGCTGATCAGGTGGAAGAACGGCACGCGGAACTTCTCGCCCGATCGGGAGAGGAACCCCCAGGCCGCGCCGCGGTTCTGCGTGTACTGGAACTGCCAGAAGTTCCGGACGACCTGGATCTGGCGGCCGTCTGACAGGCCACGCTCGAGCAGGTCCTTCTGGGTGAGGAACGCCTTGACCTTGTCGGGCAGCGTGCGCGCCCGTGCGGCCTGGAAAGCGTAGGTCAGGTGCTCGACCGCGAGGTACTTGGTGACCTGGTCGGCGATCAGCACGGTGCCGGAGATCAGCGCGAGCAAGGTCCACTTGCCGAGAGGCTTGCTCACTGCGGCTCTCCCGAGGTGGCGCGCTTGCAGCGGCGGCACAGCGCCGGCGAGCCGGAGACCTCGGCCAGCGCGCGCCAGCAGCGCTCGCAGGAAGGGTGCGGGCTGCGCCTCACCTCCGCCGAGAGCGCCTCGCCGGCCTCGATCCGCACGGTCGCGCAGAGGAACAGGTCGCCGAGCTGCGCCTCATATTTCTGCGCCACCTCGCGCAGGACGGCCGGCTCGCGCGGCACGCGCAGCACGACGTCCGCCTCGGTGGCCTTGCCGATCTCCTTCGCCACCCGCTTCGCCTCGAGGGCCTCGTTGACCACGCGCCGGAAGGCGGCCAGGTGCCGGAACTCCTCCTCGAGCGCGTCGTCGGCAAGTTGCGGCTCGGGCGCGGGCAGGCCGGCGAGGAACACCGACCCGACCTTCTCGCCGGGCAGGTGGTGCCAGACCTCCTCGGTCGTGAAGGACGCGATCGGCGCGAGCAGCCGGCAGAGATCCCGGCAAGCGCGGTACAGCACCGCCTGCGCCGCACGCCGCGCCGGCCAGGCCGCCGCGGAGCAGTAGGTGCGGTCCTTCAGGACGTCGAAGTAGAAGGCGGACAGGTCGGTGGCGCACAGGTCCACGGTGGCGTGGTAGACGCGGTGGAACTCGTACTGCTCGTACGCGCGCGCGACACCGGCGCGGTAGCGCTCCAGCCGGGACAGCGCCCAGCGGTCGACCGGCTCCAGGAGGTCCAGCGCCCCCGCGTCGCGCGAGGGATCGAAATCGTAGAGCTGGGAGAGGCAGTAGCGCAGCGTGTTGCGGATCTTGCGGTACCCCTCGCTGAGCGTCTCGAGGATCTTCTCCGAGAGGCGTACCTCGTCGCGGTAGTCGCTCGCCGCCACCCAGAGCCGGACGATCTCGGCGCCGTACTTCTTGATGGTGTGCTGCGGGTCGACGTAGTTGCCGAGCGACTTGCTCATCTTGCGCCCGTCCTCGCCCACGACGAACCCGTGGGTGACGCAGGCGCGGTACGGCGACTCGCCGCGGTTGGCGACGGCGATGGTGAGGGAGGAGTTGAACCAGCCGCGGTGCTGGTCGGAGCCTTCCAGGTAGAGATCGGCGGGGAAGCGCAGGTCGGGCCAGCGGCCGCTGGCGAGCACCGCCGCCCAAGAGGAGCCGGAGTCGAACCAGACGTCGAGGATGTCCGTCTCCTTCTCGAACTCCGTCCCCTGGCACTTCGCGCAGCGGGTGCCGCGCGGCAGCAACTCGGAGAGCGCCTTGTCGAACCAGGCGTCGGCGCCGTGCTGCTCGAAGATGCGCGCGACGTGCTCCATCGCGTCCGGCGAGACCAGCGGCTCGCGGTCGTTGACGCAGTACGCGACCGGGATGGGCACGCCCCAGCTCCGCTGCCGGGACACGCACCAGTCGGGCCGGTTCTCCACCATGCCGCGGATGCGCTCCTTGCCCCAGGCGGGGATCCAGCCGCCCGCCGCTGCGATCCGGTCGATGGCCTCGAGCGCGGCCTTGCGGATGGTCGTTCCGCCGATGTCCACGTCCATCCCGATCCACCACTGGTCGGTGGCGCGGAAGATGACCGGCTGCTTGCACCGCCAGCAGTGCGGGTAGCTGTGGCGGATCTCGAAGGCCAGCCCGCCCGCGTTGAGCAGCGCGCCCGCGTCTCGGAGCTTGTCGACGATCTCCGGATTGGCGTCGAAGACGTTCTTCCCCGCAAGGCCGAGATCCGCGTCCGCGGTGAACCGGCCGCGCTCGTCGACCGGGGCCCAGATGGGCAGCCCGTATTTCACCCCCATCTGGAAGTCGTCCTCACCGTGTCCCGGCGCGGTGTGCACCAGGCCGGTGCCCGCCTCGGTGGTGGCGTGCGAGCCCAGCACGACCCGGCCGACCCGCTCGATGAGCGGGTGGTGGTACGTCACGCCATCGAGGTCCTCTCCGGAGAAGTGCGCCAGCACCTTCCGCGGGTCCTTCAGCCGCGGGACGCGCGCCGCGCCCTGCGCCGCGCCCAGGAGCGTGTCCGGATTCCCGCCGCCCTGCTTCACCTCCTGTGGCGCGCAGGCAGCGAGGAACTGCGCCAGGAGGTCCTTGGCGACCACCACGGCGCGGTCGCCCAGATCGTAGGCGACGTACTCGATCTCCGGGTTGGCCGTGATGGCCATGTTGGCCGGCAGGGTCCACGGCGTGGTCGTCCAGATGGCCAGCGCTAGCGGATGTCCCTTGAGCGCGTGGGCCATCTTGTAGAGCTTGGTCCCATCCAGCACGCGGAAGGCCACGTAGATGGACGGGCTGGTCTTCTCCGCGTACTCGACCTCCGCCTCGGCCAGCGCCGTCCTGTCGCGCGGGCACCAGTGCACCGGCCGCTTTCGGCGGTAGAGGGCTCCTTTGCGCGCGATGGCGGCGAGCTGCCGGACGATCTCCGCCTCGTACGTGTACTGCATGGTCAGGTACGGATCGTCCCAGCGTGCCAGGATGCCGAGGCGCTGGAACTCGCGCCGCTGCACGTCGACCTGCTGCTCGGCGAACTTCCGGCAAGCGCGGCGGAAGTCGCTCGCGCTCATGTCCCGCTTCTTCGCCCCGAGCTGCTTGTCGACCTGCAGCTCGATGGGCAGGCCGTGGCAGTCCCACCCCGGGACGAAGTCCGAGAGCCTGCCGCTCATCGAGGCGTGCTTCACCACGATGTCCTTCAGAATCTTGTTGAGGAAGTGCCCCAGGTGGATCGAGCCGTTCGCGTACGGCGGCCCGTCGTGGAAGACGAACTTCTCGCGGCCGGCATTCCTGCGCAGGATCTGCTCGTAGACCTTGCCCTCGATCCACGCCTTCACCTGCGCGGGCTCGCGCTCGGCAAGCTGCGCGCGCATCGGGAAAGCCGTCCTGGGCAGGTTGACCGTGTCCTTGAGGTCCATGGCGGAAAGAGCGGACGAGTAGCAGCAAGGGGCCGGTCCTGCAACCGGATCGGGCGCCGTTCCACTCGACGCCGCGGCGCGTTGTCGCCTATGCTGCGCGCCCTTCCAAGGAGCGCTCGATGGCCGTTCCCGCTCGCCAGATCTCCGTCTCCGGCGTCGAGGCGCGCCCCGTCCAGGGCAAGAAGGACGTGGAGATCTTCCTGCGCGTGCCGTGGTCCCTGGGGATGAAGGAGGACCCGAACTGGGTGCCCCCGCTCCTCGACGACTACAGGCGGCAGCTCGATCCCAAGAAGAGCCCGTTCCTCAAGCACGGCGTGCTGGCCTGCTTCATGGCCTTCGACGCGGGCAAGCCCGTGGGCCGCATCAGCGTGCAGATCGATCGCGAGTTCGACCGGGTGCACCCGGAGGAGCCGGGCGTCGCCTTCTTCGGGTTCTTCGAGTGCGCCGACCGGCCGGACGTCTCGCGCGCGCTCTTCGCCGCCGCCGAGGAGTGGGCGCGCGCCAAGGGGCGCACGAGGCTGCGCGGTCCGTTCACGCTCGACTCGAAGGGCGAGGTCGGCGTGCTCGTCGACGGGTTCGATACGCCGCCGCGCATCGGCATGCCGCACAACAAGCCGCACCTGGGACGCACCGTCGAGGCGGCGGGCTACGCCAAGGCGAAGGACTTCTACGCCTGGTGGTACACCTCCGGACACGTCGACGAGCGCACCAAGCGGATCGCGGAGAAGACCAAGGCGCTCCCCGGCGTGACCGTCCGCCCGATGAGCTTGAGGCATTTCCGCCGCGAGGTGGACATCGTGCGCGACGTCTTCAACTCGGCGTGGAAGGACAACTGGGGCTTCATCCCCTTCACCACCGAGGAGCTGGAGATCATCGCCACCGAGTACAAGATGTTCGTCGACACCGAGATCGCGCTGGTGGCGGAGGTCGACGGCAAGCCTGCGGCGATCTGCCTGGCCATTCCGGACGTCAACGAGATGGTGCGCGACTTCGACGGCGAGCTGACGCGCCGGCCGCTGAATCTGGTGAAGCTGCTCTGGCGGCTCAGGTTCGACCGGCCCAGACACGCCCGCCTGCTGCTGCTCGGGGTCAAGGAGGAGTTCCGGGCCTCGCACAAGTACGGCACGCTGGCGGCGGTGCTCTACGTGGAGGTCGCCGAGCGGGGTCTCAAGCGCGGCTACGTGGGTGGCGAGCTGAGCTGGACGCTGGAGGACAACGTGCTCATCAACCGCGGCATCGAGCGGATGGGCGCGCGGAAGTACAAGACGTACCGCGTGTACGAGAGGTGCCTGTAGCGGGGAATCGATCGCCGCCCCGGAGCATCGCAGGGGTGGGGCGCGCCGCGCGCGCCGGAGGACGACCGATGCCGCTGGTGCGCATCGCCTTGAGGGCCGGGAAGAGCGAGAGCTACCGGCGGGCCGTGGCCGACGCGGTCCACCGCGCGATGGTCGAGACGATCAACGTCCCCGCCAAGGACCGCTTCCAGATCGTCACCGAGCACGACGCCGCGGGGCTCCTCTACGACCCGTCTTACCTGGACATCCAGCGCACGGACGGCGTGCTGCTCATCCAGATCACCATCAACGCAGGGCGGACGGTAGAGCTGAAGAAGGCCCTGTTCGCGCGCATGGCGACCCTGCTGGCCGAGAATCCAGGCGTGCGCCGCGAAGACGTGTTCGTCTCGCTCGTCGAGGTGCCGAAGGAGAACTGGTCGTTCGGCAACGGCATCGCGCAGTACGCGAGCTAGTCGGTGCCGCCCGGGTCTTCGTCATTCGAGGGCGCGCGGTGCGGATCCGGCGGCAGGTTCAGCACGGCGCCGGGCATCAGCTCGACGATGAACTCGACGATGTCCTTGACCGAGATGACCCCGACCGGCCGGTTGGA
>DASWGI010000365.1:0-18540 GCA_036393835.1 Myxococcales bacterium | reverse complement strand
TGGCCCGCGCCGGGGACCGTTTCCACGCGAGCGCCGGCGAGAGACTCGCGCAGCCGCCGGATGACCGTCCGCGCCGCCAACGGCGAGTGCTGCCCGGTCAGCAGCAGGGCGGGCGCGCGGAGGGCAGCGTAGGCGGACGCCGGGGTGTCGTCGGCCGCGAGCGTCCTCACGCCCTCGAAGACGACCCACGCGACGCGCCGGAACTCTGCGCGGATGTCCTCGCGGAGACCGGCCCAGGCGCCCGGTCCACCCCAGTAGTCGACGAACAGCTCGAGCCAGCGTTCCCGGCCCTGCGGCGAGGCGTCCCAGATCATCTCGACGTTCAGGAGCTCGCGCCGCGCGTCCGCGTCCCCGGCTGGGTCGAGGGTCCCGAACGCGACCGGATCGAAGAGGGCGAGGGACCGGACGCGCGAAGGCACGGCGATCGCCGCCTGGAGGGCGATGAACCCTCCGTAGGAGTGGCCGACCAGATGCGCCGGCTCGCCCAGCGACTCGAGGAGGGCGGCCACCCGCTCGACGTCGACATGGAACGAGAAGGGCTTCTCCTCCGGCCATTCGGCCGACTTCCCGTGTCCCGACAGGTCGGGCACGATCGCCCGGAGGCCACTTTCGACCAACCTCGAGGCGAGCCGCTTCCACTGCCGCCCGGACATTCCGCTGCTGTGGAGCAGGACGGCCGGCGCGCCCGCGCCGGAGTCGACGACGTGCAACCCGGTGGTCATGCTTCCATCTCCGTTCGCGCGGCGAGCCTGCCGAGCGCCCTGCACGCCTCGAGCACCTCGTCGGAGAGCCCGGTCCCGCGCAGCGCCCGCGCAAGGCTGAGGCCGCCGTACATCAACGCGACCAGGCCGAGGGCAAGGTGCCGGCGCCGGACTCCTGCCCGCGCCGGGGGCAGGTGCGTTGCCAGCTCGGAGGCGACCGCATCGATCTGCTCGCCCAGCACCTCGCGATGCTCGCCCGCGGTAGTGCCGACCTCGCCGACTACCGCGGGAAGCGGGCACCCCGGGGCGATCTCGTCGCGGTGCGCCGCCGAGAGATAGCGCTTGAGCACCACCTCCGCGCGGTCCTCCGCCGGCTTCTCCTCGAGGCGCGCGAAGAGCCGCTCGCGCACCTCGCGGGCGGTGCGGCGGAGGGCGTCGTCGATCAGCTCCTTCTTCGAGGAGAAGTGCGCGTAGAAGCCGCCGACCGTCAGCCCCGCCGCCTTCATGACGTCGGCGACGCTGGCGCCCGCAATGCCCCTCTGGCGGAGCAGCCGGGATGCGGACTCGAGGATCGCCGAATGCGACCGTTGCTTCTGCTCCGCCTTGGCGTTCATCGGCTCATCCTGCCCGGGGGGGGAACGGCGCCGCTGATGAGATGACGCTCATCATATGATTGGCGTAATGTGTCGTCAAGCGCTGCGACGGCTCAGTGCAACAGCCTCAGCGACAGCGCGACCGTCAGCGCCGAGACGAAGACCATGCTCGCGGCCACGGTGGACGCGGCCTTGGAGCCCTCGCGCATCCACGCCAGCGCGGCGCAGACGGCGATCGCCGCCCACACGGCGGTGCGCGCGTAGCGCAGGTGCAGCGTGATCACGTTCAGCTGCAGCAGCAGCCCGAAGCACGAGACCACCAGGGCGGCGATCGCGAGCTTGCGGTCTCCGCGATCGCTGAACAAGAGGTATGCCGAACCGGCCACGGTCACGAGCACGAAGAACAGCCGCATCGCCATCGCGCACCTCCCGTGCCGACGATAGCCGAGCGGCGCGGCTGCACAAGAAAAGCAACCGGAGCCATATCCCACGGCCGTCACTCGCGAATGTCGCGCAGCAAGCCCGGCCGCTGGACCCGCAAATCAAACGAGGCTAGAAATCGGGCCATTGCGGCTCGATTTCGAGCCCAGGGGGTCGGGTGACTACCAACCATCGTTTATCGACGCTTCTCGACCGCTTCGTGACCCAGCTCGCCGGTGAAATCGCCACCCGCGCCCGGCGGGAGCTCGGATCCGCCGCCGGCCCCGGGAACCGGGCGGCGCGGCACAAGCTGGACATGCGGTGCCGCGTGAACGGGTGCAAGAACCGCTCGCGGGGACCGCGCTTCGGCTACATCTGCGACGTCCACCAGGAAAAGCTGAGCAAGCGTCAGCAACAGGCGGCGCGGGACGCGTGGAACGAGAAACGAGGGGTCCGCCGGGCGTGAGCGTTCAGCCGGTGGATTCCATGGCCTGCTTCCGGTCTTGCGTCCGGCCGGTTGTAATCCGTCGGAGCGCGCAGGGCATCCGCTGGACAGCGGACGCGGCGCCGCGGGGCCGATCCAACTTTCGCTCAGGGCGAAAGGAGAGCGCAGATGACCCCGATCCGCGCAGTGCAGGACCTGATCCACCTCGACATGGACGCGATCAAGGCTTACGAGCAGGCGATCAAGGCGTGCGACCACGAGAACGTCGCGGCGCAGCTCCGCTCGTTCCAGGGCGACCACCAGCGCCATGTGAACGATCTCAGCGAGGAGCTGCGGAAGCTCGGCGAGCAGCCCGACGTGCGCACGGACATCAAGGGCTTCTTCATCGAGGCGTTCACCGCCGTGACCGCCCACGGGACGAAGAGCGCGCTCCTGGCGATGCGGGGCAACGAAACGCTCACCACGGCCCGGTACAAGGCGGCGCTCGACCTGCAGGACCTGCCCGATTCGACCAAGGAGGTCATCCGCAAGAACTACGCGGACGAGCAGCGCCACCTGGAGTGGATCAAGATGGCGCTCGACCAGAAGATCTGGGAGCAGGAGCAGCCCGGACAGCCCGCCCAGCCCGGCCAGTCCTGAGCCGCGGTGGCCGGGTCACGAGCCTGTCGTCCAGGTCGTCCCGCAGGTACCACGGGCAGTCGATCACGGTGATCTGCGGGCCGCCCTCGAGCAAGAGCAGCGCCTTGAGGATCGTCGCCCGGGACTCCAGGAAGAAGTGGTACCAGCGGCGGCGCACGAGTTCGGGCACGAGGACCGCGATCGGCCCTTCCGGCTCGATGGCGGAGAGCCCGCGCAGGTAGTTGAGGAACGGCCCGAAGAGCTCCCGGTACTCGGAAGGGATCACCACCAGCTGCGGCGGCCGCAGCCCGGCCGCCCGGGCCGGGCGCTCCACCAGGTCCGGCCAGCGGCTGCGCAGATCCTCGACCATCATCTCCTCGGTGAGCACCTGCACGGCCCGCACATCGTCCGTCAACGAGAGCGCGAGCCTCAGCCCCTTCCGTGCGACCCGATCGAGCCTCAGCAGCGGGACCACCACGATCGGGCGCGCCAGGTGGCTGAAGTCGAGCGGGGATGGATCGCCCAGCTCGCCCCAGAGGCGGTCGTAGTAGTGCCGGATGTAGCTGAACGCGGCGACCAGGAGCGGGATCGCGATGACCGTGAGCCACGCCCCTTCGGTGAATTTCGACGCCACGATGATGACGAGCGTGAGCGAGGTCGCGAGCGCCCCGGCGGCGTTCATCACGAGCGAGCGGCGGGCGCCGGGGCCGCCGGTGCGGCGCCAGTGCATGACCATGCCGAGCTGCGACATGGTGAACGCGAGGAACGCGCCTACGGCGAAGAGCGGGATGAGGCGGTCGGTGATGCCGCCGAAGGCGATCAGGAGGGCCGCGGCGATCCCCGCCAGGGAGAGGATGCCGCGGGAATAGACGAGGCGCCGCCCGCGGTGCGCGAAGCCCGGCGGGAGGTACTCGTCGAGCGCGAGCAGCCTGCAGACCCGCGGGAAGTCCGCGAAGCTCGTGTTGGCGGACAGCGTGAGCACGCTGAAGACCGCGCCCATGGTGACGAAGTAGAACCACCCCCGTCCGGTGACGGCGCCGACGATCTGCGAGATGACGCTCTGGTAGCCCGGCTTGCCCGGCTCGGTCGCGCCGATGCCGTAGGCCTGCGAGAGCAGCGAGATGCCGAGCAGCAGCACCATCAGGATCGCCGTGATGGCGGCCAGCGTCCTCCGGGCGCGGTGCACCTTCGGCTCGCGGAAGATCGGCACGGCGTTGCTGACCGCTTCCACTCCGGTCAGCGCCGTGCAGCCGCTGGCGAATGCCCGCAGGAGGAGCCACAGGCTCGCGGCGGCGGCCGCCTGCGGGAGCCGGGGCGGCGGCACGACGGGCGTGGGATGGCCGTGCGCGAGCACCACCTTCCAGGCGCCGAGCCCGAAGGTGAAGAGCAGCGAGGCGACGAACAGATAGGTGGGGAGCAGGAAGGCGAGCCCCGACTCGCGAACGCCTCGGAGGTTGACGATCGTGAGCAGCGCCAGGACGCCCAGGCAGAGCGGAAGCGTATAGGGGAGCAGGCGCGCTCCGCCGAGCAGATGGCCCCGATCCCCGCCGAGATCGCCACCGCCACGTTGAGCACGTAGTCGGTGCAGAGCGCGGCGGCCGCCAGCAGCCCGGGCGTGCGACCCAGGTTCTCCTTCGCCACCGTGAAGGAGCCGCCGCCGTTGGGGTAGGCGGGGATGGTCTGTGCGTACGAGAGAGCGACCACGGTCAGGACTGCGACGATGGCCAGCGTGATCGGGCGGACCCAGATCGTCGCCGTGGCGCCGAGCGGGAGCAGGACGGTGAGGGCGGCTTCCGGACCGTACGAGGCCGACGCCAGCGCGTCCAGCCCGAGCACCGGGATCGCGGTGAGCACGCCGATGCGCTCGACTGCCTCCTCGTCCGAGCGCAGCGGGCGGCCGAGGAGCAGCTCCAGCAGACGCATCCTGGAAACCTACTCACGGCGTCTGGAGCCGGACTTGAAATCCCCCCAGCCGCACGCCGTACGGGATAGGATCCGCTCGACACCCCCTCCACGGATGGAACATGACCTTTCCCGCTCCTCTCCGGACGACCGCCGCGCTCGCGCCGGTGCTCGCCGCCCTCGCCGGCTGCGCGGCGCAGCCCGCCAAGCCCGATGACGCTTCCCCCCGCTCCAGCTCCGGCGACAAGACGGCCGTGGCCCAGGTGAACCCGCTGCTCGCGCCCTGGTCGGGTCCCTGGGGCGGCGTGCCTCCCTTCGGCCGGTTCACGCCCGCCGACTTGAAGCCGGCGCTCGAAGCCGCGATGGCCGAGAACCTGGCGGAGATCGATCGCATCGCCGCCGAGCCCGCCCCGCCGACCTTCGACGACACCATCGCCGCCATGGAGCGCGCGGGTCACACCTTGGACCGGGTCACCACGGCCTACAGCGTCTACACCTCCACCATGAACGATGCGGAGGTGCAGGGCATCCAGCGGGAGATGTCGCCCAAGCTGGCCGAGCTCAACGACCGGATCTTCCAGAACGCCAAGCTGTTCGCGCGCATCGCCGCCGTGTACGCCGCGCGCGACCGGATGAAGCTCACGCCCGAGCAGCAGCGGCTGTTGTGGCTCGACTACACCACCTTCGTGCGCGCGGGCGCGAAGCTCGACGCGGCGGCGAAGGCCAGGCTCACCGAGCTGAACCAGCGCCTCGCCGGCCTCTACACGAAGTTCAGCCAGAACGTGCTCGCCGAGGAGGACTCGCAGATGGTGCTGCTGAAGGCGGAAGCCGACCTGGCCGGCCTGCCGGAGGCGGTGCGCGACGGGGCCGCCAGCGCCGCTGCCGACCGCGGGAAGCAGGGCCAGTGGGCGGTGGTCAACACGCGCTCCAGCGTCGACCCGTTCCTCACGTATTCCACGCGCCGCGACCTGCGCGAGAAGGTGTGGCGCATGTTCGTCATGCGCGGCGACAACGGCGACGCGCACGACAACAACCAGACCCTCGCCGAGATCCTGAAGCTCCGCGCCGCGCGCGCCAAGCTCCTGGGCTACCCGACGCACGCGCACTGGCGCCTGGAGGACTCGATGGCGAAGACGCCCGAGCGCGCGGTGGCGCTGATGGAGGCGGTCTGGAAGCCCGCGGTCGCGCGCGTCCACGAGGAAGTCGCCGACATGCAGGCCATCGCCGACCGGGAGAAGGCCGGCATCCGCATCGCTCCCTGGGACTACCTCTTCTACGCGGAGAAGGTGCGCAAGGCGAAGTACGACCTCGACCAGAACGACGTGAAGCCATATCTAATGTTGGACAAGCTGCGCGAGGGGATGTTCTGGGTGGCCGGCGAGCTGTTCGGCCTGCGCTTCTCGCCGGTGGCCGAGGGAACCGTCCCGGTCTACCACCCCGACGTGCGCGTCTGGGAGGTGACCGACGCGCAAGGCAAGCACGTGGGCCTCTGGTACTTCGATCCGTACGCCCGGCCGGGGAAGAGCTCCGGCGCGTGGATGAACGAGTACCAGCGGCAGTCGCGCCTGGAGGGAGAGGTCCCGGTGATCGTCTCCAACAACGCCAACTTCGTGAGGGGGAAGCCCGGCGAGCCGATCCTCATCAGCTGGGATGACGCGCGCACGCTGTTCCACGAGTTCGGCCACGCGCTGCATGGGCTGAACTCGAGCGTCACCTATCCCTCGCTGGCCGGGACCTCGGTGGCCCGCGACTACGTCGAGTTCCCCTCGCAGCTCTTGGAGCAGTGGCTGTCGACCCGGCCGGTGCTCGACCGGTTCGCGCTGCATTACCAGACGGGCAAGCCGATCCCGGCCGAGCTGGTGCAGAAGATCGAGCGCAGCAAGACCTTCAACCAGGGTTTCGCGACGGTCGAGTACCTGGCGAGCGCGCTCGTGGACATGAAGCTGCACCTGGCGGGCGACGCGCCGATCGATCCGCGGCGCTTCGAGAAGGAGACGCTGGCGGCGCTGGGCATGCCCTCGGAGCTGGTGATGCGTCACCGCACGCCGCAATTCCTCCACGTGTTCGCAGGCGACGGGTATTCCGCCGGCTACTACAGCTACCTGTGGTCGGACACGCTCTCCGCGGACGCGTGGGAGGCGTTCCTCGAGCAAGGCGGGCCTTACGACAAGGCGGTGGCGAAGCGCTTGCGCGACAACGTGTTCAGCGCGGGCAACACCGTGGATCCGGCCGACGGCTACCGTGCGTTCCGCGGACGCGAGCCAGGAATCGCGGCGCTGATGCGCAAGCGGGGCTTCCCCGTGCCCGCATCGGCGGCGGCGCCCGACCGGCAAGATAGCCCTGGCGGCGGCCGCTAACGCGAGAGGTTCGCGCGCAGCTCCCGAAATAAGCGACGGCCAGGCTTCGTATTCACGGCCGTCGTACGCCGTCGGTTCGTTTCTCCTTCGGAGGAATTTGCCATGAGATGGATAGGAATGTTGGCCCTGGTCTCGGCGCTCGCCTGCGCGAGCACGTCGTCTTCTTCGTCGCCGGGAAGCTCGTCGGGCGCCCAGCGGTCTGACGCGCAGTCGTGCGCCTCGCCGCAGGTTCCGGCGGTCGTGGAGCAGGACAGCGACGTGTACGCCAGCCCCGACTCGACCTCCACCATCATCGGAACCCTGAGCACCATGGCGAGGGTGTGCGCCGACACGTCGGCGAGCGGGTACGGGTTCCGGCGCGTGAAGCTGGCCAACGGCCGGGACGGGTTCGTGGACGACACGCACGTCTCGCTGATGTAGGGCCCGCCTCGCTCGCCGCTGCGAGCGGCCGCTGCTGAACCGCTGGCGAGCGGCTGGGTACCTCGGGCGGCGGGAGCGGCAGCCGCCGCTCCGAGTCAGGCCTTGGCTCTGCGCGCGCGCTTCAACGCCTTGCGGGCCGCCTGCGCGCTGTTGCAGGAACTCGACCTGCGCTTCTTCTTGCCGTGCTCGTCCGCGAACCTCGCCCGGCGGAGCTCCTGCAGGGCCCGGACGCCGCGATCGTCGCGCACCTTGCCCAGTGCGGAGGCGGCGGCGCTGCGCGCGGGGCAGGCAGGGGCGCGGGTCATCTCGATCAGGCGCTCCAGCCCGCGCTCGTCGCCCTGACGCATGGCCGCGATGTAGCTCGCGGTGGCGGCGCGGAACGACCCCTGCGCCTCCGCGATGCGGCCCGCGTCGTAGCTGCGAGCTCCCGCGTCGAGGGTCTGGCGCTGCTTGAGCTCGGTCTTGGCGGCGTGCAGATCGCCACGCGCCACGGCCCTCTCGACCGAGTCGCCGCGGAATGCGGCATAGACGCACAGGCCGGCGACCGCGACGACCGCGCAGATTGCCATCGCGCGGGCCCGCGGGGAGAGTGCCAGCCAGCGAGAGCGGAGTTGGTAATAGATAGGTGGCAGGGGCATGGTGCAAAGGATCAAAGCACGGCTCATAGGTGGGCCTGCAGGCCTGCGCTGTCGTATGTTTCAGGAGTTCCGCCCAGACTGCGCGCGGAAAGGGGAGCAGCGGCGTACCCGGCGACTAGCGCCGCCGAATACGGCGGCGACTGGTCAGTCCAGCACGCCCAGCTCGTCCAGCCAGGTGTCCAGCTCGGCGGCGTCGCGGTAGACGCGATAGGCGCCGGCGCGGATCAGCTCGTCCTCGCCATAGCCGCCGCTCAGCACGCCGACGCTCAGCATGGCGGCGCGCCGGGCGGCGAGGAGGTCCCAGACGGCGTCGCCGACCACGTAGCAGTCCTGGGCGGAGACGCCGAGACGCTGCTGGCAGGCGAGGAAGAGGTCGGGGGCCGGCTTCGCGCGGCTCACGTCGCCTCGCTCCACCACCACCATGTCCCTGGGCACCTCGAGAGCGGCGAGCGACGCGTCGATCTCCGGCCGCCGGCCCGAGGTGGCGATGCCGTGCGGGACTCCGGCTTCGCGCAGCCGCCGGAGCAGGGCAACGGCGCCGGGCAACGGCCTGCGCTCGGGCAAGAGCTGCCGGAACAGCTCGCCGTGCCGGCGCTGCAGCGCCTCCGCCTGATCCGGCGTGAGATCGTGGCCAACCTCGCGCGCCACCGCGCGGGTGAACAGGCCGCCGCTCATGCCCACGCGCCGGTGGATCCGCCAGCCGTCGATGGGCATGCCCGCCTCGTCGAGCGCCTTCTGCCAGGCGAAGACGTGGGCGTAGACGGTGTCGATCAGGGTGCCGTCGAGGTCGAAGATGAGCGCCCGCATCGTGCCTTCCGCCGGGCCGACCGCCGCTTCCGGTCAGGCCGGGTTCTGGGGCGGCTGCGTGCGATCCGCGTGCCGCCGGGTGGGAATGTACTCGACCGAGGGTTGACGCCGCACCGGCTGCGGGAAGAGGCTCATCAGCTGCAGGAACTCCGGCGGCATGTCGGATCGCACCTTGAGGCCGAGCTTCTGCGCCACGTCGACGGTGATGGGGAAGTCGTGCGTCCAGGTCCCCGTAGCGAGGAGCTCGGCGAGCTCGCGCGCCTTCTCCGGCGGCTGGCTGCGGGTGAGCAGCTCGCGGGTGCTCTCCCGAAGCTGGATGAGCGCCTTCTCGGCCACGTCGGAGAGGATCAGCGTTTTGTCGTCCACCTCGGCGATCGGCTTCCTCGACACCGCTTTCACCACCGAGGCCGCGGGGTACTCTCCCAACTGCGGGTCGACGGGACCCAGGACGGCGTGGGGCGACATCACGATCTCGTCGGCCGCCAGGCCGATCAGCGTCCCGCCGGACATCGCGTAGTGCGGCACGAGCACGGTGACCTTGCCCTTGCGGTTGCGGATGGCGCGCGCGATCTGGGTGGCCGCCAGCACCAGCCCGCCCGGGGTGTGGAGCACGAGATCGATGCCCACCTCCGGGTCCGTCAGCTCGATGGCGCGCATGACGTCCTCGGAGTCGTTGATGTCGATGTACCGCATGATGGGAAAGCCGAGGAGGCTCATCGTCTCCTGCCGGTGGACGAGCAGGATGACGCGCGTGTTCCGGCGCCGCTCGATCCGGGCCAGGAGCCGCTGGCGGGCGTTCTCCAGCATCTTCTGCTTCAGCACCGGCTGGAGCGCCGACAGGATGAAGAACAGCCAGAAGATCTGGCCGATGTCCACTCCGCCTCCCTGCGCACCAGCTCCGTTCATGGCCAGCCCGCCCAGGCCCCCTCGATGCCGACCTCGTCTCGCCCGAAGCGCCGGGGCCGCTCGCGCCGCGGCAAGATGAACAGACGGTGGAACACGATCCCGGCGACGAACCCGCCCACGTGCGCCCAGACGGCGATGCCGGACACCTGGGAGGACGACAGGCCCGCCAGCGCGCCACCCAGGACCTGGCTGAGGAACCAGAAGAGGAGGTAGGTGACGGCGGGCAACTGGAAGAAGAACGGGAAGATGAAGATGGGCACCAGCACCACGATCTGCGAGCGCGGGAAGAGGACGAAGTAGGCGCCCAGCACGCCGGCGATCGCGCCCGAGGCCCCCACGGTCGGGACCACCGAGTCGATGTTGAGGAAGTAGTGGGTCAACCCCGCCGCGATCCCGGTGAGCAGGTAGAAGATGAGGAAGCGCCAGGGACCCATCACGTCCTCGACGTTGTCGCCGAAGATCCACAACGACCACATGTTCCCGATGATGTGGGCCCAGCCGCCGTGCAGGAACATGCAGGTGAGGAACGGCCAGTAGTCGTCGACCCGCAATCCCATCCAGTGCGCCCACTCCGGATGGCTGTAGCGGGCCGGGACGATGCCGAACAGGTAGATGAAGCGCTCCAGGTCCTCCGGCGGCAGGCTCAGCTCGTAGAGGAACACCACCAGGTTGATCGCGATCAGCGCCCAGGTCATGACCGGGGCGTGGCGATGCGGAATGGTGTCGCGCAGGGGGATCAAGACCGGTTCCGGGGGTCTGGTGTGCGCGGTTACACCCGGAGCGAATCCCTGTAAAGCAGCGGGAGCCCTGGATGTCGCGCTGGTGGCGCGTTTGCGGCCGACACGTACGTACGCGCACGGAGAGGTGCGGGAGCACTGCGTCAGCCGCCGCGGAGCAGGGCGGCGAGCTGGTCTGCTTCCGCCGGCGGCACGTCGGTGACGAGCGGGACGGCGAGTGCCAGGGGCACTGGGGAGACCCGCCAGCCGCCGCCTTATTCCCGACGGAATGACGGAACCGCGGGACGGTCCGCCTTTCCGAAGCCGCCTGGCGCGGCGCAACGGAGGAGACGTCATGGCTGTGAGGACGCGGCGCGAGTTCCTGCAGATCGCAGGAGTCGGGGGAGTGGTCTTCGCCTCGGGCTTGCTCGACGGTTGCTCGACGCTCGGGCGTCCCGCCGGAGCGCAGGACGACTTCTACTTCGTCCAGCTTTCCGATACGCACTGGGGTTACCAGGGGCCCGCGAACCCCGAAGCCACCGTCGAGCTGCCCCGGGCGGTGGAGCTGGTCAACGCCTTGCCCCAGGCGCCGGACTTCGTCGTCTTCACCGGCGACCTCACGCACACCACCGACGACGACCAGGAGCGCCGCCGGCGCATGGCGCAGTTCCGGGAGCACCTGGGTCGCCTGCGGGTGCGGACCGTGCGCCTGATGGCCGGCGAGCACGACGCCTCGCTCGACCGCGGCGCAGCGTTCCAGGAATTCTTCGGGCCCCTCCGATACTCATTCGACCACAAGGGCGTGCACTTCGTGGTGCTCGACAACGTCTCCCACCCGAAGGGCATCCTGGGCGACGCGCAGATCGACTGGCTGAGCAGCGACTTGAAGGCACAGCCGGCGGGCGCCCCCATCGTGGTCTTCACCCACCGGCCCCTGTTCGACCTCAAGGCCGATTGGGACTGGACGACGGCGGATGGCTCCAGGGCCATCGACGTGCTGCACGCCTACCCGCACGTCACCGTGTTCTACGGGCACATCCACCAGGAGCATCACCACCGGACCGATCACATCGAGCACCATGCGGCGCGCTCGCTGGTCTTTCCGCTGCCCGCCCCCGGCTCGCAGCCGAACCGGACGCCCGTGCCCTGGGATCCGTCCCACCCGGGCCGCGGCCTCGGGCTGCGCGACGTCGATGCCGACCCGCGCCAGCCGTCGTACCAGCTGCACGAGATCCCGCTCGCCAAGGAGGCCTGAGATGCGCATAGCCGCCCTGGCCCTCGCGCTGCTCGCGGCAGGCGCGGGCGAACCGCCCGAGCGCGTCGTCCAGGTGGTCGCCCGCCGGTTCAGCTACTCGCCCGACGTCATCGAGCTGCAGCTGGGCGTGCCGGTGGTCATCGAGCTGACCTCCGCCGATCGCGACCACGGCTTCACCGTGCCCGACCTGGGGCTGCGCATCGACGTCGAGCCCGGCAAGACGGCGCGCGTGCGCCTCGTCCCCTCGAAGGCGGGCACCTTCGCCTTCCACTGCGATGTGTTCTGCGGGAGCGGCCACGAGGAGATGGCGGGCCGGATCGTCGTGTCCGGTGCGGCCCCGGGCGGAGCGGCCGGTGCGCGTTGACCCGGTGAGCTGGTGGCGGGCGCGGAGCCTGAACGAACGGGTGGTCGCCGCCGTGCTCGCCGGCTCGGCGCTCCTGCTGGCCGAGGTGCGCTTCGAGCATCGAGAGGTCCTGGGCGAGACGTGGCGGGCCTGGGTCCCGCTCGGCTACGGCGCCTCGTTGCTCCTCGTCGGCAGCGTGGCGCTCCTCCGCTGGCGGCGCGGCGGCCGCCGGGTGCTCACGGCGCTCTTCACGCTCGCGCTGGCCGTCGGAGCGCTGGGCATCTGGTTCCACTCCGGCGGCCACCCGCTGACGCACCTCGCGCGGGTGCTCTCGGCGTGGCGGCTTCCACCCGGCCAGGACGGTGGAACGAAGATCGGAAGCGCTCCCCCGGTGCTCGCGCCGGGCGCCTTCTGGGGCCTGGGCCTGATCGGCCTCATCGCCTGCCTGGAACACGCCAATGACTTCGGCGCTCCGAAAAGCGTAGCGCCGCCCTCTCCTGATTGACTTCCAGGTCGCCCCCGGACTCTCCGCCTCAAGCCTTCGCGAGCAGCATGACGCCTCCGAGCGCGAGGAGCCACCGGAACCCGGCTGGCAATGAGTGAGCGCGATTTGGATCGCAAGCGGCCGTGATTGCACGCCCTTGCGAAAAAGATGGCATGTCAGCGCGATGCCCTGAGCGCCGCCGCCTTCTTGACGCACCCCCCCACCGAGCCGCCGCGCCCCGCTCTCCCGTCGCGCTCTTCCCGTCTGAATCCGACCGATTCGATCGCTTCTGAACCTGCTCGTCGGCCCGGATGCATCCTGCGCGGATGTTGCCTGTACAGCTCGTACATCGAGAGGCGACCGCATGCCGGGTGCCGCTCGCTCACGCCGATGAAGAAGCTCGAGCGCGCCGCGGGAACAACGTGGTGAGACTTCACACCTACGCGATGGACCGGACCACTCCGCCGTCGGCGCGCAGCGCGGACCCGGTGATCGCTGAGGAGAGCGGGCTGGCGAGGAAGACGACCAGAGGCGCGATCTCCTCGGGCGACTCGAAGCGCTTGAGCAAGGAGGTCGGGCGCATGTCGCGGAAGAACTCGCGCTCCACCTGCTCCGCGGACAGGCCCTTGGAGCGCGCCAGGCCCTCGACGAAGGCGCTCACTCCCTCCGAGCGCGTCGGACCGGGGAGCACGACGTTCACGGTCACGCCGGTGCCGGCCACGGTCTCGGCCAGGCCCCGTGAGAGCGCCAGCTGCGCTGTCTTGGTCACGCCGTAGTGGATCATCTCGGCGGGGATCTGCAGCGCCGACTCGCTGGAGATGAAGATCACGCGCCCCCACCCGGCGCGCACCATGCCCGGCAGGTACCCGCGCGAGAGGCGCACGCCCGAGAGCACGTTGGTCTTGAAGAGGCGGAGCCAGTCCTCGTCGGGGATCTCCGTGAACGGTTTCGCCTCGAAGATGCCGACGTTGTTCACCAGGACGTCCACCTCGGGCACCTCGGCCAGCAGGCGCGCGAGCGGCCGCCGTTAGCGCGGGAACGCCGCGGCGACGCCGCCGTCGACGGGAAGCGTGGCTCCGGTGGTCGGCGTCTGGTTGGAGGCGAAGAACACCACCGCTCGCCCGACGTGCGCGCCGGTGACCTCGGCGTGCAAGAGATTTCGCTCCCGGTAGAACTCCTGCAGCTTCTCCGGCGGAAGGCCCCGGGAACGCGCGCGCTCAGGGCCGATGTCCCGCCATAGCCCCGAAGGCGTGTCCCCCTCGCCGAACACCGCGTCCGCGTTGATCATGTTCACCCGGACCCCGAGTGGAGCCAGCTCTAGGGCGGCGACCTTCCCGAGCTGGTGGCCGGCGGCCTTGGAGGCGCTGTACGCGCCGAAGTCCGCCCCGGGCGCGAACACGTTCTTGGAGGCGTTGACGATCACGTTGCCCCCCGTGCCTTGCGCCCGCAGCACCCGCGCGGCCGCCCGCAGGGTGAGGAAGTACCCGATCAGGTTGACGTCCATCACCTTGCGGAACTGGCGGACGTCGGTGTCCGCGAGCGCGCTCACGTGCGCGATGCCGGCGTTCGCGACCACGATGTCGACTCCACCAAAGATAAGGCAGGCGTGGTCGAACGCCGCGTCCACCGACGCCTCGTCGGTCACGTCCATCCGCACGGCGGCGCAGGCGCCGGCTCCCGCGATCTGCGCGATCTTGGCGCGCGCCCGCTCCAGGGCCTCGGCGTCGACATCGGTCAGCACCACGTGCGCGCCCGCCCGCGCGAGCTCGGCGCAGGTCCCGACGCCGATCGCGCCCGCGGCGCCGGTCACCAGAGCCACCTGGCGCGCCAGCGGCTTGTCGGCCTCCTTGCCGAGCTTGGCCTGCTCCAGGCTCCAGTACTCCATGTCGAAGAGCTCGGAATCGCCGAGCGGCTCGTAACGGCCGAGCGATTCGGCGGCGGCCTTGATGCGCAGCGTGTGCTCCGAGATGTCCGCGGCGATGGCGGCGTCCTTGCGCGTCCTTCCCGCGCAGACGATGCCGACCCCGGGGATGAGGAAGACGCGCGGGTCGGGATCGAGCTTGGTGCGCGAGACGCCTTTGGCGCGGACCTGCTCGGCGAAATAGGCGTCGTAGGCGGCGCGGTAGGCGTCGATGGCCTTGCCGAGCTGCGCGCGGAGCGCCTCGGGATCGTGCAGCGGGGGCTCCGCGACGAACAGGGGCTTCGGCTTGGTGCGGATGACGTGGTCCGGAGTGAGCGGGCCGCGCGCCGCGAGCGAAGCGCACTCGGGCGCCGCGATCAGCGCCAGCAGCTCGTCCGTGGCGCGGTGCTCGAGGATGACGCGGCGAGGTTGATCGGGATCCGTTCCTCGCGTGGCGAGCAGGCCCCGGAGGAGTGGGCCGACCTGGGCCATCCGCGCGCCGGCGGCCGCGGCGCCGGCTGTCGCCGCTCGGGCGGCCGCCGTCCCGGGTCGGGCGCGCCGCCGCAGGAAGGCCTCCGCCCGGTCGACGTACTCGATGGTGCGCTCGTAGCTCTCGCGCGCGCCGGAAGCGAAGGTGAACAGCCCGTGCTTGAGCAGCACCATTCCGTGCGCGCCGGGCATTCCTTCGAACATCTCGGCCGCGAGCTTTGCCAGCCGGAACCCCGGCATGACGTACGGCACGATCACCACGTTGCCGCCCAGCGCCTGGCCGATCAGCTCGGCCCCGTCCGGCTGGTTGGTGACCGCGAGGATCGCGTCGGCGTGGGTGTGGTCGATGAACGTGTGGGGCAGGAAGGCGTGCAGGAGCGTCTCGACCGAGGGGTTGGGCGCGCTCGCGTCGAACAGGTGAGTGCGGAGCTGGTTGACCATCTCCTCGTCGGAGAGCGCCTCGAGCTTGCGCAGGCGGCGCAGCCAGGCGAGGTCGAGCGCGGGAAAGCCCGGCGGCTCGATGGAATCGAGGTCCCACCCGCTCCCCTTGACGCAGAGCGCCTCCACCTCGTCGCCGAGCAGGTTCTGCTTCACCATCTTGACGGAGGTGTTCCCGCCCCCGTGCATCACCAGGTCCGGGTCCTTCCCGATCAGGCGCGAGGTGTACACGCGCAGGGCCATCGCCTCGCCCCACCGGGCGCCGTACCGGTCGGAGAATTCCCGGGCCTCGACGTCGGACCAGCGGCTCTTCATGGGCCGCAGAGTAGCCGCCGCCGACGGTGCGGCGCTATCGTTTTGAGACGGACCGCGGCTACTTCACCGTGCGGACGGTCCAGAAGTCGCTCGCCAGCGAGTGGTCGGTCACGTAGGCGTACGGCATGGTGAAATAGCCCTTCTTCCCCCAGCCGGTGCCCCACGAGTTGCGGACGATGAACCTCTGCTGCCCGTCGTCGTAGCCCATCGCCATCACGGCGTGGCCTCCCAGCACGGATTCCGCCGGACCCGGTATCGGGACTTCCCCGGTCTGCGCCACCTGTGGAGACTCGAAGCTGTCGTAGACGGTGAACCCGAACACGAACGGATAGCCCGCCGCTAGGCAGCCCTTGAGCTGCAGCGGGTCCTGCTGCAGCCGCTCGTATCGGGCGACCGGATGCTTCGCCGCCTCCACGTACACTCCTGGCGGCGGCTTGATCTGGAACTTCTGCAACTCGTACGGCCACAGCTTCTCGTCGCAGTCTCCTTGCCTGGCGACGGACCTCATCCCGTCCCTGATGCGGGCGCCGCTGTCGACGTTGACCGTGCCTTCTATGGCGCGCTCGTTGTAGTAGATGAACAGGCGCGACGGCACCCAGTCCTGGATTCCTTCCTTGCGCCGATCGAACTCCACCGCCGCGGCGATCGCGTTGGCCGTGCAGCTCCCCAACTCGCCCTGGTCGTACACCGGAGGGCAGCCTTGGGTGAGGTCGACGTGCGCGGGAAGCGCGCCGAGCGCCTCGAGAGGCGCCGAGAACATCAGGTCGCGCTTGTCCGGGAGATCGGGGATCCAGCCGAACTTCTTGATCCGGCGTGGCGTCGGTAGCCCTGGCGGATTGTCCATGTGAGCCTCGGTTTCAGCGGAGACGCTTCCGTCGTCTGCGCGCGGCGCGACTACCGGACCTGGCGCGCGCGGCTGTCAAGCGCCCTTCGGTCATGGACGATTGCACGGGCTCGAATCCTGGCCGCGGGGCTCGAAAACGGGCTGAATTGCGACGCTGTCGCGGTAATCCGCCCGGCCGCGCCGGTTGATCGACGACGCCACCGCCGTGCTACCGTCGCCGAAGCTCGCAGGTCCGGGGGGAATCGGCATGCGCCAGATGGGCGTGGTTGCGGCCTGTTCGCTCGCTGCGCTGGCGGCGGGGTGCAGCGGGAAGCCGGAGAAAGACCAGCAGAAGCCGGCGGCGGCGCCCGCGCGGACCGTCAACATCAACGTCGCGACCGCCACCACGGGCGGCGCGTACTACCCGATCGGGAACGCCATCGCCCAGCTCTGGAACGACAAGCTGCCGCGGGTGAGAGCCTCGGCGCAGGCGACCAACGGAACGCCGCACAACATCCAGCTGCTGGCCCGCGGCGACGCGGAGGTCGCCATCGCGCAGACAGGGGTCGTCTACCAGGCTCTGAACGGGGTCGACGCGTACAAGGACCAGGGCAAGCAGACGCACTTCAAGGCCATGACCCAGCTGTACCCGAACATCATGCACTGGGTGGTGCGCAAGGAATCGCGCGCGCAGGCGCTCGCCGAGCTCAAGGGCAAGAAGTTCGTGCCCGGTCCGCAGAACTCCGCCACCGAGCTGAACAGCCGCGAGATGCTGGGCATCCTGGGCCTCGACTACCGGGTGCGCGACGATCTCAAGGCGGACTACATGGACTACAACCAGGCCGCCGAGCAGCTGAAGAACAAGCACGCCGAGGCGATCATGATCGCGGGAGGGGTGCCCACCGCGGCCGTGCTCGACGTCATGACCTCCGGCGAGGCCAGGCTCCTCTCGCTGCCCGACGCGTACGTCCAGCAGCTCACCGCCAAGTATCCCTGGTACAGCGCGTTCACCATTCCGGCGAACAGCTACAAGGGGCAGGACCGCGACGTGAAGACGGTTGCGGTCACCAACATCCTCATCGTCCGGAACGATCTCGCCGACGACCTGGTGCACGACCTGGTGAAGGCCATGTACGAGGACACGGAGCGCCTGGCGAGCGCGCACGCCGCGATGAAGGCGTTCAAGCTCGAAGACGGCCTCAAGGGGATCAGCGGCGTGATCGAGCTGCATCCCGGGGCCGCCCGCTTCTTCAAGGAGACAGCCGCCGCCAGCCGCCGCCGATAGGGCGGCGCTGCGCTCTTGAGATTGGCGGCGGCGCTGTGCTTTTGGAGCGCGGACCCGAGATGCGTCCTAGGAGTGTCTGGTGGAGCAGGCCGTCGCCGAGGTGGTCGAGAAGTACGACCGCGAGGCGCGCTTCCGCAAGCTCTCCGGCGCCCCCCGGGCGATCGCCGCCATCGTCGCCATCGGTCTCTCGCTCTTCCAGCTTTACACCGCGGGCACCGGGCCGCTCGAGGCGCTGAAGCAGCGCTCGCTCCACCTCACCTGCATCATGGTGCTCGCGTTCCTGCTCTTCCCGGCCACCAGCCGTGGAGACCGGCGGCGGCCGGCCGCGCTCGACTGGGTGCTGGCCTGCGCCAGCGCGGCGACCATCGGGTACCTCTTCTACAACTTCAAGGGCCTGGTGCTGCGCAACGGTGTGGTCCACGGCTGGGAGCTGTGGCTGGGCGCCGCGGGAATGCTGCTCTTGCTCGAGGCCGCGCGCCGCGTGCTGGGGAAGGAAATCCTCCTCATGGCGATCGCGTTCCTCGCGTACGCATACGTCGGCCGCTGGATCCCGGGCATCCTCGGCCACCGCGGGTACGGCGTCGCGCGCATCATCGAGCACATGTACTTCGGCACGGAGGGCGTCTTCGGCATCACGCTCTCCGTCTCCGCCACCTACATGTTCCTCTTCATCCTGTTCGGCGCC
>DASWGI010000364.1:0-14003 GCA_036393835.1 Myxococcales bacterium | reverse complement strand
CCGAGTCCGACAGCGACCGCGACCGCGAATACGACACCCAGCGCGGCGACCTCTACCTCGGACCCGGCGCCTGCCGAGATCCCCGAGGTTCGCGAGCGCGCGGGGCTGCCCACCGTGTCACTGGTCGGATCCGGGCGACCGGAGAGTACCGAAGGGCGGCCGGCCGCGATCGCGGAGCGGACCAAGCCGGCTCCGGCGAAGGGCCATGCCGCCATCACCGGGATCGGGTTCCGGCCGCAGTTCGGAGGCGAGGTGATCGTGCGCAGTGACCGGCCGCTACAGTACGGGGTCTCGTCGTCGGATCGCGCCGTGCTCCTCCACCTGCCCAACGCGGCCATCCCGGTGGCCAACAACCGGCGGCCCCTGGACACCCGGTTCTTCGGCGGGCCCGTCCAGCGCGTGGTCCCACATGAGGTAAAGGGAGGGACCGAGGTCCGCATCGAGCTGCGCGAGCCCGCCGAGGTTCATCTGAACCAGAGCGGCTCGCTCCTGACCGTCTCGTTCACGCCCGGAAGCTGAAAACCACCCGCGGCGAGTCGCCGCCGTATTCGGCGGGCTGCGCTTTTCGCAGCGCGAACCTTGTGGGATGCGTGCCTGCCGACGATGAGGAGACGCGCTGCCATCGCCGCCGTCGTCCTGTGCGCGGGGAGCTTGCCTGCCCGCCCGCAGGGCGGGAGCGCCGCCGCCGGGCCGCAGACCGACGAGGTCGAGCTGACCGCCGACCGCATCGTGTACGACTGGGAAGACCGCAAGCTGGCGCTGGAGGGCCACGTGGTCGCGACGCGCGGCCCCGCCATCCTGCGCGCCGCTCGCGGAACGCTCGACCGCCGCACCGGCATCCTCCGCCTGGAGGGAGGGGTGCTGGCCGTGCAAGGCCGCCAGGTGCTGGTGGCGGACGCGGCGGTGGTGGACCTCGAGTCGAAGTCGGCGGATCTGAAGGACGCCACGCTGTTCCTCAAGGACCGCACGGCGCCGCCGCCCAGCCTGCTGACCGATCGCGCCGCGGTCCGGGCTGCCGGCAAGAACGCGCTGGTCCTCACCGGCAAGCGGGTGCGCAGGCTGCCCTCCGGCGCCCTGGTCGCCGAGGCCGTCACGATGACCCCGTGCGACTGCGCGGGTGAGCCGGATTTCGAGCTCGCGTCGCCGGAGGTCGAGGTGGAGGACGACCGCGCGCGGCTCAGCAGCCCCCGCCTGGGCATCCTCGGCGCGTCGGTGCCGCTCCTGGTGCCGCTCTCCCTGCCGCTGACGGAGCGCCAGTCGGGCCTGCTCTTCCCGCCCCTGCAGTACTCGGCCATCACCGGATTCGGCACGGAGGTGCCGCTGTTCCTGGCGCTGGGGCGGAGCTACGACGTGACGGTTTCGCCGGGAGTCTTCACCAGCAGCGGCGGCACGAGCGGCCCGGTGCCCGGCACGCGCTCGGTGCAGGGGCCCCGGCTCGGGTTGCAGTTCCGTTACGTCCCGGTGGAGCGCACCTCCGGCCAGATCGACGTCGATCTCGTCCGCGACGCCAAGGCGGACGACTCGCTCGGCGGAATCAACCCGGGCCTCGCGTACACCGTGGGCGGGGAGGTCCGTCCCGGCGAGGTGCGTACCGCGCCCGGGCGAGGCATCGACGGGGTGCGAGGCGTGCTTCGCTTCCAGCACCGCACGGAGGCGCCCGGACTGCTCGCGGCGGCGCAAGGGACGCTCGCGACCGACAACACGTACCTGCAGGACACCGAGCTGCGCGAGCTGGACCGGTTCCTCGACGCCCTGCGGACGGACGCCGGCGTCGTCCGCACCCAGGGACCGGCGGCGGCCGGCGCCGACGCCACGCTCCTCTTCGACGTCCGGACCACCAACCCCCTGAACCCCGATCGGCGGCTCTTCGGGGAAGAGCGGAGGGCGACGTTCCAGCGGCTGCCGAACGCGTTCGGGCAGCTCGCGCCGGCGCGCGTCGGACCCTTCGCGTTCTCCGCGGAGCTGAGCGCGGCGCGCTTCGCCCCGTTCACCAGGCTGGACCCGCGCGAGCGCGACACCGGGTTCGGCCCCACCGACCTGGGCGCCCCCAATGCGGCTCCCCTCCCGGGCGTGACCGATCCGCTCGGGCTGGGCCGCGCGCCCGCCGTGCGTTTCGACGCCTCGCCGCGCCTGTCGTTCAGCGTCCCCGGGCTGCCGGTGCTCCTCGCGGCCGAGCTGGGCGCCCGCGCCGACGCCTGGCTGTTCGCGGACGACGCGGGGCGCAACCGGCAGCGCGTGTACGGCATCGCCTCCGCTCGCGCGCAGCTCTCGCTCGAGCGCAGTTTCGGCGGCTTCCTGCATACGGTCGAGCCGGGCATCGAGCTGCGGGCCATCACGCGTGCGCTGCGCTCGGGCGGACCCCCGATCGGGGACCCCTTCGACGGAGGGGGGCCGGACTTCTTCTCGGCTCCGGCCGCGGCGCGGCAAGGAGTCGCCCAGGAGCCGCCGCCGACCCCCGGCGTTGCGCCGGCCCGATTCGCGGTCCCCGCCGCGCGACGGCCCTATGACGAGCTGGACGGCGCGGCCCCCGAGGCGGGCGAGGCGCTCGCCACGCTGCGCGTCTCCCAGGCCCTCTGGAGCAAGCCCTCGCCAGGACATGCGCCCGCGCGCCTGCTCACCGTTGACCTGCGGCAGGATGTCGTCCTGCGCGCCGGCGACGCCGGGGCGCGCATCGGCGAGACCGGCGCCGCGGCCGGATTCGCGTGGGGACCGGCGGGGTTCGGGGCGTCGGCCCAGTACGACTGGGGCCTGCGAGCGCTGACGCTCTTGTCGGGCAACCTCGGCGTGCACAATGCGCGGGGAGACGAGGTGCACGGCGGCCTCTCGCTGCAGCGCGGGGCGGCTTCCGAGCGCATCCGCGCAGGGATCGACGAGCTGTTCGCGGCGGCGCAGGTCGCGTCCGATCCCGGCGATCTGTTCGGTTCGGCGGGGTTCGGCGGCTCGGCTACACTCCCGCTGCGCAGGCAGGGGCTCCGGGTCTTGTACGACGCTTCCCACCTCCTGGCGGCGGGAGGGCTCCCGCCCGGCACGGCCGACTGGTCGCACCGCCTGGCGCTCGTCTACGAGACGCCCTGCCGCTGCGCCGGGATCCAGCTCTACGCCACCTTCCCCTTCATCGGAGGCAAGCTCCTCAAGGGGCCCTCCATCGGTGTCCTCCTCGATCTGAAATCGCTGGGGTCCTTCGGGCTCTCGTCGACTTGAAAACATCCGTTGCGTTTGCGACATATTTTCGAGCGGACAGATCGTTCGTCTAGCAGTGGAATTCTGCCCCGGTTTCACTCAGCGTGTCTGGCACAGTGGACACGGTTTTCGTACGTAGCGCGCACCAGCGTGGGGAGCGGCGGGAGGGTCGGCGGAACGCGATGGGTCAGGCGAGCGTGGTCAAGGAAGTGGGCCGCAAGATCCGCCAGCTGCGGCTCGCGCGCGTGGGTCCGAAGCTCACCCAGGAGGAGCTGAGCGAGCGCGCGCGCATCAGCGTCTCGTTCCTCTCCATGATCGAGCGCGGCGAGCGGTCGCCCCACCTGGAGACCCTGTCCAAGATCGCCGGAGCGCTCGAGGTCTCGCTCGCGACGCTGTTCGACGATCAGGGCCAGGACGGCCCCGACCCGATGTACCGGCCGCTCATCGAGGCCTGCCGCAAGTACAACCTGGGGAAGCGCGATGTCGACCGGCTCGTCTCGGTCGTCCGGACCATGTTCGCGTAAGGCAGCGCACCTTGACGGGCTGGCGGGCGCCCGGCACAGTCGCCGCCGCATTCGGCGGCGCTGCGCTTTTCACGGCGCGGACCCTATGGGATGCATTCCGGCGTGGCCGACTTCCTGGAGGAGCAGCGCGGCGCTGCCCGCTGGCTCACGCTGCACCGCCCGTCGCAGCGAAACGCTCTCACACCGGAGCTGATGGCGGGGCTGCGCCAGGCGCTGGCGCGCGCCGACGCCGATCCGGCGGTGCGCGTGGTCTGCCTCACCGGCGCCGGCGAGCAGGCCTTCTGCGCGGGCGCGGACCTGGGCACGCTCGAAGGCGGCGCCGGAGCGCTCGCCGCTCACGACGCCCGCCGCGGGTACGCGGCTCTGCTCGCCGATCTCGCCCGGCTGGGCAAGCCGGTGGTCGCGTGCGTGAACGGCTCGGCGCTCGCCGGCGGTCTGGGGCTCGTCGCCGCCTGCGACTTCGCGGTGGCGGCGGACGACGCGCGCTTCGGCACGCCCGAGATCGACGTCGGCCTCTTCCCGTACATGGCGCTCGCCCCGCTCCAGCGGGTCGTCGGCAGGCGCGCGGCGCTCGACCTTTCGCTCACGGGCCGGCGCATCGACGCGGCCGAGGCGGTGCGCATCGGTCTGCTCAACGCGGCGGTCCCGCGCGCTCAGCTCACCGCGCGCGTGGAGCAGATCTGCGCCACGCTGGCCGGCAAGAGCCCCGCCGTGCTCCGGCTGGGGCGGCGCGCGTTCTACGCCACGCAGGACCTCCCGTACGAGCAGCAGCTCGAGGCGCTCGCCGCGCAGCTCAGCCTGAACGCGCAGCTCGACGACGCCGCGGAGGGAGTGTCGGCGTTCCTGGAGAAGCGTTCGCCGGACTGGAAGGGGAGGTAGCCGTGCAGGACAAGGTGATCGTCACCTGCGCGTTGACCGGCGTCCTGGCCACGCGCGAGCAGTGCCCCTGGGTGCCCTACACGCCCGCCGAGATCGCGGAGGAAGCCCGCCGCGCGTACGAGGCGGGCGCCGCGGTGGTGCACATCCACGCGCGCACCGAGGAGGGGGGACCGACCTACGAGCCGGCCACCTTCGCCGCCATCCGCCGCGAGATCGAGGCGCGCTGCCCCGTGATCCTGAACTTCTCCACGGGCGGGATCGGCTCGATGGAGGGGCGCGTCGCCCACATCCGCGAGGTGAAGCCCGCTCTCGGCGCGCTCAACATGGGCTCGATGAACTACGCCAAGTACTCGGCGCGCCGGAAGGAGTTCGTCTTCGATTTCGTCTTCGAGAACACCTTCAAGGACATCTCCTACCTCCTGCGCGTGATGAAGGAGGCCGGGGTGAAGCCCGAGTTGGAGTGCTTCGACGTGGGCCACACCAACAGCATCTGGCCGCTCATCGACCAGGGCCTCTTGAAGCGCCCGCTGCAGTTCAGCTTCATCATGGGCGTCCTGGGCGGGATCCGCGCCACGGCGGAGAACCTCGCGGTCCAGTCGCGCGAGGCGCCCTCTGATTCCACCTGGGAGGTGGTCGGGATCTCGCACGAGCAATGGCGGATGGTGGGCGCGGCCCTCTCGCTCGGCGGCAACGTGCGGGTCGGGCTGGAGGACAACTTCTACCTCGACGCGCAGGGCACCCAGATGGCGAAGTCGAACGGCGAGCTAGTCGACAAGGCGGTGCGGATGGCGCGCGACGTGGGGCGCGAGCCTGCCACGGTGGCCGAGGCCAGGGCGCTGCTCTCGCTGGAGGCGCCCTGGTGACAGCCGCCGCCGTGTTCGGCGGCGCTGCGTTTTTCATGGAGAGGACGTGATGGGATTCATCCTGGCCGTCGTTCTCGACCTGGTGCTCTCCGGCGGCCGGGTCGTGGACGGCACCGGCGCCCCCTGGTTTCGCGCCGACGTGGGCATCCGGGGCGACCGCATCGCGGCCATCGGCGATCTGTCGCGCGCCGAGGCGCGGCGGCGCATCGACCTGCGCGACCGCATGGTGGCGCCGGGGTTCATCGACATGCTCGGGCAGTCGGAACGCTTCCTGCTGGCCGACGACCGGGTGGAGTCGAAGATCCGCCAGGGCATCACCACCGAGATCACGGGCGAGGGCGAGTCGATCGCGCCGACCACGCCGCGCCTGCTCGCCGAGGTGAAGCCGTTCGACGATCGCTACGGCATCCGGGCCGATTGGCGCGACCTGGCCGGCTACTTCCGGCGGTTCCGCGCCACGCTGAACCTGGGGACCTTCGTCGGCGCGGCCACCGCCCGCGAGATGGTGCTCGGGTTCGGCGACGTCCAGCCCTCGCCGGCCCAGCTGGAGCAGATGCAGAGGATCGTGGCCCAGGCGATGGAGCAGGGCGCGCTCGGCCTGTCCAGCGCGCTCATCTACCCGCCCGGCTCGTACGCCCGGACGCCCGAGCTGGTGGCCCTGGCCAAGGTGGCGGCGCGGTACGGCGGCGTCTACGCCTCGCACGTCCGCGGGGAGGCGGAGACGCTGTTCGCAGCGCTCGACGAGGCCATCGCCATCGGCCGCGAAGCGCGCATCCCGGTCGAGGTGTGGCACCTCAAGGTGGCCGGGCGGAACTCGTGGGGCCGGATGAAGGAGGTCGTGGCGCGCATCGAGCAGGCGCGCGCGGCCGGCGTGGACATCTCCGCCAACATGTACCCGTACGATGCCGCGCGGAACGGCCTGGACGCGAGCGTGCCCGAGTGGGCGCACGACGGCGGCGTCGACGCGATGATCGCCCGCTTCCACGATCCGGCCGCGCGGGCGCGCATCGAGAAGGAGTTGTGGCACGGCGGCCTCGGCGCCGAGACGCCCGATGGGATCCTGGTCGCCGCGGTGGTGAACCCCGCCCTGGAGAAGCACGTCGGGCAGCGCCTGGACGAGATCGCCCGGTCGCTGGGCAAGACGCCCGAGGATGCGCTGCTGGACCTGGTCGAGGCCGACCGCGCGCAGACCGAGGTGGTCCGCTTCGTCATGAGCGAGGACGACGTGCGGCTCGCCCTGCAGAGGCCCTGGGTGGCGATGTGCACTGACGACCCGGGCCAGTCCAAGGACGGCCCGTTCGCGAAGCGCCGCGGCCACCCGCGCGGGTTCGGGTCGGCGCCGCGCCTCCTCGGCCACTACGCGCGCGACCTGGGCCTCTTCTCCGTCGAGGAGGCGGTCCGCAAGATGACCTCGCTTCCCGCCCGGCGGATGCGCCTCGAAGGCCGCGGCGTGCTGCGGCCCTGGATGGCGGCGGACCTGGTCGTCTTCGACCCGGCCAAGGTGGTCGACCGCGCGACGTACGCCGATCCCTCGCGGTATCCCGAGGGCATCGACACGGTGATCGTGAACGGAAAGGTCGTCCTCGACGAAGGAAAGCTGACCGCCGAGAGGCCGGGCAAGCCGCTGCGCAGGGAGCCTTGACACAACGCGGCGCGCCCCCTACTTCACGCCTGGCTGCCGAGGAGGACGCCGTGAAGAAGATCCGCCTGCTCACACCCGGCCCGACCCCCGTTCCCGAGCGCATCTCGCTGCGCATGGCGCAGCCCATCCTCCACCACCGCTCGCCCGAGTTCGAGCAGGTGTTCGCGCGCTGCCGCGAGGGCCTCGCGTGGCTGTTCCAGACCAAGCAGGACGTGGTGCAGCTCGCCTCCAGCGGGACCGGCGCGATGGAGGCGTCGCTCGTGAACTTCCTGCGCCGCGGCGACGAGGCGATCGTGATCGACGCCGGCAAGTTCGGCGAGCGGTGGGGGAAGCTGGCGAAGAGCTACGGCGTCAACGCGGTCACCCTGAAAGTCGAGTGGGGCAGCGCCGTCGACCCCGGCGCCGTGAAAGCCGCGCTGGAGGAGCATCCCAACGCGAAGGCCGTGTTCGTGCAGGCGAACGAATCCTCGACCGGGGTGGCGCACCCCGTGCAGAAGCTGGCGCAGATCACCAGGAACCACTCGGCCATCCTGGTGGTGGACGCGATCAGCGCGCTGGGGGCCTTCGACCTGCCGTTCGACGCCTGGGGCATCGACGTGATGGTCTCCGGCTCGCAGAAGGCGCTGGGCTTGCCGCCCGGGCTGGCCTTCGTCGCCGCCAGCGAGAAGGCCTGGAAGCTGAACGAGACGGCCGACCTGCCGCGCTTCTACTTCGACCTGAAGCGCGAGCGCGACAACCAGCGGAAGAACCAGACCGCCTGGACCCCGGCCATCTCGCTCGTCGAGGGCCTCGACGAGTCGTTGCAGATGTTCCGCGAGGAAGGCCTGCAGGCCTGCTTCGCGCGCCACGAGCGCCTCGCCCGCGGGGCCCGTGCCGGGATGCAGGCCCTGGGGCTGAAGCTGTACTCGAAAGCGCCCAGCGCGGCGATGACCACCGTGCTCGCGCCCGAGGGCACCGACTCGGAGAAGCTGGTCAAGCACCTCTTCAAGCAGTACGGGATCAAGCTGGTCGGCGGGCAGGACGCGGCCAAGGGGAAGATCTTCCGCATCGCCCACCTGGGCTACTTCGACGACTTCGACATGCTGGTCGTGGTCGGCGCGATCGAGCGAGGCCTCAAGGACCTGGGCGCGAAAGTGCAGCTCGGCGCCGGCCTCGCCGCGGCGCAGTCGGCGATGGCCGAGGCCGGGTCGCCCGTCGGCCCCGAGCCGCGGGGGTAGGGCAGCCATGCGCGTTCTCATCAGCGACGATCTATCCCCCGAGGCAAAGGGGATCCTGGAGCGCATCCCGGGCGCGCAGGTGGACGTGCGCGTGGGCCTGGGGCCCCAGGAGCTGCGCGAGATCATCGGGGGCTACGAGGCGCTGGCCGTCCGCAGCGCCACCAAGGTGACCAAGGAAGTCCTGGACGCGGCCCAGAAGCTGCGCGTCATCGGGCGCGCGGGCACCGGCGTGGACAACATCGACCTCGGCGCGGCCTCGCGCCGGGGCGTGGTGGTGATGAACGCGCCGGGAGGAAACAGCGTCTCGGTGGCCGAGCACACGCTCGCGCTGCTGCTCGCGCTCGCCCGGCAGATCGCCGACGCCTCGCAGAGCACGCGCGCCGGCAAGTGGGAGAAGAAGAAGTTCGCCTCGGGCCGCGAGCTGATGGGCAAGACGCTCGGCGTGATCGGCACCGGCAACATCGGCGCGCTGGTGGTGAAGCGGGCCCAGTCGTTCGGGATGAAGGTGCTGGGCTACGACCCCTTCCTCGCCGCCGAGGCGGCGGAGAAGCTGGGCATCGAGCTGGTCGACCTGGCGGAGATCTGGAAGCGCTCGGACGCCATCACGCTGCACGTCCCGCTCACCGAGCAGACGAAGAACATGGTGGGCGCCCCGCAGCTCGCGCAGATGAAGCCGGGGGCGCTCCTGGTCAACTGCGCCCGCGGCGGCCTGGTCGACGAGAAGGCCCTCGCCGAAGCGCTGAAGGCGGGCAAGCTGGGCGGTGCCGCGCTCGACGTCTTCGAGCAGGAGCCGCCGTCCGAAGGCCACCCGCTCTTCTCCTGCCCCAACTTCATCGGCACTCCGCACCTGGGCGGGTCGACCGAGGACGCGCAGCAGAACGTGGCCACCATCGTCTGCGAGGCGATGGTGGACTACCTGACCAGCGGCACCGTCCGCAACGCGGTGAACGTGCCCAGCGTCTCCGGGGAAGTCCTCGAGCGTCTGGGTCCTTTCCTCCGGCTCTGCGAGAAGATGGGCGCGCTCAGCGGGCAGCTTGCGCTGGAAGGCGAGACCGCCACCGCGCCGGAGCAGATCGAGATCGCCTACGCCGGAGAGGTGGCGGAGCAGCCGACCGCGCCGCTCACCGCCGCCGTGCTCAAGGGAGTCCTGGGCACCTTCCTGGCCGAGCCGGTCAACGAGGTGAGCGCGCCGGCGCTGGCCAAGGAGCGGGGCCTCTCCGTCACCCAGGTGAAGAGCAACGAGACCCCGGACTTCGCCAGCCTGGTGACGGTCCGGCTGCGCTCGAAGGCCGGAACCACCGAGGTGGCGGGCACCATCATCGGCAAGCGCGAGCCCCGCGTGGTGCGCGTCAACGAGTTCGAGGTCGAGGCCGCGCCGCAGGGCACGGTGCTCGTCATGGTCAACCAGGACAAGCCCGGCGTGATCGGCAACGTGGGGCGTACTCTCGGCGAAGCGCAGGTGAACATCGCCCAGTTCGCGCTCGCCCGCGAGGCACGGACGGGGCGCGCGCTGGCGCTCGTCAACATCGACGGGACGGCCAGCCCGGACACCTTGGAGAAGCTGCGCAAGCTGCCGCACGTGCTCGAGGTCCGCCAGGTCGTCCTCTGAACCCCGCCACCCGTGGTACTCAAGAGTCCATGTCCAACGTCGTGATCGTCGGCGCCCAATGGGGTGACGAGGGGAAGGGGAAAATCGTCGACCTCTTCACCTCGTGGGCCGACGTGGTAGTGCGTTACCAGGGCGGGGCGAACGCCGGCCACACGCTGGTCGTCGGCGGGGTGAAGACGGTGCTGCACCTGGTGCCGAGCGGCGTGCTGCACGCCGGCAAGCGGTGCTTCATCGGGAATGGCGTGGTGGTCGACCCGGAAGCGCTGGACGACGAGATCGATCTGCTCAAGAGCCGCGGGCTGCTCGCCGATCCCGCACAGCTGGTGGTGAGCGAGAACGCCCACGTCATCTTCCCGTACCACAAGCGGATCGACGTGGGCCGGGAGCAGAAGACCGGCCGCACCAAGATTGGCACCACCGGCCGCGGCATCGGCCCCTGCTACGAGGACAAGGTGGCGCGGCGCGGGATCCGCATGCGCGACCTGCTCAAGCACCACGCGCTGCGCGACCGGCTGGCCGAGCGCGTCGAGGAGGCGAACTCCCAGATCCGCGCGCTCGGGGGCGAGCCGGTCGAGCTGGAGAAGGTGCATTCCTGGGCCGCCGCGTTGGGCGAGAAGCTGGCCCCGTACATCGGCGACGCCAGCGAGAAGCTGGCCCACGAGGTGGAGCGGGGGAAAGCGGTGCTCTTCGAGGGCGCGCAAGGAACGCTCCTCGACGTCGATCACGGGACGTACCCGTTCGTGACCAGCAGCAACACGGTGGCGGGGAACGCGGCGGTCGGCGCGGGGCTGGGGCCGACCGCGATCCACTCGGTCATCGGCATCAGCAAGGCGTACACCACGCGCGTCGGGAACGGTCCCCTGCCCACCGAGCTGCACGACGAGGCGGGCGACCGGTTGCGCACCGTCGGCGTCGAGTACGGCGCCACCACTGGGCGCCCCCGGCGCTGCGGGTGGTTCGACGCGCTGGTCCTGCGCTACGCGGCGCGCGTCAACGGCCTGTCGGGGCTGGCCATCACCAAGCTCGACGTGCTCACCGGCTTCGAGAAGCTCCAGATCGCGGTGCGGTACCGGCTCGACGACGGCAAAGTCGTCCACGAGTTCCCTTCCGATCCCGAGCTGCTCGAGCAAGCGCAGCCCGTGTACGAGGAGCTGCCGGGGTGGAAGGAGCCCATCGCGGACGTGCGCGAATACAAGGACCTGCCGGAGAACGCGCGGAGGTACGTCGAGCGGGTGGAGGACCTGGTACGGGTAGAAGCGATCGCTGTGTCAGTGGGGGCCGAGCGGGCGCAGACCATCGTACGGAAGAATCCGTTCCGGCACGGATAGTCGCCGCGGACAGCGCGGCGCTACGCTTTTCCGAGCGCGGACGCCATGGGAGGTGTTCCGGCATGCCCAAGCCAACCTGGAAGGGTGGGGGCGGACTCGCGGAAGGGATCGGCATCCGATTCGCGGGCGTGTCTCCCCGGCGGGGGCCTGGCCAACGGATCACAACGAGAGCGGGGAGGACGTCGTGGCAGAAGCGATCATCGTCGATGCGGTGCGGACCGCGCGCGGCAAGCGGAAGGGAGCGCTCTCGGAGCTCCACCCCGTCGATCTGCTGGCGCAGACGCTCACGGCGTCGTTGTCGCATGCGGGGCTCAAGCCGCAGGACGTCGACGACGTCATCATGGGCTGCGTCACGCAGGTGGGGGAGCAGGGCCTCAACATCGCGCGCGGCGCGGTGCTCGCGGCGGGGCTGCCGATCGAGGTGCCGGGGACGACCGTGAACCGCTTCTGCGGCTCGGGCCTGCAGGCGGTGAACTTCGGCGCGCAGGCGGTGCTCTCGGGCGCCTCGCAGCTGGTGGTCGCGGGCGGGGTGGAGCACATGACCCGCGTGCCGATGGGCTCCGACGCGGTGGGCGGCGAGGGACCGGCTTCGCCCGGGCTTCAGCAGCACTGGCCCGGCCTGGTCCCGCAGGGGCTGTCCGCCGAGCTGATCGCGGCGAAGTGGGGCTACCCGCGCGAGAAGCTGGACGAGTTCGCCGTGCAATCGCAGCGCAAGGCGGCGAGCGCGATGGAGAAGGGGCTCTTCGCCAAGGAGATCGTCCCGGTGAAGCTGCCGGGGGGCCGCACCTTCGATCGCGACGAGCACCCGCGGCCGGGCACCACGGTCGAGGGCCTGGCGCAGCTCCGGCCGTCCTTCAAGGACGACGGCGTGCTGCACGCGGGCAACAGCTCGGGCATCGTCGACGGCGCGGCGGCGGTGGTCATCGCCTCCAAGGGACGGGCGCGCAGCCTGGGGCTCAAGCCGCGGGCGCGCATCGTCTCGATGGCGGTGGCGGGATCCGACCCGGTGCTGATGCTGACCGGCCCCATCCCGTCGACCCGCAAGGCGCTGGCGCAAGCGGACCTCAAGGTCAGCGACATCGACCTCTTCGAGATCAACGAGGCCTTCGCCCCGGTGCCGCTGGTCGTCGCGCAGGAGCTCGGCATCCCGCTGGAGAAGGTGAACGTGAACGGCGGCGCCATCGCGCTCGGCCACCCGCTGGGCGCCACCGGCGCCATGCTCCTCGCCACCGCTCTGCACGAGCTGGAGCGCACCGGCCAGCGCCGCGCGCTGATCACGCTCTGCATCGGCTACGGCATGGGCATCTCGACCATCATCGACCGCAGGTTCGACTGACCCGCGGTACGTGTACCAGCCGACGCTGCGTCTCCGTTGCTTCTCAGGTGGGTGTCGAATGCAGCGGGCGAGGAGTTCAGCGGACGCCAGTCATGCGGCAGGGTTGCTGTATCGAGCGTTGCTGCCGTCGGATTCGGGGTCGCGATCCGCGACGTGGATCGCGTGAACGCCCGGGTCCGTGCGGCAACTCGTCCCGGGACAAGTTCGCACAATGACCCTCCGAAGGTCCCGGAGGTAGATCGAGACGGAGTCATCGGTCGTTTGACCGATGGGACCACTTTCTCGTTGACGGTTTTAACGCTTCGTCTTGTCGCGAGGCGCCAACGTCCGTTGCACGCCCGTTCTGAACGCCGAGGATGCGTTCCGAGAGGCGCAGCTGTGACGGCCGCGCCTCGCAGTCACATCGGAGCGTCGCGTGCGCCCACGGGCTCCGCGGAGCGCGCGGAAACGGCCGTGCTACGCAAGCTGCATGATGAATTCACAAACTGTTCTCCAGTCGCTCAGCAGCTCGGAGCTTCTCGCCAGGACGCGCCAGCTGGTCGAGAATTCTCGCCGGATCGAGGCAGACCTCCTGTTGCACCTCGGCGAGATCGACGAGCGGAAGCTCTATCTCGAATGCGCATTCCCTTCGATGTTCGCGTTCTGCGTGGGGGAGTTGAGATTCTCCGAGGGTGCCGCCTACAATCGCATCCTGGTAGCGCGCGCAGCGCGGCAAATTCCCGCCGTCATCGATGCGATGCGCTCCGGGCAGGTGCACCTGGCCGGGCTGCGTCTGCTCGCGCCCCATCTCACGGACGAAAACCATCGCGAGGTGCTCGCGGAGGCGGCGGGCAAGTCGAAGCGCGACATCGAAGAGCTGGTCGCTCGACTCTCGCCGCAGCCCCCCGTGGCGACGGTGGTCCGAAAGCTTCCAGATCGTCCCGCCCCAGCTTCGGCAGCGCCGCTCGCCCTTGCTCTGGATGCAACGGCCGCCCCGTCGACGAGACGCGAGGACCATCGTCCACCCATCGCGCCACTGACCGAGGAGACGTTCAAGATCCAGTTCACCGCCGGCCGCCCATTCCGGGACAAGCTGCGCCAGGCTCAGGACCTGTTGCGGCACCGCGTTCCCGACGGAGCCCTGGAATCCATCTTCGACAGGGCCCTCGACCTGCTGATCAAGCAGGTGAAGAAAGAACGATTCGCGACCGGCCGGAAGCTTCGGCCGGCGTCGACCGGACCTGCGGACGAACACCCTTCGCGCCACATCCCGGATGCGATCAAGCGCACGGTCTACGAGCGCGACGGTGGGTGCTGCACGTTCACCGGCGAGGATGGCCGGAGGTGCCCGGAGACCGGTGCCCTGGAATTCGATCACGTCGACGGATTCGCCAAGACGCATCTGCACCAGGCCGATCGGATCCGGCTGCTCTGCCGTGCGCACAA
>DASWGI010000363.1:0-1993 GCA_036393835.1 Myxococcales bacterium | reverse complement strand
GGGCCGCTTCGGCAAGGAATACGACGAGTGCGACGATCTGCGCGCGCGGCGCGCGTGGGACAAGAAGCTGGGCCTGGGGCGGCAGAAGATCTTCGAGGTGCGCAAGCACTACAACGACGTGACCTTCATCGACGAGTTCCTCACCGCGGACTTCGCCACCGAGCAGAAGCTGTTCGTCTACGGGTTCAACGAGAAGGGGAACCGCTGGGAGATCCTCGACCGCGAGTTCCAGAAGGTGAAGCGCAAGCTGCTCCAGCAGCTCACCAACTTCGGCCAGCCCATCATCGAGGTGGTGGACGGCAACTTCGAGAACCGGGGCGAGCTCCTGCTCGCGCACCGCCACGACGGCGTCGACCTGCGCGTCGACTACGCCAAGGATACGCTGGTGAACCTGCAGGCGATGTGGCGCCGGCCCGTGGCCATCGTCACGCGGGTGGACGGCAAGGGCGTGCTGATGCGCTTCGACGGACGCGACCACGCCGACCGCAAGGTCGATTACTGACAGACGGTTGGGGGGAACGTGGTCCGTCCCGCTGAGGAGCCGAAATCGGGCGAGACGCGCACCGTCATCTCGCGCGCGTTCACGCTGGTCGAGGACGTCGTCTACATCGGCATCGGCGTGCTGCTCACCTTCAGCGCCGGCGTCCTGCTGGTGAACGGCGCGATCGGGCTCTGGCGCGCCACGATGGAGGGCACGCCGCTCCCCGGAGTGATCAACCTCCTCGACCGGACGCTCCTGGTCCTCATGCTGGTCGAGCTGCTCTACACCGTGCAGGTGTCGTTCCGGGAGCACGCGCTCCTGCCCGAGCCGTTCCTGGTCGTGGGGCTCATCGCAGCCACCCGGCGGATCCTCGTGGTGACCGCCGAGTTCTCGGTCACCGGCAAGGACGGCGCTCCGGATCGCTTCCGCGACGGCATGCTGGAGATCGCGCTCCTCACCCTGATGACGGTGGCGTTGGTGGCGTCGCTCCTGATGCTCCGGCGCGTGCGGGATCCGGCGAAGGTGTCCGCTGCCCGCTCGTAGCCGGCGGGCGGGCCCGCGACACCACCGCGACGAAGGAGGCCACCGCCAGGGGCCCGACCAGGAGCCCGACCGCGCCGAACAGCGCCAGGCCGCCGATCAGCGCGAAGAAAAGGACCGCGCCGTCGAGGCGCAGCCCTGCCTTGATGAGGAGCGGCTTCACCACGTTGTCGATGAGCCCCACCACCAGGAGGGCCCAGGAGGCCAGGAACAGCGCCGACCAGGGGTGTCCCATCGCGAGCACCAGGCCGGCCAGGGGCAGCGCCACGATGGTCGTCCCCACCGACGGGATGAACGCCGCCAGGAAGGTGAGCAGGCCGAAGAAGATCGGATTCGGGACCTGCGCGATGAAGTAGCCCACGGTCGCGGCCGCCCCCTGCACCAGCGCGGTGAGGAACAGCGAGGCGAGCACCGAGCGCGAGGCGTTCCTCAACTCCGCCGCCAGCGCCTGCGTCTCCTCGGGCGCGGGCGAGATGCCGGCGATCCAGGAAACCAGCCGGCGGCCGCCCACCAGGAAGAAGTAGAAGGCGATGACCAGCAACACTGCCTGGAGGAGCGACTGCGCGGTCGCGCTCAGCGCGCCGCCGACCACCGCAGCGGTGGCGAGGCCGCGCTTGGCGAGCACCGAGGCGATCTCCTCGGCGCCCGTGGAGACACCCGAGAGCGCGTCGCGCACCAGCCCTGCGAGGCGGTCGGGCAGATAGGCGAGCAGCCCCTCCTGGCCCTGCGTCTGCAAGGTGGCGCGTACGAATTGCACCGCCTGGATCGCTTCCCGCACCGCGACGCTGACCACCCAGGCGAAGGGCGCCAGCACCAGCAGGACGAGGGCGAGCACGAGCAGGCCGCCGGCCAGCTGCCTGCGGCCGCCGAGCGCCGCGGAGAGCCGGTCCTGCCAGGGCATCACCGCCGCGGCAAGCACGGCCGCGATCAGCAGCGGCTGCCAGAGCGGAAGCGCGACCGCCAGCACCAGCG
>DASWGI010000362.1:0-30761 GCA_036393835.1 Myxococcales bacterium | reverse complement strand
CCGCGGTAGACGACGGTGTCGATGAAGTTCTTCGACTTGTACTTCTGCTCGCGGTCGACGTCGATGAAGAGGATCTCGCGCGTCGGGCGCTCGATGCCGAAGTGCGCGGCCCTCCGCACGCCCTGCACCGCCGTCAGGACGAGCAGCGTCGGCGCCAGGGCGAGCGCGACGAATCCCAGCGCGGTGAGCACCGGCAGAAGGCCCAGGCCCGCGCGGACGCCGGCCCGCCGGATCAGCCGCCCCGTGACGAAGCCCTGCAAAACGAGGGTCAGGACGTTCACCACCAGGTCGATGCGAGCGAACAGGGCGGTGCGCACGCGCGGATCGGCGCTGGCGCGCAGCACGATCTGCGCCTGCTCGAAGTACAGGAAGGTCGCGGTGGCGGTGAGCAGCAGGACGTACGCGCAGATCCCGAGCAGGAAGGGCGACTGGAACACCACGCGGATCCCGCTGAGGAAGTCGCCGCCGAGCGGCTGCTGTCCGGCAGCGGCGTCGCCACGGCCGGCGGAGCGCGCCGAGAGGGACCAGCGATGCAGCGCGCCCACGCATTGCACCGAGCACTCGAGCAGCGCGGCCGAGACGAGCAGCAAGTGCGTCGTGCCGAGCGGCTTCACCAGCCAGGTGGTGAGCAGCGGGCCGGCCAGGGCGCCAGCGCTCCCGCCCGCCGCGATGAACCCGAAGAGCCGCGCGCCCTGCTCGTGGCGGAAGATGTCCGCCATGAAGCTCCAGAAGACGGAGACGACAAAGAGGTTGTAGACGCTCGTCCAGATGAAGAACGCGCGCGCCGCGCCCACGTGGAAGCGGCCGGTGGCGAACAGCAGCCAGAAGATCAAGATGTTCGCGGTGAAGAAGCGGTACGAGAGGGGGATGAACCGGTGCCGCGGGAGGCGCGCCGCGAGCGCCGAGAAGGCCGGCACCGCCAGGAGCATCGCCACGAAGGTGCCGGTGAACAGCCAGGGCAGCTTCTGCACCCCGCCGGCCACGCCCATCTCGTCGCGCAGCGGGCGCAGGATGTAGTAGCTCGAGAGCAGGCAGAAGAAGTACGAGAAGGCGAGCAGGACGGCCTTCAGCTCGCCCGGCTCGGCGTGGATGGCGCGCGCGGCCAGGCCGGCCCACGGATGGGCGGGACGGGGCGCCTCGGTCCCACTGGTGCTGTCGAGCACTTTGCGAAGCTCTCCCGGATGCATCCCTGGCGCGGATGACGCACGGAACCGCTCCGTCTTTCAACCAGCGCCGGCGCCCGTACGCAAGACGGTCCGCGGCGTGTTGGGCTAGAGTGCGCCGCCGGCGAGCCGCCGCCGCACGCGGCGCGGCTCTTCCAGGAGGCAGTCATGGCCCTTCCCAGACACTCCGTGCTCGCGGCGGGCGTCGCCGCCGTCCTCTGCTCCGCCCTCCCCGCCCGCGCCGACGACCCGGCGAAGTCCGCAAGGAAGGTCTCGAAGTCGGGCATCCCCTACCTCTCCGACGACCAGGTCGGCCCGCCGGACCTGGTCGCCGCGATCCAGTCGCGCAGGCCTGGGGGCAGGCTGCTCAACCTCGACCGGATGCTCCTGCACAGCCCGAACTTCGCCAAGGGCTGGAACGGCATGTTCGCCGCCATCCGCAACCAGCTGTCGCTGCCGGGAAAGCTGCGCGAGCTGGCCATCATGCAGATCGGCGTGCTCAACAAGGCCGAGTACGAGTGGGTGCAGCACGAGGGAGAGTTCCTCAAGGCCGGCGGCACGCGCCAGCAGCTCGACGCGCTCCGCGCCGGCGCGGCCGTGAGCGGCGGCGATCCGAAGCTGTTCGACGAATCCGAGCGCGCCACCCTCGCGCTCACCCGGGAGATGACGCGGAAGATCGACGTCTCTCCCGCCACCATGAAGCGCGTGCGGTCGCTCTTGCCCGACGCACAGGTCGTCGAGCTGGTGGGAACCATCGCCGGCTACAACATGGTGTCCCGCTTCGTGGTGGCCACGGGTGTCGAGGTGGAGGAGCCGCTCCCACCGCAAGCGGGTGCGAGCAGGTAGGCCGCCAGCGCCGGTCGTTCCCGCCCGCACCAGAGCGCCGCGCAGCCAGCCAGATCGGCTCCGTTGCTGCGCCCGATCCCGGGGTGTTACCCACCGTTGAAGCTCGTTCGCGCAACCCGCGCGGCGAGGATTTCCGGGGGGTTTTCACATGAATTCGGGCAAACTGCTCATTGCGATGGGCGCGGCATTTTTGCTGCTGGGTGCACAGTCCGCGCAGGCCGCTCCGCAGGTGCACGCCAAGGCGAACAGCGCGAATGAAAACGTGCACACCTCCGGCAAGCCGCAGCCTCGCGCGGCCAAGTCCGAGGGCAAGGTCCGCGGGCACAAGCGGCCGGTCCAGCACGACGCCACGCTGGACTACCCGCAGCTCGGGTAGCACGGATCTCGAAATGCAGCGGGGGCGCGTGCCTCGATGGCCACGCGCCCCCCGCAGTCTTTCCGGCGCGACTACTTGAGGACGTTGCTCGCGTCCGCCTGGGCGATCAGCGCGTCCGCGTCCGGCTGCAGCAAGAACCTCTTGCGGACGGCGTTGGCCGCCGCGGCGCTCACCGCCGCGACGTACCCCGCATGGTCCTTGTACCGCTCCTGCAGCGACGGCCGCGGGTCCTTGCTGGCGTCGCGCTCGGCCTTCGTGCGCGCGAACGGGATCACGCCGCCCGTGTAGTTGCAGTTCTGCCCCTTGTGGAACCCCGAAGTGGTGATGTTCCACCCGACGTAGGTCCCCAACGGCGCATCGCGCAACACGACGGGGACACCGCCCAGCTCGTTGCCGTCCGCGTCGACCCTGGGCACCAGCATCTTGATCACGCGCCGGATCGGCGGAGGCAGCCTGGTCGGCACGCCAGATCCGTCGGAGGGGTTGAACTCCGGGCCCCAGTTGTAGTCGAGCACGGGATTGATGAAGGGGAACTCGGCCTTCCCGTTGAACAGACCGGCCTCGGGCGCAAACGGAGCGAACGACACGGACGAGGCGTCCATCAGGGCCGGGATGTCCGGGAATCCCATCGCCTTCTTGGTCGGCTCGACCAGGAAGCCGTCCGGCCTCCTTCCGTCGCGCCCGTCGTCGTCATCGTCGTCTTCGTCGTCACCGTCGTCGTCGTGGTCGCGGTGCAGGGCGTTCGCGCGCAGGGTCGGATACAGGCTCGCAGGCGGCTCGATGCCGTTCATCACCCAGCTCCGGAAGTGGAACCGGATCGCGTTGACCGTCTCCGTGTGCGGCACGGGATTGGCAGCCAGGGCGCCCGGGGGAGAGGCGGTGACGCCGGTCACCGGGTCACGGACGGGAACGCCTCCGTAGGTGTTTCCAGGGCACCTGGCTGCCAGAGTCGGCTTCTCCAGGAACCCGCCCGCTCCCCCGCCGTGCGTCGTGCTCGGGATGTAGTAGCGCCGCACGTTCCTGGGCAGCGGAATGTCCTTCTTGGCGTCCGTGCCGACCCACTCGATGCCGAGCTTCAGCTCCCAGATCTCCGCCGCGCCGAAGTGCTCGATCACCTTCGGGCAGGTGCGCGTCTCCTTGCACCGGTCGAGGATGCCTCGCTTCGGTAGACCGCGGACGTCGTCCTGGTACTTCGTCCACCATTGCGGGCCCTCGCTGCCGGCCTGGTACAGCTCGAGCACGCCGTCCGGCTGCGCCCACCGGAAGTTCAGGGCGATGCGGCGGCCGGCGATGATCGGCCACAGGCCGTCGTGCACTTGCTTGCCGCTCTCTGCCTGGTTGAAGCCGAGGTGCAGCCATCCGCGCAGGAAGTTCCCCGACTGCGAGACGCCGCGGGCGATCGACCGCTTGATGTCGGTGCCGCTCCGGTTGGCGTTGGCCAGCGGATTGAGCGTCCCGGCCTCGTCCTGGACGGCCGTCTTGAAGAAGAAGCCGAGGTCGCGGAAGGCGGCGAATCCGACACCCAGGACGTAGGGGTCCGTTGCCGTGAACACCACTTGGTAGAGCAGGTTGCCGTCGTAGCCGTCCTTCAAGCAGATCTGCGTCCCGTCGGCGGTGCGCTTCGTATCCGTCCACGAGGCGCATTTTGCCCAGGCCCAGTCCGTGCTCGGGATGACCGTTCCCACGCTGATCCGCCCGTCCATCGTCTCGCGCGTGTGGGTGGTGAGCGTCGCCTGGCTCGTGTCCAGGGTGAACGGCTTGTAGGGAAGAGGGCTGCTCTGGACCAGGATGCCCTGTGAAGCCGGGCCGCTCCGATTGACGATGCGCCCCAGCACGTTGCCGGTCACCGGCTTGCCGCCGGCCTGCTTCGCGATCGGGACTGCCACCCAGTCGTTCGTGCTGACGCCGTCCGCGCCGACCAGGTTCTGGGCGGTCGTGCCCGAATTGTCGCCCTGCCAGCCGCTGCTCAGCCCGACGTCGCCGTTGTTGCGCTCGATGGTGTTGATGGTGAGCCGGCCGCCGCGGTTGGGCACGTCCTGCCACAGGAGGTGGCTGCTCTTCGACATGTCGATCGGCTTCACCAACTGGAACGTGGCCGTGTAGCGGACCTTGCCGTCAGCGTCCTTCCCCAGCTCGATGTCCTGGATGATCGCGTTGAGCGGGTGCTTCGGATCGAGCTCACCGAAGGCGCGGCCCCGCACGATCTGGTACTGGCCGGCGTCTCCGAAGGACGGTGCCGTCTGTCCCGCCAGGCATGCCTTGGTGGGATTCGCCGCATCGCAAAACGCGGGCGACGTTTTCGAATCGATCACGATCTTCGTCACCTTGGCTTGGGACGGCTGCGCCCAGGCGAGCAGCGCGACCGCGATGGCCGCCGCGGACGGCAGTTTTCCGCCGAGCATTTCGGGGGACTCGGGTCTCATGTCTGGGTTTCTCCTTACCGGCCGGGGACACGGTCGGGAGCGCCGGCCTTACTGCGTGGGCGGATCGCGGGTCAAGGAGCGGCGTGTCGACGAGCCGGCCGACGTGGACGATGCGAGAGAGGGACGGGGCGCCGTTCGCCCCCAACAGGAACAGCATGTAGTGCCCGGGCGGCGCCAGGTTGGCGTTCGCCGGCGCAGTCACGGTGATGTCGTTGATCCGCGGCGTCCGATCCGGTCGCTCGCTCCGACCATCGGAGAAACGGCGTTTCCTTCCGGAGGAATTGCAGGGTCTCTCGCGGGAAATCCAGTGGATTGACCGCCCGCTCGTCCAGTCGTGCCGCAGCCGAGGCACGAGCGTTGCAACTCGCCGCGCGGGGGGGGTAGGGGATGGGCGGCGGCTTGGGTGTCCGGTGGGGGTTTGCGCGGTTTCTGACGGCGGCCCTCCTCCTGTCCGGCGCGGCGCGGGCGGAGGACGAGGAGCAGGCGACGAAACTGCCGCGCGTCTACGCAGGGTGTTCGCCGACGCGACCGCGGACGAGCGGAGCGTCTACGAGAGGCAGTTCAACGTGAGCGACGCGCGGATCGGCGTATCGGCCGAACCGTTCGACTGGCTGCAGACGGTGCTCGAGGTGGACGCCTCCTCGCACGCTCCGATCAAGGACGCGTACGGCAGGCTGCGCGACCCGTCGCACCGGTATCGGCTTTACGCGGGCGAGTTCAAGGCGCCCTTCACCGCCCGCTACGAGGAATCGACCTGGGAGCTGCCGCTGGTCGACCGCGGCATCGCCGGCGACTTCCTGCAGAAGGCGGGGTTCACCGGCCACCGCATCGGGCTGATGATCGAGCGCAAGGCGAAGGGCAGGCACAACCTACGTCACCGCGCGAGCCGCCTTCCTGCGCGGCGAGATCGCCGGGCTGGTGCTCACGACCGACCTGCGGCGCGCGCTGACGCGCAACGTCCCGGCGGTCGCGCTCGGCGCGGGCGAGCGGGTGCGGTTCACCGCCGCCCAGCTCGGGCTGACCTTCGCGACCCAGGGCGAGCTGGGTCTGTTCGACGGCCAGAGCGTGGCCGGCGCGATCGACGTGCACTTCTACGGGAAGCTCGCGGCGGGGCGTTACGAGGCCCGCGGCGAGGGTGGGGACTGGGAGATCCGCTGAGCACCTTGCGGGCGGGTTCGGGCGGCGTTGGGGAGGGTGTCGATGCAGATCGGGTATCTGGGGCACGCGGGCTTCGTCGTGGAAACGGAGGGGGCGGTGGTGGTGGCGGACCCCTGGGTCTCGCGCCACGGCGCTTTCGGTTCGGCGTGGATGCAGCTCCCGCAGAACCATCACCTGGCGCCGCTCGTGCGCCGGAGGCTGGAAGACCCGCGCAAGCCGCGGTTCGTCTACGTGAGCCACGAGCACGGCGACCACTTCGACCGCGAGTTCCTAGCCTCGCTCGCGCGCCGCGACTTCACCGCCGTGGTGCCGCGGTTCCGGCGGCCCGAGCTGGTCGAGCGGCTGCGCGCGACCGGGTGCGAGGTCATCGCCTGCGCCGACGGCGACAAGGTGCCGATCCCGGGCGGGTACCTGAGGCTCTACGTGCAGGACGGCGGGCTGAACCGCGACTCGGGTCTCCTGGTCAAGGCGGACGGCCGCACCTTCCTCGACTTGAACGACTGCAAGATCCACGACCGCCTCGGGCAGATCGCCGCGGAGGAAGGGCCCGTGGACGTCTTCACCGCGCAGTTCTCCGGGGCCATCTGGCACCCGACCTGCTACGAGTACTCGCCCAAGCAGTACACGGTGATCTCCCGGCGGAAGATGTTCGGCAAGTTCGAGGCGGTGGCCCGCGCGCTGGAGGCGGTGCGCCCGCGCCTGTTCCTCGCCTCCGCGGGACCGGCGTGCTTCCTCGATCCCGCGCTCGTGCACCTGAACTTCGAGGAGGTGAACATCTTCCCCCGGGCGCAGAAGCTCTTCGCCTACCTGCGCAAGCGGCTCTCCGGGGTGGGCAGCTCGCTTCTCGAGCCGATGCCGGGCGACGTGCTCGACGTGGCGAGCGGCAAGCTCACCGTGCTCGCCAGCGAGCGGCTCGACGAGGAGCGCTTCGAAGAGTACGTGCGCGGCTACGCGGCGCGGATGGAGGACCTGTTCCAGGGCCGCCGCGCGCCGCCTCCTTCGGACCTTCCGGGCGTCCTGGGCCGGCTCCGCGAGGAGATGCGGCACAAGCTGTCGCGCCTGGACCTGCGCGACCGCGTCGGCGTGGCCCTCTACGTCTGGCTCGAGGAGCTGCCGGAGCGGATGCTCCGCATCGAGTTCCCCTCGCAGCGCATCGAGGAGGTGTCCGCCCTGCGGGACGAGCGCCGCTACACCTTCAAGGTCCGCGCCGGCGACGTGCTGGAGGTGCTGGAGCGGAAGCTCACCTGGGAGGACTTCTTCCTCTCCTTCCGCTTCCGCCTCAGCCGCTCGCCGGACGAGTACGACCCGGTGCTGCACGGCTTCCTCGCGCTCGAGGCCGAGGACCTGGCTTCCCTGTGCGACTCCATCCGCCAGGTCGAGGCGAACAAGGAGCGCGCCATCATCGAGGCCGGCGGCGCGAGGTACGCGGTGCACCGCTACTGCCCGCACCAGGGCGCGGACATGACCGAGGGCTGGGTCGAAGGCGGGCACCTCCTGGTGTGCCCTCGCCACCGCTGGCAGTTCGACCTGGAGAAGCAGGGACGGTGCACGCTGAACGACTCGTCGCTCTGCGCCGAGCGTCTCCCCGCCAACGTCGAGCCTTTGCCGAGCACCGTGCGAAAGGTGGAGGACGAGCCGCGGCCGCTGGTCGCGCTGAACACCGCCTCCTGAGTGGACCTCGAGGAAGACCTTCTCGGCGCGCAGCCGCGCCAGCTCGAACCAGAGCAGCTCGCCGAAGCGTTCCAGCTCTCGATGTGGGCGGATGGAAGAGCCCGGACCGGACGGTCTCTGTAGATGCAGGTGGGTCAGCGGCCGCGGAGGAGGGCGGCTTGGGCTTCGGCGTTGGCCAGCGCGCGATTCAATGCGGCGCGGGCGGCGGGCTTCATCTTGCTCTGCAGCGCGCGGAGGGTGGCGACGAGCTCGTCCGCGCCGCGCACGAGCACCTGGTTCCGCTTCTCCTCGACGGCGCGCCCGGCGGAACGGGGCGCGTCGCCGCCTTCGCGGCGGCGGTGCAGCCGGACCGCGTTCTGGACCCGCTCGGCGATGACGTCGAAGTCGGGCGAGGGCTTCTGGATGTAGTCCACCACGCCGATGCGCAGCGCCTCGACGGCGGAGCCCACCGACGGGTACGCGGTCATCAGCACGCAGGCGCAGCCCGGCTGGCGCTCGCGGATCTGCTTGATCAGGTCGAGCCCGTCGCTCCCCACCAGGTTGCGGTCGATCAGGGCGCAGGCGAATTCCTGCTCTTCGAGGAGCCGCACCGCGCGCTCGGCGTTCTCCGCGACGGAGAGGCTGAAGCCCGCGGAGGTGAGCGCCCTCTCGACGACACGGAGCACCAGGCGAGCGTCGTCCACCAGCAGCACGGCGGGACGGCGGAGCAGCGACAGCGGTTGCGGGCTGGTCAAGGAACAACTTCCCCCAAGAAAAGGTCTAGCAACGCACCTCGGGTGATCCACAAGGCGTTCCATGTAAGAGGCCGGAGACACCTCACCGCTTGCCGAGCAGCTCCAGCGCGGACAGCGCAAGCACCGCGGCTCCGGTGCGGATGGTCGGCTCGCGATCGGGCGCGAAGGTGGCCGAGTGCAGCGAAGGGAGCGGCGCGCCCGAGGCCCTGGCGGCCGCGTACTTCTCCGGCTCGACGGCGCCCACCCGCAAGAGCACCGACGGCACACCCGCGGCCTTGCCGAACTCGCCGAAGTCCTCGGCCACCATCTCCGGCTTCCCCTCGACGACGTTGTCCTGGCCCAGCTCGCGGGCGAGCATCGCGCCGAGCCGCCTGGTCAGCGCCGGATCGTTGAAGGTGGCGTTGGCCCCTTCGCTGGTGCGGATCTCGGGTTCGCGCGGGGCCGCCGCCGCGGCGGCCTCTGCCTTCGCGATGCGGGCGATCCCGTCGAGCAACTGCTTGCGGACCTGCGACGAGTACGAGCGCACGGTGATTTGCAGGTGGACGTCGTCCGGGATGATGTTGTGCTTGCTGCCGCCGTGGATGGAGCCGACGGTCACCACCGCGGGCTCGAGCGGATCCTTCTCCCGCGAGACGAGCGTTTGCAGCGACAGCACGGTGCGCGCGGCGATGACGACGGGATCGACCGTGGTGTCGGGCTTGGCGCCGTGCCCGCCGCGCCCGAAGACGGTCACGTCCACCGAGTCGACGTTGGCGAGCGCGTAGCCGGGGATCCAGGCGACCTTTCCGGCAGGCAGGTCGGAGCTGTCGTGGACCGCCACGGAGAAGTCCGGCTTTGGGAACCTCTCCAGGAAGCGGTCGGCGAGCATCGCCTTCGCGCCTGCCACGGTCTCCTCGGCAGGCTGCCCGACCATCACCACCGTGCCGCGCCAGCGGTCCTTGGCGCGCGAAAGGAGCGCCGCCGCCCCCGTCCACGAGGCCATATGCACGTCGTGCCCGCAGGCGTGCATGACGGGCACGGTCTTGCCGGCGGGATCCGTCGCCGTCGCCTTGCTCGCGTACGGCAGCCCCGTCTTCTCCTCGACCGGCAGGGCGTCGAGCTCGGTGCGCAACAGCACCGTCGGCCCGGTGCCGTTCCGCAGGACGCCGACCACGCCCGTGCCGCCCACTCCCGTCGTCACCTCGTAGCCGAGGCGCCGGAGGCGCTCCGCGAGCTTGGCCGCGGTCTTCTCCTCGTGCCCGGACAGCTCGGGGTTCCGGTGCATGTCGAGGTACAGCGCGTCGAGCTCGGGATAGAGGGAGTCGAGGCCCTCGAGGCCGCGGGGCGTTTTCGCCTGCGCGTGGGCGGCGGCTGCGGCGAGCGCGACGAGCAGGGTTAGCATGGCGGATCTCCTCGATGGAAAGACGCGAGTGGAGCTCACCGGCCGCGCCAGGAGGGCGCGCGCTTCTGCAGGAACGCGCTCATGCCCTCCTGCGCGTCCTCCGCGGCGGCGTTCGCGCACATCACCTCCGAGGCGTAGGCGTAGGCGTCCGCCTGGGCCATCGGCAGCTGCCGGTAGAACGCCTTCTTGCCGAGGCCGACCACGAACGGGCTGGAGGCGACGATCCGGTCCGCCAGGGCGCGCGTGGCCGCCCGCAGCTCGGAAGCCGGGACCACGCGATTCACCAGCCCCGCGGCAAGCGCTTCGGCCGCGGTGATCGGCTCGCCCGTGAGCAGCATCTCCATCGCCTTCCGGGGACCGATGGCGCGGGTGAGCGCGACCATGGGCGTGGTGCAGAACAGGCCGATCTTCACCCCGGGCGTGGCGAAGCGCGCCTCGGCCGCCGCGACGGCCAGATCGCAGGAGGCAACCAGCTGGCATCCGGCGGCCGTCGCGATCCCCTGCACCTCGGCGATGACGGGCTGCGGGATTCCCTGGATGGTCTCCATCACCTCGGCGCAGGCGGCGAAGAGCTGGTGGTAGAACGCCGAGTCGCGCCCGATCATCTCGCTCAGGTCGTGGCCGGCGCTGAACGCCGGGCCGCTGGCGCGCACCACGGCCACGCGCACCTCGCGATCTCCGCCGACGGCACGGAGGCACTCGAGCAGCTCGCGGAGGTGCTCGAGCGACAGCGCGTTGCGGCGCTCGGGCCGGTCCATGGTGATCCAGGCGATCGGTCCCTCGCGATCGAAAGCGACGTTGCGGAAGCGCCCGGTCATGTCGGTCCTCCTGCACTCGAGAGCGCCGCCCCATCGGCGGCGGCTACCGGATCAGCTCCTTCACCAGGTGCGCGCCGAGCGCCTTCAGCCCCTCCTGCAGCAACGCCTTCCCCTTCCCGCCCTGCAGGGTGTTGCGCATCATCTCCGGCGCCTGTCCCAGCTCCACGTTGACGAGGACCAGCACCGCCGAGACCGCGGGAGTCAGCTCGGCCGCGCGCACGCGCCCGCGGCGCGCTTGGACCCCGGTCGAGAGCTTGTCGACCAGCTCGTCCTCGGTGGTCCGCGGACCCTTCATTTCCGCCAGCGCCGCGGACAGCCCGCCGTACACCTCGTCGAGGACGCGCTGGTTGGCGAAGGCGCGCAGCAAGCGGTCCTCGGCCTCTTCCGCATCCACCTGGGCCGCCTTGGCGTAGGTGGGCGCGAGCGCGCGCGCCAGATCGGAGCGCGTGATCACGTGCGGCAGCCGGCGGGAGAACAACGCCACGCGCTGGACGGTAGCACGCCCCTTGGAGATCCGGGGGGCGTCTGGTTTGATTGGGCTGTGGCTGCCCTGGGGCGGAACAGCTTGCTCGCCTGTGCGGCGATCGCCGCGGCGTGCTGGAAATCGCCCCGCGACCTGCAGCGCGATTACGCGCAAAGCCTGCGCCCCGCGCCGATCGGCGCGCAGTCCCGCGCCACGGGGCCCGTCCGCTCGCTGCGCGTGCGCGCGTACGCCGACCCCGAGTACCAGGCCCAGACGCCGCGCTGGAGCGATCGGATCCGGGCGCAGATCGACCGCGCGAACGCCGCCATCGAGGCGGAGCTCGGCGTCCGGCTGGAGGTGGAATCGATCCGCGCCTGGAAGCGCGCGGATCGGTTCGAGGGCTTGGGCAAGGCGCTCGCGGATCTGGCCGCGGCGGACGGGGGCGCGGACGTCGATTGGGTCATCGGCTTCGCCCCTGCCCTGGCGTTCGCTTCCGCCGCCCACGAGCAGCTGGGGATGGGCGCGCTGTTCGGCCGCCACCTCGTGCTGCGCGGGATGTTCTCGCTGGAGGAGACGCGGGCCCTGGAGTCCGTGCTGGACCAGCTGCCGCGGGAGGAGCGCGAAGCCCTGCTCCGCGAGCGCCGCCTCCACAAGGAGACGGCGGTGCTGCTACACGAGTGGGCCCATACCCTGGGGGCCTTCCACGAGCACACGACCGGATCGCTGATGTCGCCGATGTACGAGCCCTCGCAATCGGGCTTCTCTCCGGGCATCGTCCGCCTCCTCCAGACCGCCCTGGAGCAGCGAAGCTCGCGGGACCAAGCGGGCCTTTCCAGATGGGCGGCTGCATACCGGGACGAGGTGCGTTCCTCGACCAGCATCTGGGACGAGGCGACGCGGGCCGAGGCCCTGAGGGCGGGCGAGCAGTTCTTCGGAAGCGCCCGCTTCGCGGCGGGCCAGCAGGGCGGGGCACCTCAGGAGACGGCACGGCCCGCGGAGCCGGCCGCCGAGCCTTCGCCCGCGGTCGCCGAGGCCGGGCCGCTGTCTGCCGCGGATGCGCAGCGGCTGGAAGACGCCGCGCGCAAGGCGCGGGCCCGCGACCTGGCCGGCGCGGCCGCCCTTCTCGCGCCGCTCGCGCGGCGGTACCCGCAAGACGCGCGGGTGCAGGCCTTCTCCTGCTCGCTGGGACAGGCGCGCGAACCGAGATCGGCCAGCACGCTCGCTGCCTGCCAGGGAGCCGCGCGCCTCCCCGGCGCGCCCGTCGAGATCCGGCTGGTGCTCGCGCACGTGCTGCTCGATCGCGACGACCGGGCCGGGGCGGCGATCGCCCTGGCGCGCGCCGAGTCCGCCCTGCGCGAGGCGTCGGCGCCGCCGGAGCTGTGGCTCTCGCTCGCCCAGGGCTATGGGCGCGCCGAGATCTGCTCGGCCGCCGAGAGGACCGCTGCCCGCGCTCGCGGCCAGCCCGGCGCCAAGGAGATCGCCGCGGAGTGCGCGCGCCTGCGGCGGCTGGCCGCGTTGCCGCGCGACGCGGCGGTCGCTCCCGAGCGCGAGCACGAGTACGTCCAGGCCGTGCTGGATGCGCAGAGCGACGTCCGGTACGGTCGGATCGACCGTGCGCGGACGGCCGCGAAGGACCTCGCGGCGAAGTTCCCCGCGGCGCCCGGCGCGGAGGTGATCCACTGCCTCTTGCACGGCCGCGCCCGCGCGTTCGCCGCGGCGAAAGCCGTTTGCGAGTCCGCCGCGCGCGCCGCGCCGGAAGCCTTCTTTCCCCGGTACTTCCTCGGGCTCATCGCGGGGGCGGAGCGGCGCTTCCGCGACGCGCACGCCCACCTGACGCGCGCGCTCGAGCTGGACGATCGGACGTACGAGCCGTGGGTCAGCCTGGCCGCGGTGGACGAGAGCCTGGGGGAAACGGCCGCCCTCGAGGAACTGAAGGCGCGTTACCGCAAGCGCTTCGGCTCGGAGCTGCGACCCGCGCTCTGGCCCGCGGTCTGGACCTCGGGGCGGTAGCCGCGTTCACGCGGCGCAGCCAGATCGGCTTAGGATGTCGTGCGTTACGGATGCCTGGAGGGGCCCATGTTCGACGCGATCGCGAGTCCGGGGAAGAGGCGCTCCGGCACGGCCACTGCCTGCGCGATCGCGGCGCACGCCGCGGCGATTGCCATCGCCGTGCTCGTGGCCGGGCTCCGGACGACCGCGCCGCCGCCGCCGCCCGATTTTCGCCTCGTGCCCCCCAGATTCCCCGTGCCCCAAACGGTCGGCCGCAACGGAACCTCGCAGCCGGCGCGCCCGCCCGACCGGAGCGCCGGCAAGCCAAAGCCCCCGCGGCTCACCGTGACGCGCGAGATCGCTCCGGCGCGAGAGCCACCCGAGGCGAGCGCGCCCGTGCACGGTGACGAGTCCGGACCCGGCGCAGCCGATGTGCCGGGGATCGGCGACTCGGGCGGAGCGGGCGGCGGAGAGGCGTTCACGCCGGCGCAGCCGGGTCCCACGCCGGAGTACGAGGCCGGGCGGATGACGCCCCCTCGCCAGATCTCCGGGCCGGACCCTGAGTACACGCTGCAAGCGCTGCAGAACGACGTGCAGGGGTTGATGGTGGTCAAATGCATCGTCACCGTGGAAGGAACGGTCCACGGCTGCCGCGTCCTGCAGGGGCTTCCCTTCATGGACCGCGCGGTGATCGAGGCGCTCGAGCGGCGACGCTATATCCCGGCCCGGATTTCGGATGGCCGTCCCGTCGAAGTCGATTACACCTTCCGCGTCCGCCTGCAGCTTCCGCAGTAGCCGCCCGAGGCGATCTTGATCGCGTCCATCCTCTCCCTGCTCCTCGCCGCCCCGTCGAACCTGCCCGCGCTTCCTTCCGACGTGCCGGCCAACGCCACCCGGTACACGGTGCTGATCATGGGCGCCGCTGCGGGCCAGCAGGCGGTGTGGGGATCTCCCGACGGAAAGCTGCGCGCGTTCTTCCAGTACAACGACCGCGGCCGCGGCCCGAAGACATACACGACGCTGACCCTGCGCGACGGGTTGCCAATCTCCGAGGAGATCGACGGCAACGACTACATGAAGGACGCGGTCAGCGAGCGGTTTTCGCTCGCGGACGGCGTCGCCTCGTGGAAGAGCAAGGCCGAGCAGGGCACCCGGCGGCCCGCCGGACCGGCGTTCTACGTGTCGATGTTCGGGCCGCCGGTTGACGGCGCGCTGCTCGCGCGAGCCCTGCTCCGGAACGGCGGAAAGCTGGCGCTCCTCCCCGACGGCGAGGCGCGCATCGAACGGGTGCTGGACCACCGGGTCCGGAGCGGAGGAAAGGCGCGACGGCTGACCCTCTACGCGGTCACCGGGGTCGACTTCTCGCCCAGCTACCTCTGGCTCGACGAGAAGCGCGAGCTGTTCGCCATCGGGGGCGTGTGGCAGGCCGTCGTCCGCGAGGGCTGGGAAGGCGCGATGCCCGCGCTGGTGAAGGCGCAGCAGGAGGCGGAGCAGCGGCGGGCGCGCGAGCAGGCCCGGCGGCTCGCGCACCGGCCGCGCGGCGCGGTCGTCTTCCACGACGCGAACGTCTTCGACGCGCGGGCGGCGAGGATGGTGGCCCACCAGGACGTCACCGTGGAAGGGAACCGCATCCGGTCGGTGGGCCCGGCGAGCGAGCCTCTTGCGGGCGCCGAGGTGATCGACGCGCGCGGCAAGACGCTCCTGCCCGGGCTCTGGGACATGCACGCGCACGTGGGCGGAAACGACGGCCTGCTCAACCTGGCCGCCGGCGTGACCACCGTGCGCGATCTCGCCAACGACATCGACGACCTGCGCGCGCGCAAGAAGCGCATCGAGGAGGGGACCGAGCTGGGGACGCGGATCGTGATGGCCGGTTTCATGGACGGTCCCGGGCCGTACCAGGGACCCACCAAGGTGCTCGTCTCCACCCCGGAAGAAGGGCGCGCCTGGGTCGACAAGTATGCCGGCCTGGGCTACGTGCAGATCAAGCTCTACAGCTCCATCAAGCCGGAGCTGGTCGGACCCATCGCCGAGGAGGCGCACGCGAAGGGGCTGCGCGTGAGCGGCCACGTCCCCGCGAACCTCACCGCCGCCGAGTGCGTCAAGCTGGGCTACGACGAGATCCAGCACGTCAACTTCCTCTTGCTGAACTTCATGCCCGACGTGAAGGAGACGCGCACGCCCGCGCGCTTCCTGGAGCCGGCGCGGCGGGCGGCCGACCTCGACCTGTCCTCGGCGGAGGTGCGCGCGTTCATCGACCTGCTCAAGGAGCGCCGCACGGGGCTGGACCTGACGCTGAGCGCGTTCGAGTCCCTGTTCCTCGACCGCCCGGGCACGATGGCAGTCGGCATGGCGAAGGTGGCCGATCGGCTGCCGGTGCAGGTGCGCCGCGGCTTCATGGCGGGCAGCCTGCCCGTGCCGCCTGGCATGGACGAGCGCTACCGGAAGTCCTGGGACAAGGCGCTGGCGCTCGTGCACGAGCTCTGGGCGGCCGGAGTGCCGATCGAGGCCGGCACCGACGCGCTCGCCGGCTTCTCGCTCCACCGCGAGCTGGAGCTGGACGCGCAGGCGGGGATCCCGCCGGCCCAGGTGCTGCAGCTCGCCACCCACGGGGCGGCGCGCATCATGCGCATGGACGGCGAGCTGGGATCGATCGAGCCGGGCAAGCTCGCCGACCTGGTCCTCGTCGACGGCGACCCCGCGCAGGAGATCTCGGCCGTGCGGAACACCGTGCTGGTGATGAAGGACGGCATCCTGTACCGGCCGGCCGAGCTGTACGCGGAGCTCGGCGTGGCCCCGCCTTAGGACTGCCGGGCGTCACTTCACGCGCACGCACCGATCGTCGGGGGCGTTGTCGGGCCTGTACTCGTACTCGCCGATCCAGCCCTGGGCCTCGTTCTTCACCGTGCACGCCGCGCAGGCGACGCGCTGCTCGGCGGGGACCCGGTCGCACTCCCCGATCTGGCGGATCGAGGTGTGCGCGCACGACCAGGCGACGCCGAGCAGCAGCATCGCCGCGGCGCGCCGCGCCGCGCGCCAGAGGTGAGCCCCGAGAGTCCCGGTCGGTTGCATCCCCGCCTCCTCCGCCTATTCCTTGTCGGTCGCGCAGAACCGTTCCACGACGCCGAGCAAGGTCTCGAGCGCGACCGGCTTGGTGAGGTATCCGGCGGCCGCCATCTTCGCCGCCGCCTCGCCGGCGTCCGAGTGCGCGCTCAGGACCACGACGGGGATGTCCTTCACCGCGGGGTCGCGCTGCTGCTCGGCGCGGAACTGCCAGCCGTCCATGGTCGGCATCATCACGTCCAGCAGGATGACGCAGGGCCTGACCGGCGCGGAGCGCAACCGCTGCAAGGCCTCGGCGCCGTTGGCGGCGTGCAGGGCCACGTATCGGCTGTCGGCCAGCACCTCGGCGATGGCCTCGCGAACGTCGCGGTCGTCCTCCACCACCAGGACCGTCCTGTTGCAGCTCGCTACCGTCATGCCCTGGCCTGCCGCGGGCCCTGCCCCGGAGAGGTGGCGAGCGCGGCCACCAGGGGCAGGTCGATGACGAAGGTGGATCCTTGCCCGGGCCGGCTGGAGACCTCGATGTGGCCACCGTGCGCGTCCACGATGTACCTGCTGATGTAGAGCCCGAGCCCCAGGCCCCCGTAGTTGCGCACCGGCGCGGCGCGCTCGAACCGGGTGAAGATGCGCCCCAGGTCCTCCGGGGCGATGCCGATGCCCTCGTCCACCACCGAGATCCGGATCCGTTCGCCGGCCGACTCCAGCCGCACCGAGACGGGCCGGCCCGCGCCGTACTTCACCGCGTTGGAGAGCAGGTTGACCAGCACCTGCTCCATGCGCAGCCGATCCCAGCAACCTTCCACCCGCTGCGCGCCGTGGAGCCGCAACTCCGTGCCGGTCTCGGCGGCGGGCTCGCGGAAGTCCTCCGCCACCTGGCGTACCAGCTCCGCCAGGTCTAAGCGCTCCGGAGCCAGCTCCAGCCGGCCGGCGGCGATGCGCGACACGTCGAGGAGCCGCTCGATGAGACGCGAGAGCCGCTCCGTCTGCCGGAGCGCGCCCTCGAGCCGGTCGCCGACCTTGCTCCCCGCGCTCTTCTCGGGCGCTGCCACCTTGAGCCCGCGCTCGAGGCCTTGCAGCTTCAGCTGCAGCGCGGTCAGCGGCGTGCGCAGCTCGTGCGCCGCCACGGAGATGAACTCGTCCCGCTCGCGGAGCGCCTCCTGGATCTGCGCCGTGCGGACGCGCTCCTCCTGCGTCTTTCGCTCGGCCGCCCGCACCTGCTCCTCCATCCGGCGCCGCTCGATGGTCGCGGCGATGACGTTGGCGACGGACCGGAGGAAGTTCACGTCGTCGCCGGTGAACGCGCGCCGGACGGCGGCATGGGCGCCGAGCATGCCGTAGACCCCGCGCGGCCGGGCGGACGCGCGGATGACCGACGTGATCCCGCTCGGGAAGCCTTGCTCGTCGAGGAGGGCCCCCGGCCGGGACCCCTGCGGGTCGAGCTGCACGGGCTCCAGGCTGAGCAACGGCGATTCGCGGTCCACCGCGACGGCCAAGCGTCCCACCCTGGCCGGATCGACGCCGCAGCCGGCCCGGAGGGTCAGCGAGTTGCCGTCGTCGGACAGCTCGAGCACCTGGACCCGCTCGGTGCCGAGCGTGTCGCGCACGGTCTCGATCGCGCGGTGGATCACGGCGTCGAAGTCCGGCTGCTCCACGGCGAAGACGCCCAGCCGCGCCACCGCCCCCTGCTGCCGCGTCCGCTCTACCATCGCCTCCTCGGAGCGCTTGCGGTCGGACATGTCGCGCGTGACCTTGGTGAAGCCGACCAGCGTTCCGCGCTCGTCCCGGACCGCGCTCAGGACCACGCTCGCCCAGAAGCGGGAGCCGTCCTTCCGCACCCGCCAGCCCTCCTCCTCGAAGCGGCCCTCCCGCTGGGCGATCTCCAGCTCCCGCTCGGGCTTGCCGGCGCGGACCTCCGGCTCGGGATAGAACCTGGCGAAGCTCTGGCCGACGATCTCGCGGGCCGTGTACCCCTTCAGGCGCTCGGCCCCCGAGTTCCAGCTGGCCACCCGCCCGGCGGGATCGAGCATGAAGATCGCGTACTCCTCCACGCGGTCGATCATCAGCCGCATCCGCTCTTCGCCTTGCCGGAGCGCTTCCTCCCCCTGCTTGCGCTCGGTGAGATCGCGCGTGATCTTCACGAATCCGCGCAGCGCTCCGTCCGCCCCGCTGATCGCGGTGATCACCACGTCGGCCCAGAAGCGGGAGCCGTCCTTGCGGACGCGCCACCCTTCGTCCCCGACGCGGCCCTCCCGGGCGGCGCGGGCGAGAAGCTGCGCGTGCCTGCCCGCCAGCAGGTCCTCGCGCGTGTAGAACCGGGAGGAGCTCTGGCCCACGATCTCCGGCGCCGAGTAGCCCTTGATCGCCCGCGCGCCTTCGTTCCAGGAGGCCACCGTGCCATCCGGCTCGAGGAGGAAGATGGCGTAGTCGCGGATGCCGTCGATCGCGTGCTGGGCCTCGCCGAAGGGTGCGAGCGGCGCTCTCGAGTCGGTCACCGGGCCTCCACTGCGCGTGATTCTCGTACCATCGGGATGGCAGCGCATACAGAATGCCCCGCACCCGGCGCAACCGTTTTCGCTCTCGAACTGTCGGGCGCGCTCATCTGTCGTCTAGTGGACGACAAGCTGGTGCGGGAAACGATCACCGGGCGTGGGAGCACCGGTGCGGCTGGCAGGCGGCGTGCCTTGCGCCTGGTGGAGGGCGGCTACGCCGGGACGGCCGGCGCGACCCCGGCCTTCTGCCTTCGGCGCTGGGAGAGGCGGTCGAGCGCCAGGTACACGACGGGCGTGGTGAAGAGCGTGAGGAGCTGCGAGATGAGCAGCCCGCCGACGATGGCGATGCCCAGCGGGCGCCGCAGCTCGCTTCCCACTCCGTGTCCGAGCGCGAGCGGCAGGCCGCCGAGCATGGCCGCCAGCGTGGTCATGAGGATGGGCCTGAAGCGCAACAGGCATGCCTGGTAGATCGCGTCGCGCGTTCCGAGCCCCTGGTCGTGCTCGGCCTCGATGGCGAAGTCGATCATCATGATCGCGTTCTTCTTCACGATGCCGATGAGGAGGATAATCCCGATCAGAGCGATGATGCTCAGCTCCGTCTTGAACAGCATCAGCGCGAGCAGCGCCCCCACCCCCGCCGACGGCAGCGTGGAGAGGATGGTCACCGGGTGGATCAGGCTCTCGTACAGGACCCCGAGCACGATGTAGACGGCGAGCAGCGCCGTGAGCACCAGGAGGGGCTCGCTCGCCAGCGAGTCCTGGAACGCCTGCGCGGTGCCCTGGAAGCTCGCGTGCAGCCCCGGTGGCATCCGGATCTGCTGCTCGGCGCGGTGGATGGAGGTCACCGCCTGCCCGAGCGACACGTCCGGGGCCAGGTTGAAGGACAAGGTCACCGCGGGGAACTGGCCCTGGTGGTTCACCGACAGCGAAGTGGCGCGCGGCTCGAAGCGCGCGAAGGCGGTGAGTGGGACGGGGTCCGGGTCCTGGCCGCGCACGTAGATGGAGCGCAGCGATTCGGGATAGGCGGCCAGCTCCGGCTTCATCTCCAGGACCACGCGGTACTGGTTCACCTGCGTGTACATAGTGGTCACCTGGCGCTGGCCGAACGCGTCGTAGAGCGTGGAGTCGACCACCGAGGGCGTGATGCCCATCCGGGAAGCGGTGTCCCGATCCATCTCCACGAAGAGCTGCAGCCCCGCGGTCTGCTGATCCGTGTTCACGTCGCGCAGCTGGGGCAGCGTGCGCAGCTTCTCCAGCACGCGCGGGGACCACTGGAGCAGCTCGTCCAGGTTCAGATCCTGCAGCGTGTACTGGTACTGGGTGCGCGAGGTGCGGCCGCCGATGCGCACGTCCTGCACGGACTGCAGGTACAGGGTGATCCCCTCCACGCGGGCGAGCTTGGGCCGCAGGTCCGCGATGACCTGGTCCGCCGAACGCTTGCGCTGCCCGAGCGGCTTGAGCTGCACGAACATGAAGCCGTTGTTCAGCGGGCCGTTCCCCCCGATGAAGGAGACCATGTGATCCACCGCCCGGTCGGAGAGGACGACCGCGTTCACCGCCTCCTGCCGCTGCTTCATGGTCGGGAAGGAGACGTCCTGCGGCGCCTCCGAGAAGCCGGCCAGCGCGCCGGTGTCCTGCTGCGGGAACAGTCCCTTGGGAATGACCACGTACAGCCAGAACGAGATGGCGAGGGTGACCACGGTGACGCCGAGCATGAGCCAGTGGTGCCTGAGCACCCATTGCAGCGAACGGTCGTATCCTCCCAGCAGGCGCTCGAAGGCGCGCTCCGCCGCGCGCGCGACGCGACCCTGCTCGCGATCTTGCGGCAGCTTGAGCAGCCGCGAGGCCATCGACGGCGTCAGGGTGAGCGAGACGACGCAGCTGATCGCGATGGCCACCGAGAGCGTCACCGCGAACTCCCGGAAGAGGCGTCCGACGATGCCGCCCATCAGGAGGATGGGGATGAACACCGCGAGCAGCGAGCAGGTGATGGAGATGATGGTGAAGCCGATCTGCTTGGCGCCCTTGAGCGCAGCCTGGCGCGGCGGCATCCCCTGCTCGACATACCGGGCGATGTTCTCAGTCACCACGATTGCGTCGTCCACCACGAATCCGGTGGCGATCGTCAGCGCCATCAGCGACAGGTTGTCGAGGCTGTACGAGAGCAGGTACATGGCGCCGAAGGTGCCGACCAGCGAGAGCGGCACCGCCACGCTGGGGACGACGGTCGCCCGGATGCTGCGGAGGAAGGCGAACACCACCAGCACCACCAGGCAGACGCTGATCACCAGGGTGAATTGCACGTCGGCCACCGAGGCGCGGATGGTCTGGCTGCGGTCTTGCGCGACCTGGACGTCGATGGCCGGCGAGATCGAGCCCGAGAGCTGCGGGAGCAACGCCTTGACCCGCTCGATGACGTCGATGATGTTCGCCCCGGGCTGCCGGCGGATGATGATGAGAACGGCGCGCTGCGAGTCGGCCCAGGCGGCGACGCGCTCGTTCTCCACGCTGTCGATCACCCGCGCGACGTCCGAGAGCCGCACCGCCGCCCCGTTCCGGTAAGCGATCACCAGCGGCGCGAAGTCCTTCGCCTTGAGCAGCTGGTCGTTGGCGGCCAGCGTGCGCATCTGCGCGGGGCCGTTGACCGCTCCCTTGGGCTGGTTCACGGTGGAGTTGGCCAGCACCGCGCGCACGTCTTCCAGCGACAACGACAGCCCGGCGAGCGCCTGCGGGTCGGCCTGCACCCGCACCGCGGGCTGCTGGCCGCCGCCGACGAAGACCTGCCCCACGCCGGGCACCTGGGAGATCTTCTGCGCCAGCACCGTGTTCGCCTGGTCGAACACCTGCCCGAGCGGGATGGTGGCCGAAGTCAGCGAGAGGATGAGGATGGGCGCGTCGGCGGGGTTCACCTTGCGGTAGTTCGGGCGCGTGGGAAGGTTCGCCGGCAGATCGCCGCCCGCCGCGTTGATGGCGGCCTGCACGTCGCGCGCGGCGGCGTCCACGTCGCGGTCCAGCTCGAACTGCAGCGTGATGCTGGTCGAGCCGAGGTAGCTGACGGAAGTGACCTCGCGCAGCCCGGCGATGCGCCCGAAGCGGCGCTCGAGCGGCGCGGCCACCGTGGAGGCCATCGTCTCGGGGCTCGCTCCCGGCAGCGCGGCGTTCACCGAGATGGTGGGGAAGTCGACTCGCGGGAGAGGCGCGACCGGGAGCTGGGTATAGGCAGCCGCGCCGGCGAGCAGGATCGCCGCCGCGAGCAGCGAGGTGGCGACGGGCCGCCGGATGAAGGGCGCGGAGACGTTCATGGCGAGAGCTGCGGCTCGGGTTCCGCCTTCTTCCGCCCGCGCAGCAGGCGCCCGAGACGGCCCATGTAGAGGTAGATGACCGGCGTGGTGTAGAGCGTCAGCACCTGCGAGACGAGCAGGCCGCCCACGATGCTGATGCCGAGCGGCCGGCGCAGCTCGGAGCCGGTCCCCTGCCCCAGCGCCAGCGGCAGGCCGCCCAGGAGCGCCGCCATGGTCGTCATCATGATGGGCCGGAACCGCAGCAGGCACGCCTGGGTGATGGCCTCGGTGGGCGAGAGGCCCTGGTCGCGCTCGGCCTCCAGCGCGAAGTCGATCATCATGATGGCGTTCTTCTTCACGATGCCGATGAGCAGGATGATGCCGATGAGCGCGATGACGCTGAACTCGGTCCGGCAGATCATCAGCGCCAGGAGCGCCCCCACCCCCGCGGAGGGCAGCGTCGAGAGGATGGTGACCGGATGGATGTAGCTCTCGTAGAGCACCCCCAGCACGATGTAGACCGTCAGGAGCGCGGCCACGATCAGCGCGGGCTCGCTGGCGAGCGACTCCCGGAAGGCCTGGGCCGTGCCGGCGAAATCGGAGCGCACGCCGGGCGGCAGGCCCAGCTCCGTCCGGAGCGCGTTGATCGCGTCCACCGCTTCTCCCAGCGCGGCGCCCTTCGCCAGGTTGAAGGAGATGGTCACCGCCGGGAACTGGCCCTGGTGGTTGATGGCCAGTGGGGCGAGCGTCTCGGCCGCCTGCGCGAACCCCGAGAACGGCACCTGGTCGCCGCTCTGCGTGCGCACGTAGAGCCGGTCGAGCGCTTCGGGGTGCTGCGCCTCCTCCGGCTCCAGCTCCAGGATCACCCGGTACTGGTTCAGCTGGGTGAAGATGGTGGTGACCTGCCTCTGGCCGAACGCATCGTAGAGCGTGTCGTCGACCGCCTGCGGGGAGATCCCCATCCGCGAGGCGGTGTCCCGGTCGATGGTGATCTTGAGCTGCAACCCGTCCGATTCCTCGTCGCTGGCGACGTCGGCGAGCTGCGGAAGCTGGCGCATCCTCTCCAGCACGCGCGGGGCCCATTCTTGGAGCTCGCCGGGGTCGGCGTCCTCCAGCGTGTACTGGAACTGGGTGCGGCTGGTACGCGTCTCGATGGTCAGGTCCTGCACCGGCTGCAGGTAGAGGGTGATCCCCGGCACCTCGGCCAGCCTCGGCTGCAGGCGGGCGATGATCTCGCTCACGTCGGCTTTCCGCTGCGAGCGCGGCTTGAGCGTGATGGAGACGCGGCCGCTGTTGCTCGTGGGGTTGACGCCGTCGGCGCCGATCGACGAGGCCACCGAGGCGACGTCCGGGTCGGAGAGGATCACCTCGTCGGCGGCGCGCTGGAGGTTCGTCATGCGCGCGAAGGACGAGTCGGGCGGCGCGACCGAGACGCCCACGATGAGCCCGGTGTCCTGCAAGGGAAAGAAGCCCTTCGGGACGACCACCGCGAGCAGGGCGGTCAGGAGCAGCGTTCCAAGCGTGACCAGGAGCGTCTCGGGCTGGTGCGCGAGGACCCATCTCAGGCTGCGCTCGTAGAGGCCCAGCATCCAGGCGAAACCTTTCTCGAAGGTGCGGGCCAGCCGCCCTTCCCGCTCCTCGGCGCGGGGCTTGAGCAGGTGCGCGCACATCATCGCGGTCAGCGTCAGCGAGAGCACCGCCGAGACGCAGATGGCGATGGCCAGCGTGACCGCGAACTCGCGGAAGAGCCGCCCGATGATCCCGCCCATGAACAAGAGCGGGATCAGCACTGCCACCAGCGAGACGGTGAGCGAGACGATGGTGAATCCGATCTGCTTTGCGCCCTTGAGGGCCGCCTCGAAGGGCCGGTCGCCGTGCTCGATGAACCGGGCGATGTTCTCGATCATCACGATCGCGTCGTCCACCACGAATCCGGTCGAGATGGTGAGCGCCATGAGCGACAGGTTGTTGAGGCTGTACCCGCACAGGTACATGACCGCGAAGGTGCCGATCAGGGAGAGCGGCACCGCGATGCCCGGGATGATCGTCGCCCGCACGGAGCGCAGGAAGACGTAGATCACCGCCACCACCAAAAGCACGGTGAGGATGAGCGTGAACTGCACGTCGTCTACCGACGCGCGGACCGTCTCGGTGCGGTCGCTGAGGATGGTCACGTCGAGGCCTTGCGGCAGGCTCGCTTGGAGTTGCGGGAGCAGGCCCTTGACGCGGTCGGCGACCTGGATCACGTTCGCGCCCGGCTGGCGCTGCACGTTGACGATGATCGCGCGCTTGCCGTTCGCCCAGCCCGCGAGCTGCGCATTCTCCACGCCGTCCACCACCTGCGCCACCTCGCGCAGCCGGATCGGCGCGCCGTTCCGGTAGGCGACGATCAGCGGCCGGTACGACGCGGCGTCGGAGAGCTGGTCGTTGGTGGCCAGCGCGAAATCCTGGCGCGGGCCGTCCAGGTTCCCCTTCGGCTGGTTGACGTTGGCCGCCACCAGCGCCGTGCGCACATCCTCGAGGGTCAGCCCGGTCCCCGCCAGAGCGGACGGATCCGCCTGCACCCGCACGGCGGGCTTCTGCCCGCCGCCGATGGTGACCAGCCCCACTCCCGACACCTGCGAAATCTTCTGCGCCAGGATCGAGTCGGCGGCGTCGTCCACCTGCGAGACCGGCATGGTGTCCGAGCTGACCGCCAGCGTGAGGACTGGCGTGTCCGCCGGGTTGCTCTTGCTGTAGGTGGGGGGCGCCGGCAACGTGCGCGGCAGCAGGTTCGAGGCGGCGTTGATCGCTGCCTGCACGTCCTGCTCGGCCGCGTCGATGATGCGCGAGAGCTCGAACTGCAGCGTGATCTGCGAGCTGCCGAAGCCGGACACCGAGGTCATCTGCGTGAGTCCAGGCATCTGCCCGAACTGCCGCTCGAGCGGAGTGGTCACCGCAGAGGCCATCGTGTCGGCGCTCGCGCCCGGCAGCAGGGTGGAGACCAGGATGGTCGGGTAATCCACCTGGGGCAGCGCGGCGACCGGCAGCTGCTTGTAGCCGATGAAGCCGGCGAGGAGCAGCCCCGCGGTGAGCAACGAGGTGGCGACCGGCCGCCGGATGAATGGCTCGGAGATGCTCACCGGTCGGCTCCGATCGCGCGGCCGCTGGGCGGCTGCGCGGGACGCGGCGCCGCCGGGCGCGGCGCGACCTTCGCGCCCGGCCGGAGCGCGGCGGCGCCGTCCGCGACCACCACCTCGCCCGGCGACAGGCCGCGGGCGATGGCCGCCACGTCTCCCTGGGTCATCTCCACCTCGATGGGGCGCGGCTGGACCGTCTGGTCCGGTCCGACCAGGTACGCGAAGGTTCCCTCCGGCCCGCGCTGCACGGCGGTGGTGGGCACCACGATCGCTCCCTTGCGGACGGTGAGCAGGAGGCGGGCCTTGACGAACTGGTTGGGCCACAGAATCCGCTGGGGATTTGCGAAGGTGGCCTTCAGCCGCATGGTCGCGGTGTTCTGGTTGATCTGGTTGTCGATGACGAGGAGCTCGCCGCTGCCGAGCTTGACGTTGCCGTCGCGGCTGAACGCGTCGACGGTCAAGGTGCCCATCTCCATCTGCTGCGAGACCTGCGGCAGGTAGTCCTGCGGCAGCGTGAACAGCACCGCGACGGGATCGAGCTGGGTGATGACCACGATGCCGTTCGCGTCGCTCGCCCGGACCAGGTTGCCGGGATCGATCAGCCGCACTCCGCTGACGCCGTCGATGGGCGAGGTGATGCGCGCGTAATCGAGGTTCAGGCGGGCGCTGTCGATCTGCGCCTGGTCGATCCGCACCGCCCCCTCGAACTGGCCGACCGCAGCTTCCTGGTTGTCCACGTCCTGCTGTGACACCAGCTTGTCGCGAAGGAGCTCCAGGTTGCGCGCGAGCGCCAGCCGGGCGGTGCGGAGCTGCGCGGCGTCGCGCCTCAGCGCCCCGCGGGCCTGCTCGAGTTGCACCTGGAACGGCCGCGGATCGATCTGCGCGAGCACCTCCCCGCGGCGGACCACCTGTCCTTCGCGGAACCTCACCGACTCCAGCCGGCCGTCGACCTGAGGCCGCACGGTGATGGTCTTCGCGGCGATCACCGTACCGAGGCCATCGAGGTAGATGGGCAGGTCGCGCTGCTGAACCTGCGCGGTCACCACCGGGACCGGCCGCTGCTGCGCCTGGGCCGCCGCGGCGGGCGGCGGCTGCTGCCGGCCGGGCCGACGCACGAACCAGATCGTCCCCGCGACGAGGAGGACGCCGAGCGCCGCCAGGATCCACCGCCTCATCGTCGCCTCCCTCTCACACCGGCAGCTCGAGCAGCAGGCCGCGCGCGATCGAACGCTTCCAATCGGGCCACCTGCGCTCCCTCGAGGTTCCGGATCACCTTGCGCAGCGAGGCGCGCAGCGCCGCCTCCTCGGCCGCGTCCATGCCCGAGACCACCCGCGCGCGAAGGTCGCCGGCGATCGGCCGCAGCTTGCGGACCAGCTCCGACCCGCGGCGGGTGAGGCTCAGGCGCGAGCGGCGACGGTCGCGAGGATCCAGCTCGAAGCGCACCAGACCGCGCCGGACCAGCGCGGCGACGACCCGGGAGGCGGCGGGAGGATCGATGCGCTGGCGGCGCGCGAGCTCTCCGAGCGACGAGCCGGACATCTCCGCGACGGCGAGCAGCGTCCAGAACTGCGGGGGGTTGAGGCGCAGCGGAGCGACGCGTTCCTGCACGGCCCGCCGCAAGGACCTGCGTGCGGCCGCGATCAGCAAGCCAACGTACTCTTGCGAATACAACATTTGCGAGTTGCAACTAGTCCCCGGCAGGTCAGCGGTCAAGCGCGCCGGGGGGACCGGCGTGTTTCGGATTGTTGCGGTACGGCGGCGATTAGTGGCTGGACATCCAGCGGCTCACCCGATCGAAGAACCCGATCACGCCGCCGTGGTGCTCGGTGCAGTCGGGGGGGGCCGTGCCGGGCAGGAACAGCTCGCGCGCGACCCGATCGGAGGGGCACCCCGCGATGGCCAGCCCGCCCGAGGCCACGTCGACGTCGCGCTCCTCGAGGTCTCCGGGCCGGTCCGACGGCGCCGGCGCGGGCCGCTTGCGGTAGTACTCGCGCAGGATGCGCCCGAACACCGGCGCGGCGAGCCGCCCTCCCGACGCCGACGGCCCGAGCGAGCGCGGACGGTCGTACCCCAGCCACACGGCGCCGGAGAGCTCCGGCGTGCCGCCGACGAACCAGACGTCCTGCGCGTCGTTGGTGGTGCCCGTCTTTCCGGCGAGCGGCACGCCGGGGGGGCCTTCCGCTCGGGCGGCGGCGCCGGTGCCGCGCTCCACCACGTCGGTCAGGACGCTGGTCATCAGATAAGCCACGCCGGGCTGCACGGCGGTCTTCATCTCCACCGAAGGGACCCACAGCACGTCGCCCGCCGGACCTTCGACCGCGGTGACGAATCGCGGCGTGATGCGCATCCCGCCGTTCGCGAAGGCGGCGTACGCGGCCGCCAGCTCGATCGGCGCCACCTCGCCGGCCCCGAGCAGCGTCGAGGGGAATTCGGGGATCGGCGTGCTGATGCCGAGCGCATGGGCCTGCTCGATGACGCGCGGCACGCCGACCCGGGTGCCAAGCGCGACCGCCGCGCGGTTGGACGAGACTCGCAGCGCCTCGCGCAGGTTGAGCGGTCCGACCGGCAGCGTGATGCGGTCGGCCGGCTGGTAGTCGCCGCCGTCCTGGGCCAGGAGCGTCGTCAGCGGGATGCCGGAGTCGAGCGCCGCCGCCCAGACGATCGGCTTGAACGCCGACCCCGGCTGGCGGCGCGCCTGCGTGGCGCGATCGAACTCCGACATGGCGTAGTCGCGCCCGCCGACCAGCGCCCGGACGTCTCCGGTCAATGGATCGAGCGCGACGAACAGCCCCTCCAGGCAATCGGCGTGATCGTCGTTGCACGCCTTCTTCCGGTGGTGCTCCAGGGCGGCGATCTGGCGCAGCAGCTCGCGCTCGCCGGCGCGCTGCAACCCCGCGTCCAACCCGGTGCGCACGCGCAGCCCCATCGTGTCCGCCTCGGCGCCGAACCGATCGTGCAGCTCGCGCCGCACCGCCGCCACGTACCACGGCGCCCCGGCGGTCTCCTCGGGCGGCGAGAGGCGCAGCTTGTCGCGCAGCTCCTTGCGCAGCTCCTCGGGCGAGATCACGCCCGCCCCGGCCATCAGCCGCAGCACCAGGTCGCGGCGGCGCCGGGCCGCGTCCGGGTAGCGGCGCGGGTCGTAAGTCGTGGGCGCCTTCGGCAACGCCGCGAGCATCGCCGCCTGCGCCGAGCTCAGCTCGCTCACCGGCTTGCCGAAGTACCCGCGCGCCGCCGCCTCGACTCCGTAGAGCCCGTTCCCCAGGTAGATCTGGTTCAGGTACAGCTCGAGGATGCGGTCCTTGGGCAGCTTCTGCTCGATCTCGCGGGCGAGCACCAGCTCCCACAGCTTGCGCCGCAGCGTGCGCGCCGGCCCGATCTTCTGCGGGAACATGTTGCGCGCGAGCTGCATGGTGATGGTGCTCGACCCCTCGCGGAGGCTCAAGGTGCGCACGTCGCGCCAGAGCGCTCCGAGCATCCGGTGGAAGTCGATGCCGCGGTGCTGGTAGAAGCGCCGGTCCTCGACGGCGACGAAGGCGCCCGTGACGCGCGGTGGGATGGCGTTGATCGGCACGAAGATCCGCTGCTCCGGGGCGAGGCGCGCCACGTGGCGGCCGTCGCGGTCCAGGACCTCGCTCGCCTGCGGCGGGCGGTACGTCTCCAGCGCCTGCACCGAGGGGCAGGCGCCGCCCTGGCAACGCGGCCACAGCAGCGCGAGCGCGATCAGGAGGCACGCGGCCGTGGCCAGCGCGCCGATCCACGCCCCGTGCAGAATCCGCCGGCGAAGCTCCGCGCGTTCCATCCACTCCTCAACCGTCGGGCGGCCCCGGATTCGTCCAGCCCTGCGAGCGACCGCCGGACACCGGAGGCGCTCACGCCGCAGGATACGCTCTGCCGGGCTCCTCCATTTCCTCCGCCGGCCCTACCCGCTCCGACATGTATGCCGCGGTACAGTCTGCACATGGAGACCTGCCCGTGCTGCGGCGCGCCCCGGCCGGCCGCGCTCCTCGAGTGCCCGCGGTGCGGAGTGATCTACGCCAAGGCGGAGGCGCGCGCCGCAGCGCTGGAGCCGGGCGGACCCGCCGCCGTGGAGGGCGGCCCGGCGCTGGCGGACTGCCCGGACTTCGAGGGCGGCCCGGCCCTGGAGGCGCGCATCCGCACCTGGGCCATCCCGGTGGCGCTGCTCTGCGCGTGGGTCCTGGTCTCCACCGGACCCGGGCGCGCGGTGGTCCGCATCTTCTTCAGCATGTGGGTCCACGAGCTGGGGCACGCGGCGGCGGCGTGGCTGTGCGGCTTTCTCGCCGTGCCGGGGCCCTGGCGCACCCTGACCGCCTCGGGGCGCTCGCCGGTGTTCGCGGCGCTCCTCTCGGCGGCGCTGATCTACGCGATCGTCCGGAGCTGGCTGACCGGCCGGAGGAGGGCCGCTTTCTGCGCGGCCGCGGCGCTCCTGCTGCAGCTCTCTTGCACGCTGCTGCCCGGCGCGCGTGCCGCGACCGCGCTGATCGTCTTCGCGGGCGACGGCGGCTGCCTCGTCCTGGGCGCCCTTCTCATGGCGAGCCTGTACGCTCCGGCGAAAGGAGCCATCCGGCGCGGCTGGCTCCGCTGGGGGTTCCTCGTCATCGGCGCGGGGGCGTTCGCAGACGCCTTCGAGCAATGGTGGAGCGCGCGGACCGACCCCGACCGGATTCCCTTCGGGATGAACGAGGGTGTTGGTCCTAGCGACCCGAGCGTGTTGAGCGACCAGTACGGCTGGAGCGCGTCCCTGCTCGTGCACCGGTACGTTGCGCTCGGCTGCATGTGCCTCCTCGCGCTCGCCTGCATCTACGCCGCCGGCCTGCGCCGAGCCCGCGCCGATGCCGCGCGGCGCCAGGGCTGAACGGACGTCTCTTACGCGCCGCTTCGCTTCCGCGTGCATCTACAGACCGGCCGGCGCGCGAGACGCGCGGCCCTCCTGGAGGTCCACGTGAAGCTCTACTTCAAGCCCGGCGCCTGCTCCCTCTCCCCCCACATCGTGCTCCGCGAGCTCGGCCTGCCCTTCGACCTGGAGGCCGTCGACACCAAGGCCCAGAAGACCGCGAGCGGCGCCGACTACACGGCGATCAATCCGAAGAAGTACGTCCCTGCCCTCCAACTCGACGACGGCCAGGTGCTGACCGAGGGCGCGGCTATCGTCCAGTACCTCGCGGACCGCAAGCCCGACGCGATGCTCGCGCCTCCGTGGGGCTCCTTGGATCGCTACCGGCTGCAGGAGTGGCTGAACTACGTCGCGAGCGAGCTGCACAAGTCGTACGGTCCAGTCTTCCGGGCGGCCGAGGAGCAGCGCCCCGCGCTGCGCGAGGTGCTCGCGCCGAAGCTCGACTTCGTGGCGCGGCACCTCGACAAGCGGCAGTTCGTCATGGGCGACCGCTTCACCGTGGCGGACGCGTACCTCTTCACCGTGCTCAACTGGAGCAACTTCGTCGGCATCGACCTGGGGCGGTGGCCGGCCCTCAAGTCCTACCTGCAGCGCGTCTCCGGCCGCCCCGCCGTCCGCGCCGCCCTGGAAGCGGAAGGCCTGCTGCGCGGCTGACCCCCGCCTCTCCCAGCATGCCCTGAGGCCCGCGCTCTGAAAAAGCTGGCGCCGCCCTATCGGCGGCGGCTAGTGTGCGGCGCCGTGGGGCGCGGCACCGCCATCCTGCTCGTCGCCTGCGGCGGCGCCGCGGGAGCGGTGGCCCGGTTCCTCGTCGGCGACTCGTTCTCCCGCCGTTTCGGGACCGGCTGGCCGTACGGAACGCTGTTCATCAACGTCA
>DASWGI010000361.1:0-7696 GCA_036393835.1 Myxococcales bacterium | reverse complement strand
CGAACGCCCGTGCCGACCACGGCGTCGGGGCCGATCTGGGCGCGGGGGCCGATGACGGCGCCCGCGTGCACGAGGGCCGGGCCGGTCAAGGTGGCGCTCGGGTCGATCATCGCCTGAGGATCCGCGTGGACGCCGGGCGCCAGCTCGCGGGCGCCGGCGAACGGGTCCGCGAGCGGACGGAAGCGCTGCAAGGGAACGTTGCCGCCCAGCACGTCGAGGTTGGCGCGCAGCAGGGACCGCGGTGCCCCGAGGTCGCCCCAGTAGCCGTTCTGCAGCCAGCCCAGCACCTTGGCGCCCTCGTGGATCAGGCGCACGTACGCGGTGCGGTTGATGTCGCTCTCGCCTTCGGCCGGCAGGCGCGAGAGCACCTCGCTCTCCAGCACGTGCACGCCGGTGAAATGCATCTTGGTGAGGCCCGGCTCCACCCCGGCGCCGCGGCCCGCGATGCGCCGCACGTCGAAAGAGGCGTTCACCTCGACCGCGCCGTAGGAGGCGCCGCGCGGATACGGAGCGAGCACCATCGTGGCCATCGCACCGGCGGTGCGATGAGCCACGACTGCCGCCTCCAGATCCACGTCGAACAGCATGTCTCCGTTCAGGAGGAGGAACGTGCCTGGCCCCAGGAGCTGTGCGGCGCGGCGCACCCCGCCTCCGGTGCCCAGGATGTGCCCGACCTCGCGGGAAATCGTCACCGACAGCCCGACCTCGCGCCCCACCTCCAGCGCGCCGTTCTCCATCTCGGCCGCGAGATGGTGCGTGTTCACGACCACTTCGCGCACGCCGGCGTTGTGGAGCAGCGCGAAGTTGTACCGGAGCAGCGGGACGCCGCAGAGCGGAACGAGCGGCTTGGGCACGCGGTCGGTGAGCGGGCGGAGCCGGGTGCCGAATCCGGCGCAGAGGACCATCGCCTTCATCGAGGCAACCCTACCAGAGCACCGCGGGCGCGCTACTCCACGGCAGGTGCGGCTTCCGGCGGAGGTCGGCGCAGGACGCGCCAGAGCCGGGCCACCCGGCCCTGCAACAGGCTCATCAGACCGACGTAGATGAACCCCCACTGGAAGAGCAGCAGGAAGGGGAGCGAGAAGTACACGCCCTTGTCGAGGGCGAAGTAGATGGCGCTGGTGAGGTAGGCGCCGAGCGCCAGCTCCAGGAGCGGCTGCAGGTTGGTCATCGCCCTGTATTTCTTGCTCAGCCAGCTACGGTCCTTGCCCGAGATCCCCATCTTGGGCGTCCGCGTGAACCCCGTCTCGTAACCGACCAGCGCCTCGATCACCGCCTTGGCCTGGTTCACGCACAGGCCGATGCCGAGGGCCATGATGAACGGCAGGTACTTGATGCGCTGCCAGACCGGCATGCCGATCTCGCGCTGCGAGGCGACGTAGAACAACACCACGCTCATGGTGGCGGTCCAGAAGAACGGCAGGTCGAGCAGCAGCACCTCGTACCAGCCGTGCTTGAACCGGATCACCATGCTCACCGGCATCAGCACCGTGAGCAGGATCATCAACGGATACGTGAGATTCGCGGTGAGGTGGAAGAAGGCCTCGATCTTCACGTCGCGCGGCAGGTCGCTCTTCAAGATGCGCGGCAGGAGCTTGCGGGCCGTCTGGATGCTCCCCTTCGCCCAGCGGTGCTGCTGCGACTTGAAGGCGTTCATCTCCACCGGCACCTCGGCGGGGGAGACCACCTCGGGCAGGTAGACGAACCGCCAGCCGGCGAGCTGGGCGCGGTAGGAGAGGTCCAGATCCTCGGTCAGCGTGTCGTGCTGCCAGCCGCCCGCGTCCTCGATGGTGGCGCGCCGCCACACGCCCGCGGTGCCGTTGAAGTTGAAGAACCGGCCGCTCCGGTTGCGCGCCGTGTGCTCGATGACGAAATGGCCGTCGAGGAAGATGGCCTGGGCCTGCGTCAGGTGGGAGGAGTCGCGGTTCAGGTGCTCCCAGCGGACCTGCACCATCCCGATGCGCGGATCGGTGAAGAAGGGCACGCTGCGCAAGAGGAAATCCGGCCCGGGGACGAAGTCGGCGTCGAACACGGCGACGAACTCGCCGCGGGCCCTGCGCAGGCCTTCCTGCAGCGCGCCCGCCTTGAAGCCGTCGCGGTGGTCGCGATGCAGGTAGGAGATGTCGTACCCGTCGCGGCGCGCCCGCGCGACGGCCGCGCGGGCGATGCCCTGCGTCTCGTCGGTCGAATCGTCCAGCACCTGGATGTCCAGCCGCTCGCGCGGGTAATCGATCCCGCAGACCGCCTCGATCAGGCGCTCGACGACGTACATCTCGTTGAAGACGGGCAGCTGGATGGTGACGCGCGGCAGCTGCTCGAACCGCCCGAGCGGCGTGGGCAGGTTGCCCTTGTACTTGTAATAGAGGTACGCCATCACGTACCGGTGCGAGCCGTAGATCGAGAGGATCAAGAGGACGCAGAAGTAGGTCGCGAGGAAAAGCACCTCCACCGGCGTCATCGTCCGCGCTCCCCAGTACCGCGAAAACATTACGTAAATCGCCGCGGAGGCGGCGAAGCGCGCGCAATGTACGAGAGAGCGGAACCAAAGTCAAAGCTTGACGCCGTGCGCTGTCGAGGAGCCGCAGGGCTCCCGGAAAGCTTACCTGAGGCGCGACGCGCTGACCGGCGGCGGGCTGGGCGCTGCGCTGGGTTGCGCGGGCGCGGCTGCCGGCGCGGCGGGAGGAGGCGCCGAGCGCTCCTTCTCGAGGTGCGCGCGGAACGCTTGCTCGCTCCGATCCAGGTAGGCGCCGCACGCCGCGGGATCGACGAACGGATTCGGCGCGCCGTCCGCCATGCGCGCGCGCCGCTCGTCCTGCTGGAAGAAGCTCGCATGGGGCCCGAGCAGGACGTCGCACGGCAGCGCGCGCAGGGTGCGGAAGCTGCGCTCGTAGTCGTCCACCACTCTTGGATAGCGGGGGTTGCCCAGCAGCCGGTAATCGTCCGGGACGCTCACGCTGCAGTTGAAGACCACGTGCAGCGGCTGTTCTTCCTCACGCTGCACGGTGGTCCAGGTAGTGCAGCCCTGCGTGTGCCCGGGCGTCACGTGCGCGACGAGCTCGGTCGGCCCCACGCGCACCACTCCGCCGTCCTGCACGATGCGGTCGGCGTACACGGGCGCGAACGGGATCGCGTCGCCGAACTGCGGATCGCCCTTCCCTCCCCGGGCCATCGCCTCCGCATCCGCCCGGCTGGCGACCACCTGCGCTCCCGTGCGCCGCTTCAGCTCGGAGAGACCGCCGGCGTGATCGAAGTGCGCGTGGCTCACCACCAGCACCTTCACGTCCTCGAGCTTGAACCCGAGCTTGTCGATGTTGCGCACGATCTGCGGGGCCGACTCCACGAAGCCGCCGTCGATCAGCACGTGTCCCTTCGGCGTGGCGATGAGGAAGGAGGTCACCTCGGCCGAGCCGACCGAGTACACGTTTCCCACCACGTGGAAGGGCTCGCGAGGCTCCGCCCAGGCGCGCGGCGCCGCTGCCACCGCCGAAAGGACGAGCAAGGCGATCATGGCGTGGCGCTCGCGGCCTTGGTCCCGCCGGCGCCGTGGCCGAGCAGCGTGGCGCGGAAGATCTGCCAGGTGCGCAGCGTGTCGAGCGCGGACTTGAGCTGGAAGTCGTCGATCGGGTCGCCGGGCTGCTGCGGCAGCTTGTGCAGGGACGTCGCGGAGACAGGCACCACCGAGGCGAGCGCCTCCTCCGCCTTGAAGTGGTTGGGAAGGTTCCGCTCGCGCGGCGAGTCGTCCTCGCCGGCGGCCGACGGACCGGGCTGCTGGCGCACGTAGAGGTCGGGCGTGATGCCCTTCTCCTGGATGCTGCGCCCGCTGGGCGTGTAGTAGCGGGCGATGGTGAGCTTCAGGCCGGAACCGTCCTCCAGCTCGATGACGGTCTGCACGCTGCCCTTGCCGAAGGTGGGCGTGCCCAGCACCACTGCCCGTCCGTGGTCCTGCAGCGCGCCGGCGACGATCTCGCTGGCGCTCGCGGTGCCGCCGTCGACCAGCACGATGAGCGGGTAGCTCGGCTCGGTGTCCCTGGCGTGCGCCCGCTCCACCTCGACGTGTTTGCTGCCGCGCCCCTTGGTGGTGACGATCACGCCGTCGACCAGGAAGCGGTCGGCCACCTTCACGGCCTGGTCGAGCAGGCCGCCGGGGTTGTGCCGCAGGTCCAGCACCACTCCCGCGAGCTGGCCGCCCACCTCTGCGCGCAGGGAATCGAGCGCCTTCTTCAGATAGGAATCGGTGCGATCCTGGAAGTTCTTGATCTTCACGTACCCGTAGCGCCGGTCGTAGAGGCGCTGCTCGACCGACACGACGCGGACCACGTCGCGCACCAGCGTCAGCGTACGGGGCTCCGGCCAGGAGGCGCGCGACACCTTGATCGCGCACTTGGTGCCCGGAGCACCCATCAGCGCCTTGACCGCGTCGGCGTCCTTCCAGCCGCGCGTCTGGGCGCCGTCGATCTCCAGCAGCTTGTCCCCGGGGGAAAGGCCGGCGCGGGAGGCGGGCGAGTCATCCACCGGCGAGACCACCATCAGCTCGTCGCCGCGCGCGGCGATCTCCAACCCGACGCCGCCGTACTCGCCATCCGTCTCCTGCTTGAGCGCCGCGTACGCCTTGGGCTCCATGAACGTGGAGTGCGGGTCCAGCGTGCGCACCATCCCGTCGATCGCGCCGTAGAGCAGCTTCGCGTCGTCGACGTCCTCGACGTAGTTGTTCTGGATCAGGCTCAGCACGTGGCTGAACACGTCGAGCTTCCGGTAAGGGCCCGCCGGATCGTTCGCCGCCTGCGCGACGCGCACCGCGCAGAGCCCGCCCAGCGTCGCGCACGCGCAGAGGAGCGCGAACCTGCCCCGGCCGCGGCGGCTCGTCGCGGGCATCTCGTCCGGCGGCGGCGGCATGCGCTGCATCGACGACCCTCCCGCCACAGCATAACGGCCGATGGCTAGGGACCGCGAGTAACTGGCGCAATGGCTTGGGCCCCCGTCGGAGCTCCCGGCCGGGCCCTGCGCGGGCGCGCCAGCCACTGCTCCGGGTCGAGCGGCGTCTGGCCCTGCCGCAGCTCGAAATAGAGGTAGGTGCCCTTGAGCGACCCGCTGTCGCCGACGGTGCCGACCGTGTCTCCGCGTCGCACCTCGTCTCCCTTTGCGCGCGCGAGTGTGCCCAGGTGCGCCATGAGGGAGAAGTATCCGTCGCCGTGGTCGACGATGATCAGGTTCCCGTATCCGTGGAACCAGCCGGCGTGCACCACCCTTCCCGCGTGGATCGCGCGCACCGGAGTGCCCTCCTCGCAGCGCACGTCGATCCCGCGCTGCAAGGTCACCGTGCCGTGGCGTTCGTCCACCGACCGCCCGAAGCGCGCCTCGACGCGTCCCGACTCGACCGGGAAGAGAAGCTTCCGCCGCATCCTGCGAACGGGCGGCTCGTCCGGGTCGGATCGCGCGGCGGGCGGAGCCTGCTGCAGCTCGCGCACCTCGCCGGCCAGCGCGCGGGCGGCCTCCTCCAGCTCCCGGGCCGCCTGCTCGTGCGCCGCCTTGTCGTCCTGGACCGAGGCGAGCAGCCGGCGCTGCTGCGCGGCATGCGCTTCCAGCGCGGCGCGTTTCTCCGCCTCCTCCGCGGCAGCGCGGGCCTCCTCGTCGCGCACCTGGGCCAGCTCGTCGCGCGCGGCCTTCGCCGCCGTGGCGAGCGAGCGCAGCCGCAGCAGGGGGCCCAGGTCGGCCTCCAGCAGCGCATCGAAGAGGCGGCGCCGCCGCAGCAGGTCCGGGATCGACTGCGCACCGAGCAGGAAGCGCAGGTACCCTTCCCGACCGAGGCGGTAGCGCGCGACCAGGCGCGGAGCGGCCGCGTCGGTCGCGGCTTGCTGCTCGGCCTCGGCCTTGCGCGACTTCGCCTCCGCGGCGGACAGCCGGTGCTCCGCGCTGCGCAGCCTGACCTGGAGCGCGCGCAGCGCGCGCGCCTCGACGTCGACCAGCCGCTCCGCCTCGGCCAGCCTGCCGAGCAGCGTCGCCTCGCGCCCGGCCAGCTGCTCCGCCATCGCGCGCTCCTTGGCCGCCTGAGCGGCGCGGTCGCGCTGCGCCGCCGCCGACAGCACCGCGGCCGCGTCCTCCTCGGACCTTTGCGGCGCCGCGGCCAGGAGGAGGAGGAGCGCGATCATGTGCGCAGGGACCGCGCCACGGCCAGGTAGCTGCCGCAGAGCCCGACCAGCGCGCCGGCGGCGGCGAGCAACGCGCAGTGCTGCGCGGCGAAGTGAGGCGCGGAGGCCTCGGAGGCGAACGCGAACGCAGCGGCCGCGCGAGGGAGGACCAGGCGCTGCACCGCCACGAGCCCCGCCGCCGCCAGCGCCGCTCCGCACAGGCCCTGCAGCGCCCCTTCCAGCAGGAACGGCGCGCGCACGTATCCGTCGGTGGCGCCGACCAGCTTCATGATCTCGATCTCATCGCGCCGCGCGTACACCGCGAGCCGGATGGTGTTCGCCACCACCAGCAGCGCGGCGACGCCCAGGAGCGCGAGCGACGCGGTGCCGAATCCGCGCAGCGCGCCCCCGAGCGCCTCCAGGCGGTCGACCCACTCGCGGCCGTAGTCCACGTCGGCCACGCCGCCCACGTTCGAGACCCGGTCGGCCAGCGCGCGCAGATCGCCGCCGCCGCGCGGAGTCAGCTCGAGCGTCGCCGGCAGGGGATTGCGCGAGAGCCCGTCCAGGGCTCCACCGAGATTGCCGAGCTGCACCCGCAGCCGATCCAGCGCCTGCGCCGGCGAGACGAGGACCACCTCGACGCCCGGATGATCGGCGCGGAGGCGCTCGGCGACCGCGCGCGCTTGCTCCTCGGAGAGCGCGCGATCCAGGTAGGCCGTCACCGTGGGCTGCGCGCCCCAGCTGGCCAGGAGAGCGCGCGCTCCGAGGATGGAGAACGCCAGCGCCCCGCCGAGGAAGAGCGCCAGCGCGATGGTGACCACCGCGAGCAGGCTCGGGAGCGGCGCCCGCCACAGGTTGATCAGGGCCCGCCGCAGGAGCCGCCAGGCGAGGTGGCTCATGCGTCGGCCGTCACCTTGCCGCGGTGGAGCTGGATGGTGCGGCGCTGGTAGCGGCTGAGCAGCCCGCGGTCGTGGGTCGCGACCACCACGGTCGCGCCGCGCGCGTTGGCGTCGAAGAGCAGCTGCAGGATGCTGTCGGTGAGCGAGGCGTCGAGGTTCCCGGTCGGCTCGTCGGCGAGCAGGATGGCCGGCTCGTTGACCAGGGCGCGCGCGATGGCCACGCGCTGCTGCTCGCCTCCGGACATGCGCAGCGGGAGCGATCCGGCCTTCTCGGCCAGTCCGACCTGGGCGAGGCGCTTGTGGGCGCGCTCGCGGATCTGCGCGTCGGAGGCGCCCAGCACCTCGAGCGCGAATCCGACGTTCTCCAGGGCGGTGCGGTTCGGCAGCAGCTTGAAGTCCTGGAAGACGACGCCGATGTTGCGTCTCAGGAAAGGCACGCCGCCGGCGCTCAGGCGATTCACGTTGCGCCCGCCGATGATGATCTGGCCGCTGGTCGGCTCGTCCGCGCAGAAGAGCAGCCGCAGCAGCGTCGTCTTTCCCGCGCCGGAAGGCCCGGTGAGCCACACGAACTCACCTTTCTCCACCTGCAAGGTCACGTCGTCGAGCACCGGTGGGTCGTCGGACCAGCGCTTGGTGACGTGGAACAGCTGGATCAAGGACTGCAGCCTCCGT
>DASWGI010000360.1:0-9388 GCA_036393835.1 Myxococcales bacterium | reverse complement strand
GGCACCGCATGCCCGACGGAGACCTGGGGACGATCTTCGAAAAGGCACTCGACTTGCTGATCGAACAGGTCAAGAAGGAGCGGTTCGCCACGGGTCGGAAGGCGCGACAAGCCCCGAGCGACGACGCGGACGAGTCGCGTTCGCGTCACATCCCCGACGCCATCAAGCGCGCGGTCTTCGAGCGCGACGGTGGCCGCTGCACGTTCGCCGACGAGCATGGCCGCAGGTGCGCCGAAACTGGCGCCCTGGAATTCGATCACCGGGACGGGTTCGCGCGAACGCGTCTCCACCGAGCGGACCGGATCCGCCTGCTCTGCCGTGCGCACAATCAGCACGCCGCGGAGCAGATGTACGGTCGCGAGTTCATGCAACGAGCGCGCGCATCGCTCGACCCCGCTCCAACTCGTCCGGGGATTCCTTCAGGGATCTAACGCGCTGCGGCCCGCGCCGGGGCGGGTTGAACCCGGACCCCGAGATGCTCGAGGTCATCCATGGTGGTTCGAGGTCGAAGTCGGGTTCGGAGTCCTGGTCGACGTAGGGATCGCGTCAGTGGATCGCCGCGCGCATAGGCAGCTTCTCCAGGAGGCGCGCCTCGGCAGAAGCGAGCTCCGCACCGCGGCGCGCGGCCTGCTCGGGCGAGGCCTTCAGGGCCATCTTCCAGAACAGCTCGCCGTGACCGGCCTCGGCGGCCGCCAGCCGGGAATAGAAGTCGCGCAGGTCGGGATCGGGCAGGTGCTCCGCCAGAAGCGACAGACGTTCCTGGCTGCGCAGCTCGATCAGCGCGGCCACCAGGAGGCGGTCGAGGAGGCGCTCGGCCCGCGGCTGCCGCACGAGCGCCTGCAAGGCTTGCGCGTAGGGGTCGCCCGGATCGCGCCCGAGCCGGAGCCCGCGCCGATCGAGGATCTGGAGCACCTGGGCCAGGTGGCCGGCCTCCTCGCGGGCGAGCCGCGCCATCGCGCGCGGGAGGCCGGGGACGTCGGGGAAGGCGGCGAGCATGGAAAGCGCGTTCGCCGCCGCCTTCTTCTCGCAGTGCGCGTGGTCGACCAGCACCTCGTCGAAGCGAAGGGTGGCCAGGCGCACCCAGGCGGCGGGAGTGGCTGCGAGAAGGTCCACGGCCGCGCCTGTTTCGCACGCGAAGCGGCGCGCGGCAAGGCGAAGCGGTACCCTTGGGGCATGCGCATCGGCGTCATCTCCGACACGCACGGCCTGCTCCGCCCCGAAGCGGTGTCCGCACTGCGCGGCGCCGACCATCTCCTGCACGCCGGCGACATCGGCGGCGAGGAGGTGCTCGCGGCCCTTCACGAGATCGCTCCGGTGACCGCCGTGGCGGGCAACGTGGACGGCTTTCGCTGCGGCCATGCGCGCGCGACCGCGCGGGTCGTGCTGGAGGGAGTGCGCTTCTACCTGACCCACATCCTCGACCGGCCGCGGCGGCCGCGTCCGGAGGTGGAAGCGGAGCTGCGCCGCGAGGCCGCCGACGTGGTGGTGTTCGGCCACAGCCACCTCCCGCACGACGAGGTGCTCTCGGGAGTGCGCTTCTTCAACCCGGCCAGCGCGGGGCCGCGAAGGTTCGACTATCCGGTCTCGGTCGGGATGCTGGAGGTGCGCCGCGGGCGCGTGGTCCGCTCCGGCTTCGTCCCGCTCGACGCGCGCAGCGAGGCCGCGCTCCAGAGGCACCTCAATCAACTCAGCCGGTGAGGGCGGGCGCCGCCGAGCTCACGTGCGCCGCGGCGACGTGCGCCGCTTCGTCCACCGTCGCGCAGAACTGCACGCGCCCCGGCTCCTCCTGCACGCCCGCCTTGCGCAGTACGCTTTCCGGCTGCGGGCGGACGCCCGTGATCAAGGTGAGCACTCCCTGCTGGCGCAGGCGCAGGAGCGCGCTCTCCAGCGCGACCAGCCCGGTGATGTCCATCGCCGGGACCGCGGACAGGTTCAAGATCAATACGCGCATGCGCGCGCCGATCGCCTTGAACGCGTCCATCGCCGTCTCCGCCGCGCCGAAGAAGAGCGGTCCGTTCACCTCGTAGAGCACGGTGTCCTTGGGCAGCTTGACCTTGAGGTGCGGGTGCCCGTCCTCGACCAGCTGGACGGAGGCCACTTCCGCCATGCGGCGCATGAAGAGGAAGGCGGCCAGCACCATGCCGGCGGTCACGGCGATCACCATGTCGAAGACCACAGTGAGGAAGTAGCAGGTGAGCAGCACCGCCACGTCGCTCTTGGGGGCGACGCGGACGATGTGGAAGAAATGCTTCGCCTCCGACATGTTCCAGGCGACGAGCAGGAGCAGCGCGGCCAGCGCCGCCATCGGCAGGTAGGAGATGAGCGGCGCGAGCGCCAGCACCGCCGCCAGCACCACCACCGCGTGCACCATGGTGGCGATGGGCGAGCGGCTCCCGTAGCGGATGCCGGTCGCGGTGCGCGCGATGGCGCCGGTCGCCGCGATGCCGCCGAAGAAGGGGCACACGACGTTGCCGACGCCGAGCGCGAGCAGCTCGGCGTCGGGATCGTGCTTGGTGCCGGCCATGCCGTCCGCCACCACCGCCGAGAGAAGCGACTCGATGGCTCCGAGCACCGCGATCGCCAGCGCGGACGGGAGCAGCACGCGCAACGTGTGCAGGCGGAGCGGGAGCTCCGGCCCCAGCGCCCAAGGCTTGACCGGGAGCGGCGGGAGGCGCGGGATGCCGTCCACGCGCACGCCGTCGATGATGCTGTGGAAGCGCGATCCGATGGTCGCCACGTCCACTCCGTGGCGGTGCAGCCAGAAGCCGGCCACCGCCGCGGCGGGCAGCGCGACCAGCGGCGCCGGGATCCGCCGCGAGATGCGCGGGAGCAGGACCAGCAGGAGGAGCGTCCCCATCCCGATGCCCAGCTCGGGCAGGCTGGCGGTGCCGCGCGCCTGCCAAAGCGCGTGCACCCGCTCCGCGAAGTGATCCGGGGAGCGCGTGGGGGCAAGGCCGAGGAGGTCCTTGAGCTGCAGGACGCCGATCACCGTCCCGATGCCGGCGGTGAAGCCGGTCGTCACCGGGTGCGGGATGAACTGGATGAGCCGGCCCAGCCGGAAGAGGCCCATCGCGATGAGGATCGCTCCGGCCATCGCGCCGGCGATCAAGAGGCCGCCGATGCCGAACCGCGAGACCACCGGGGCGAGGATGACGACGAACGCCGCCGTGGGACCGGTCACCTGGAAACGCGAACCGCCCAGAAGCGGCACCACCAGCCCGGCGACGATGGCCGTGTACAGGCCGTGCTGGGGTGGAACGCCGACGGCGATGGCGAGCGCCATCGACAAGGGCAGCGCGACCACGCCGACGACGAGGCCGGCGAGCACGTCGGAGCGGAGGTCGCGGGGACCGTAGCCGTCGGCGAAGGCGGAGCGCAGTCCGGTGAAGGGCAGCGCCCGGAGCTTCGGCGCGGAGGTGGCGGGAGCGTAGCGGTGGGTCATGCGGAGAGGAGGAGGTGCAGCTCGCCGGCGTGCGCGCCGGACTGGAAGGAGGGAATGGTGGCGCCGACCGCCTGCAGGCAGGAGGCCGCGTCGAAACGGGCCAGCGCGCGGGCGGGCTCGAGGCCGCGGCGCTCGGCCTCGTCCCACGTCGAACCGTCCACGGCCGCGCCGGCGGCCGCGGTAGGGCCGTCGCGCCCGTCGGTGCCGGCGGCGAGGAAGCCGGCGCGCCGCCCCCGCAGCGCCCGGGCCATGAGGAGGGCCAGGTGCTGCGCACGCCCTCCCGGCGGGGCGCCCGGGGGAACGGTCAGCTCGGGCTCGCCCGAGGCGGCGAACAGGCCCTGTCCCGCGGCGCGCTCGTACTGCTCGGGAAGCCCGGACACTGGACCGCGCACCAGCGGGCCCACCCTGGCCGGGGACCGCGAGAGGCGCGCCGCCTGCTCCGCGGGCGCGCGCATGTCGCAGAGCACCACGTGCTCGACGAAGTCGGCCGGATCGCCCGGCTTCAGCGTCTCCTCGGAAGCGCCGCCCTCGAGGAGCCGCGCGGCCCGCGGCGGCAGCGCGACGCGGCGGCGCCGGACGATCTCGCGGGCATCGGCGAAGGTGGTCGGGTCCGCCGCGAACGGGCCGCTCGACACCGCCGCCGGGCCTCCCTGCGGCACGTCGACCAGGACCAGGGCGCGCGCCCGCCGCACACCGGCCGCGTGCAGCGCCCGCGCCAGGCCCCCGCCCTTGAGTCGGGACAGGTGCGCGCGGACGCAGTTCATCTCCTCGATGGGCGCGCCGCTCCGGACGAGCGCGTCGTTGACGGCGCGCACCTCCTCGAGGTCGAGCGGCGGGCGCGGCGCCTCGGCCAGCGCCGAACCGCCGCCGGAGACCAGGAGGAGCGCGGCGTCCCGCTCGCCCAGCGAAGCCGCGGCGGAGAGCAGCGCCTGGCCGGCGCGCAGCGACCCCTCGTCCGGCAGCGGGTGCCCTCCCTCGATGAGCGCGCCTCCGCCGGCGCCGGCAGGCACCGCGAAGGCGAGCGGCTCCAGGGCCTTGCCCAACGAGCCGCGCGCGCCCGCCAGCATCTCCGCCGCCGCCTTCCCCAGCCCGAGCGTCACCAACCGTCCGCCCGGGGCGGGCTGCGGCGCCTGGCCCGAGGCGCACGCCTCGCGCACCAGGCGCTCCGCCGAAAGCGCCTCGACGACGGCCCGGAACAGCGCGATCAGCTCGGCCCGGAGATCCATCGTCCGCTACCCTACACTGCCGGGCTCAGTCCTCCAGCTTGAACAGGTCGGGCAGGAGCTCGCCCGCCTTTCCCAGGCGGCACTCGTCGAAGGAATGGGCGTTCTCCGGACGCTCGAGGCCCACGTAGACAGTCCGGGCGAACCGGCCTGTGCGCGTGCTGGGGAAATTGCGCACATGCGACACCAGGCCGGCGGCGGGGTACACCGCGCCCGAGCTGCCCACGGTGACGAAGAGGTCGCAGCTCGCCACGGCGGCGCCGATCTCGTCCATGCCTTTCGGGATCTCGCCGAACCACACCACGTCCGGCCGGAGCAGCGCTCCGCACTGGCAGCGCGGCGGCCCTTCCAGGTAGGCGCGATCGTCGGGAAAGGAAGGCCGGTCGCATCCGGAGCAGCAGGTGCGGAGGAGCTCGCCGTGCATGTGCAGGACGCCGCGCGAGCCGGCCCGCTCGTGCAGGGGGTCGACGTTCTGGGTGCAGACGAAGAGGTCCTCGCCGAGGAACGCGCCCAGGCGCGCCAGCGCGTGGTGCGCCGGGTTCGGGGCCACCTGCGCGGCCTGCAGCCGCCGCTCCGAGTAGAACCGCCACACCAGCGACGGATCCCTCTGGAACCCGCGGGGCGTGGCGACGTCCTCGACGCGGTGCTGCTCCCAGAGCCCGCCCGCGTCCCGGAAGGTGCGGATGCCGCTCTCCGCGCTGATGCCCGCGCCGGTGAGCACGAACACGCGGGTGCCGCGCCGGAGGGGGATGGGCGAGAAGGCGCTGCCCGGCGCGACCCGGGGGAGCGGGATCATCCGCGGCATGGTGTCCCCGCCAGTCCCGTTCCGCAAGGTGAGCATTTGGACGTTGCGCCGCGCCCGCTCGCAGGCAAGATCTCCCCCATGTTCGTCCAGGAGCTGCGCCGGGAGCTGTCCCGGCGGTTCTACATCCGCAGCCGCACCGCCCGGACGGCGGCGCTGCGCATTGCGTACGTCGCCTATGCCTCGACGCTCAACGGCTGGCAGACCCGCCGCCCCGCGCCCGAGGCGGCCGCCTCGCTGCGCCGCCGCATCGAGCAGCTCTTCGACGAGGACTGGCAGGATGCCGACGCGGGCCTGTACCCGCGCGAGCTGATCGACGCGCTGCCCTGGCGCGAGTACGCCCTGGCCGCGCCGAAGCTGCTCGCCGACCTGCCGCGCACCCGGGAGCGCATCCGCAACCGACGCCACGACGAGCTGCCCGAGGATCTCGCGCCGCGCTACCCGCCGTACTACACGCGCAACTTCCACTACCAGACCGACGGCTACCTGGGTCACACCAGCGCCGAGCTGTACGACCTGCAGGTGGAGCTGCTCTTCGGCGGCACTGCGGACGCGATGCGGCGCCGGCTCATCCCGCCGGTGGTGCGCTTCGCCCGCGCCGAGGGGCAGGCAGGCCCTCTGCCGGCACGGCCGCTCAAGCTCCTCGACGTCGCCTGCGGGACCGGGCACCTGTTGCGGATGCTGGGCGCGGCGCTGCCCGGTGCGCGGCTCTTCGGGGTGGATCTCTCTCCCCACTACCTCGCCTGGGCGCGCGAGAAGCTGCCGCGCGAGCTGGACGTGAGCCTCGTCTGCGAGAACGCCGAGCGCCTCCCGTTTCCGGACGGGCACTTCGACGCGGCGACCAACGTGTTCCTGCTCCACGAGCTGCCGGCCGAGGTGCGCGGGCGCATCCTCGGGGAGATGGCCCGCGTGGTCCGCCCGGGCGGCCTGGTGGTGGTCGCCGACAGCCTGCAGCTCGGCGACGCGCCCGAGCTGCACCAGGAGCTGCACGCCTTTCCGGACCGCTTCCACGAGCCCTACTACGCCTCGTACATCCGCGACGACCTGGCCGCGCGGGTGCGCGAGGCCTCGCTCGAGGTGTGCGAGGAGAGGCTCGCTTTCCTCACCAAGGTGGTGGTCGCGCATCGCCCGATGGCCTAGCTCGCCGCACCCCGGTGAATTGGACTCCTCCCGACCGGACGGTACAGTCGCTTCCAGACTCCTCGTCCGGGGGGACGGGATGGAAGCGAAGAAATCGATCCTGCTCCGGCACCGCTTCGACGACGTCGAGCAGCTGCGCAGGCACCTGCACGTGGTGGACGGCACGACCTTGCTGTTCTTCCGCGACCCGCATCTGGACGTCCCCACCGGCGCACAGGCGCTGCTGGAGCTGGCGTTCGAGAGCAGCGAGCAGACGCGCGTGCTCAAGGCCATCGTGCTGGCCCGGACCGACCAGGGGCTGTGGCTTGCGGTGCCGAACACCCGCTTCGCGCGGGACGTGCACGAGCGCGGGCTGTCGCCCCGCAAGGGACGGCGCCTGGGCGTCGACGAGTCGGTGCGGCTCAAGCGCGCGGGCGGAGGCGACTACATGGTCCGCCTGCTCGACCTGAGCATCGGGGGAGCGCGCATCGGCGGGGGCCTCCCTGCCCAGCTCGCCCCGGGCAACGTGGTCGCGCTGACCATCGCTCCTCCGGAAACGGGGCGCGCGCCGGAAATCACGCGCGGCCGCATCGTCTGGGTGGAGGACGGCGAGGCCGGGGTAATGTTCGACCGCGACATGGAGAGCTCGCGGGTGGCGGCGGGGCGGCTGTTCCGCTCGCTCGAGCAGCCGTGGGCGCAGGCGCGCGAGATCCGCCACCTGCCTCCCTGCTGCAGGAACGGCGAGGTCCTCGACCCGCCGGTCCCGCGCGTCCGCATCGACGGCAAGACCGCCGGGAAGAAGACCGGCTAAGCATCTCCGTGGTGCAATTGGTTTGTCTCATGCGCGGCGAGGGCGCGGGCTCTTCGGGACCAGACCACCGCCACGCTGGCGATGCCGGCCAGGACGCAGACGACCACCACAAGCAGGAACAGGACGCCCCATTTCGCCGACTGGGTGAGCGGCGAGGAGGGATCTCCGAAACAGACCGGGCAGGAGAGGAGGAGGTTCACGTGGAGCTCACGTCCTTCAGCTTGCGCAGGAACCACAGTCCGTAGAACACCAGCGCCGCCGCCGCCAAGAAGCCCAGGATCGCCATCGCCAGCGTCCCGCCCTTCCCCGTCCGGCCGAAGTCCCAAAGGCCCCAGGCCCCGAACATCAGCGCGGTCAGCGTCGCCAGCACGATGAAGAAGACATGGAAGCCCTTGAGGCCCATCAGACCACCACGCCCTCGAAGATCGTGAGCGACGGGAGCAAGAGGACCAGGAGGAAGAAGGCCGCGGTGAGGATCAGCACCGCGTAGATCACCTTCCTCTCGGAGATGAGGTGCATGAATACGCCGGCCACCAGGCCCGCCTTCACGGTGGCGATGACGAGCGCGATGGCGATGGCGAGCGGCCGTTTCAGGTGGAGGTAGCTCACCGCCACCGTGACGGCGGTGAGGCAGAGGAGCGCGACGAAGACGACGTAGTACTGCCCCAGGTGCTTCTTGAACTGCTCGGGGCTCGAATGCTCGGCGGTCTCGGCCATCGACGGTCCTCTAGAGGAGGTAGAGAGAAGGGAAGAGGAAGATCCACACCAGGTCGACGAAGTGCCAGTACAGACCGGCATTCTCGACCCGGTTGGTGAAGTGGTCGCGGTCGACCTTCCAGAGCCGGGTGCCGATGGTGAGCAGGAAGGTGTTGACGATGATCCCGCCGACCACGTGCAGCCCGTGCAGCCCGGTCAGCGTGAAGTAGATGGCGTAGAAATTGTTCGTCGAGGGGAAGTGCCCGTGGTGGAACTTGTCGGTGTACTCGAAGTACTTGATGACGAGGAACACGAACGCCAGCGCGATGGTGCCGCCCATCCAGAGGCGGAACCGGTCGATCCGCCCCATCTTGCAACTCGCCCAGGCGAGCACCATGGTGATCGACGAGGTGATCAGCACCGCGGTGTTCACGGTGGCGAGCGGGACGTTCAGGATCTCGCTGGAGAGCCCGCCCTCGGGAGGCCAGTGCGGCGCCTGGGTGCGGATGAGCACGTAGCTGGAGAACAGCGCCCCGAAGAGCATCACCTCGCTGGCGAGGAACAGCCAGATGCCGAACTTCCCGTTGGGGAGGCCCGTGACCGGATGCGGTTCGACGGTGTGCGGGATGGCGGCGTCGGCTGCGTGGGCGGACACGGTCAGGCCTCCCGGGCGAATTGCGGGTGGAAATCACTGCTGCGGCCGGGCTCGCTGTACTCGTACGGGTCGCGGTAGACGACCGGCGGCGTCGTGAAGTTGCCGTGCGGCGGCGGGGAAGGCGCGGCCCATTCCAGCGTTGTCGACTGCCAGGGGTTCTCCGCGGCCTTGGGGTGCCGCAGGCTGGCGAAGAAGTTCCAGATGAACGGCAGCTGCGCGATCGCCAGGCCCCAGACCGACCAGGAGATGACGACGTTGAGGCTCTGGATGGCGCGGCCGTGCGCGTAGACGGTCGGGTCGTACAAGCGCCGCGACAGGCCCGCCATGCCCTGGAAGAACATCGGCATGAACACGCCGTTGATGCAGACGAAGCTGAGCCAGAAATGGATCTTGCCCAGCGTCTGGTTCATCTGCTTCCCGGTCACCTTCGGGTACCAGTAATAGATGCCCGCGAAGAGCGCGAAGATGGTGCCGGGCGCGACCACGTAGTGGAAGTGGGCGATCACGTAGAAGGTGTCGTGCAGGTAGATGTCGCTGGCGGTGAGGCCGAGCGGCAGCCCGGTCAGCCCGCCGATGGCGAACATGGGCAAGAACGCGGTCGCGAACAGCATCGGCACCGTGTAGCGGATCGCGCCGCCGT
>DASWGI010000359.1:0-17984 GCA_036393835.1 Myxococcales bacterium | reverse complement strand
CCGCGATGCGCAGGAGCTGCTTGCCGCGGTTCTCGCCCTTGAAGAGGCGCAGGAGCGTCGCGGGAGCGTTCTCGAGCCCCTGCTGCACGTCGACGCGATCCTTGAAGCGGCCTTCCTTCATCCAGCGCGCGATGGCGGCGGTCGCCTCGGCGGCGCGAGGCAGGTAGTCGAGGACGATGAACCCCTCCATGCGCCCGCGCCGCGCCAACAGGTTCAGGTAGTTCTTCGGGCCGGGCGCCTGCGCGGCGTCGTTGTAGCGCGCGATGGCGCCGCAGAGCACCACCCGGCCGCGCATCGCCAGCCGCGCCAGGGCGAGGTCGAGGATCTCTCCACCCACGTTGTCGAAGAAGACGTCGATGCCGTTCGGGCACAGTTCGCGCAGCTTCTTCCCCACGTTCTCGGACTTGTAGTCGACCGCGGCGTCGAAGCCATAGTCCTCCGTGAGCCAGCGGCACTTCTCCGCGCCGCCCGCGATCCCGATCGTGCGGCACCCCTGGATCTTCGCGATCTGGCCCACCGCGGACCCGGTCGCGCCCGCGGCCCCGGACACCACCACCGTGTCGCCGGCCTTCGGACGGCCGACATCCAGCAGCCCGAAGTAAGCAGTGATGCCGGTGGGCCCGAGCGCGCTCATCGCCGTCTCGACGGGCACGCCCTCGGGCACCGGCGCCAGCGCGGAGGGAGTACCGGGCCCCGCGCAAGCGAAATCCTGCCAGCCGAAGAGCCCCTGCACGAGCTGGCCCGCCTTGAACTTCGGATGCCTCGACTCCACCACCGAGCCCACGGCGAACGAGCGCACCACCTCGCCGATCTTGACCGCGGGGAGGTACGTGTCGCCGGCGATCCACCCCCGCTGCGCCGGGTCGCAGGAAAGCCACAGGTTGCGGACCAGCACCTCGCCGTCCGCCGGAGCGGGAACCGGTCCGGTAACCCACTGGAAGTCCGCCGGCTCGATCATGCCGGCCGGGCGCCGCGCGAGCAGCCACTGGCGATTCTTCCCCTCCATCAGTCGAGCTCCGCCCTCTTCACGCTCACCGGGACGCCGCTGAAGACCGCGTTGCCGGACAGCACGTCGACGGCCTGCTCGTCGGTGAGATCGTTCAGGCTCGCGCCGGCGTGAGCGGAAGCGACGCCCAGCGCCGCGCCCTGCCGCGTGTGTCCCCAGCCGTGGGGCAGGCTAACGACCCCGCGCGCGACGTCGGCCGTGACGCCCACGGGGACCTCGACGCTGCCCACGCGCGATTCCACCCGCGCCCGCGCTCCGGGACGCAGGCCCCGCTCCGCCGCGTCCTCCGGGTGCATGAGCAGCACGCACCCGGGCGGTCCCTTCACCAGGCGCAGGCTGTTGTGCATCCACGAGTTGTTGCTGCGCAGCGCGCGCCTGCCGATGAGCACCAGCTCGGCGGGGGCCTGGGCGAGGCGCGCCTCCAGCCGATCGAGGTCGCGCAGGAAGATCGGGGGCGCGAGCTGGAGCCGCTTGTCCTTGGTGCACAGCCGGGCGGGAAGCTGCGGTCGCAGCGGCCCCAGGTCGATCCCGTGCGGGTGGCGCTCGAGCTTCCGCAGCGACAGCCGGTGCGGACCGAAGCGGAGCAGCAGGTCGAGCAGCCGCCGCTCGCCGATCGCCCGCACCGTCCGCAGCACCGCGCCCAGCGCCCGTCCGCGCCGCCCGCCACCGTGGCGCCGGATGCGGAGCGCCAGGTCGAGCAGCACCTCGAAATCCCCGCGGACGCCTTTGGGGACGGGCATGAGCGGCTTCACGTACCGGGCCGCGTTGCGCACCGCCAGCGTGTAGAAGACCACGTCGTAGTGGTCCCGCTCGAAGCCGAAGCTGGTCGGCAGGATCAGGTTCGCATGCCGCGTGGTCTCGTTGCGGTACAGGTCGATGGACACCATGTACTCGAGCCCGGAGAGCGCCCGCTCGAGGCGCGCGCCGTTCGGGGTCGAGAGCACCGGGTTGCCGGCGAAGGTGACGAGCGCGCGGATGCGACCGTCGCCGGGCGTGTCGATCTCCTCGGCGAGCGTGGCGGCGGGCAGCTCCCCGCCGAACTCCGGCAGGCCGCGCACGCGGCTCCGCCAGGCTGCGAAGTGCCCGTGGTCGCCCATCCGCGCCGAAAGACCGACCAGGTCGGCGGCCGGGCTGGTGAAGAGGAACCCGCCCTCGCGGTCCAGGTTGCCGGTCACGGCGTTGAGCGCGATCACCAGCCACGCGGCGAGGCCGCCGAACTCCTGGGTGGACGCGCCGACCCGGCCGTACGCCACCGCGGATGGCGCCGCGGCGAAAGCGCGGGCGAGCTCGCGGATTTCGCGGGCGGGAATGCCGGTCCGCTCCGCCACCCGCTCCGGCGGGAATCGCGCCGCCGCCTCGCGCAGGGACGCGAGCCCGTCGGTGAACGGAGCCAGGTGCCGCAGGTCCGCGCGCCCTTCCTCGAACAAGACATGGAGGATCGCGAGCAAGAGCAAGGCGTCGGTGCCCGGGCGGATGGCGAAGTGCTGGTCCGCCTCGGCCGCCGTCTCGGTGCGGCGGGGATCCACCACCACCAGCTTGCCGCCGCGCTCCCGCAGCTCGTCCAGCCGGCGAGAGATTCCGCCCGCCGTCATCAGGCTGCCGTTCGAGGCGCGCGGATTGGCGCCGAGCATGAGGAAGAAGCGGGTCCGGTCGACGTCGGGCACCGGCAGGAGGAGCTGGTGGCCGAACATCTCCAGGGCCGCGAGCATGTGCGGGAGCTGGTCGACCGAGGTGGCGGAGAATCGGGTGCGCGTTCCCAGCGCGCGGGAGAAGAACGGGACGCCGAGCATCGCCGAGTAGGAGTGGACGCTGGGGTTCCCCAGGTAGAACGCCACCGCGCTCCGGCCGTGCTTCCGCTGCACCGCCGCCAGCCGCTCGCCGGCCTCGTCGAGAGCCGCGTCCCAGGAGACGGCGCGCCACCTCTCGCCTTCGCGCCGCTGGGGCTCCCGGATGCGGTCGGGATCGCCTTGCACGTCGGCGATCGCCGCCGCCTTGGGGCAGATGTGCCCGCGGCTGAACGGGTCGTCCGCGTCGCCACGGACGCCCTTCACCGTGGCGCCGTCCATCTCGACGGCGAGACCGCACACGGCTTCGCACAGCATGCAGGTGTGGAGCCGGGCCGCCATCGGCGGGGGAGCCTAGCACGCGCGAACGGCCGTGGCGTTCCGTTCCGGCCGCGCGCGCGGTAGGACAACCCCGCATGGACCGCCTGCAGACCGAGTCCGTCCTCCTCGACCCGCTCATGCGGGACGACTACGCCTGGCTTTTCGCCCTGTATGCCGACGCGGAGGTGATGCGGTACATCGGGCGCGGCCCGCGCAGCGAGGAGGAGTCGCGCAGGAACCTCGACTGGCTGCTCGCGCACGGCGAACGGCTGCCGTTCGGGTACTGGGTGCTGCGCGACCGCGCCACCAGCCAGCGGCTGGGCGGCGCGGTGCTCATGATCCGGCGCGAGGGCGCGCCGGTCGAGCTCGGGTTCATGCTCGCGCGCCCGGCGTGGGGCCGCGGCCTGGCCACCCAGGTGGCGCAGGCGCTCGTCGCGCACGCCTTCGCCGATCTGCGCCTCCCCGAGCTGCAGGCCTTCACCGACGTCGAGAACGCCGCGTCCGGGGCGGTGCTGCGCAAGGCAGGGCTGCGCGACGCCGGGCTCTGCCCCGGTCCCTACGGCGGCATCGACAGGCGGTTCGAGCTCACTCGCGAGGAATGGCTGTCCGGGCGCGCTCCGCGGGCCGGCGCCCGCTGAGCGGCCCGGAAAATGACGCCTTCGTGGAGAGTGTTCAGCCGGCCTTGCGGACGTTCGCCGCCTGCGGACCCTTGGGGCCCTGCTGCAGCTCGAACTCCACCTTCTCACCCTCGGCCAGGCTGCGGAAGCCCTCCGACTGGATGGCGGTGTGGTGGACGAAGACGTCCTTCCCGCCGCCGTCCGGAGTGATGAACCCAAAGCCTTTCGCGTCGTTGAACCACTTCACTGTACCGGTCGCCATTCGCGCAAACTTCTTTCGTGTACAAGCGGCAAGTCGCCGCGAGCCTGCTGTGGAGCAGTCCGGTCCATGTAGTACTGGCGAGGTGCGGCGTCAACCGTTCGGCCGGCCGTTCGTTCGCCTCCCGCCCGGATCTGGGATTCCCGGTCCCGCAGGCGCTCACCGGAACCGGTGTCTGCCGCCCGGACTCCTCGATGCGTCGTCCTACCCTGTCACGTTCGCGGTGGCGGCGGTGGTCCTCACCGCGGCGGGGCTCCTCGCCTGCTGGCTGCCCGCCCGGCGGGCCACCCGCATCGACCCGATGGCCGCGCTGCGCTGCGAGTGAGACGGTATCGCGGCTTGCACACATGAGGCGTAACGTCCCGCCCGGGGAGAACACATGCGCGCAACCTCTCTGTCCTTCTGGCTCCTTCCATTCGTCGCGCTCGCCGGCTGCGATCGGGGCAGCAAGGGAGCGGGCTCCGCCTCGACGTCCGGGTCCGGGCGCGACGCGACGCTGACGGCTTCCGCCGGTCAGGCGGTGTCCGCTCCCGAGCAGCAGGCAGGGGCAAGCGGCACCATTCCCACCACGCCTGCGCCCGCGGTGGCGCTGCCCTCGTTCGCCGATCTCGCCGACCGGCTCGAGCCGGCGGTGGTCAACATCCAGGTGGTGATGGTCGATCCGAACGCGCGATCGCCGTACGAGGGCACCCCGTGGGAGTACTTCTTCCGCCGCCCCGGCGCGCCGCCGCCGGTGATCCAGGCGGCCGGCTCCGGATTCGTGATCAGCCCGGACGGGCTGATCCTCACCAACAACCACGTGGTCGAGAACGCGCGCAGCGTGAAGGTGACGACCAGCTCGGGCCAGGAGTTCCCCGCCAAGGTCCGCGGGCGCGACCCCCTCACCGACCTGGCGCTGGTGAAGGTCGATACCCAGAAGCAGCTCGCCTCGGCGACGCTGGGCGACTCGGACACCGCGCGCGTGGGCGACTGGGTGATCGCCATCGGCAATCCGTTCGGCCTGGAGGGGACCGTGACCGCGGGGATCATCAGCGCGAAGGGCCGCGTCATCGCCGGGCCGTACGACGACTTCCTCCAGACCGACGCCGCGATCAACCCGGGCAACTCGGGCGGCCCGCTCTTCGGGTTGCGCGGCGAGGTGGTGGGCATCAACACCGCGATCGTCGCCCAGGCGCAAGGAGTGGGTTTCGCCATCCCCATCAACCTGGCCAAGGAGCTCTTGCCGCAGCTGAAGGAGGAGGGCCGCATCACGCGCGGATGGCTGGGCGTCGCCGTCCGCCCGACGCCGCCGGAGATGGTCCCGGCGGGGGCCAAGGGAGCGCAGGTGGTGGGGGTGGATCCCGACGGACCGGCGGCGAAAGCCGGCGTCAAGCCCGGCGACATCCTGGTCGCCATCCAGGGGCGGCCCATCGACGGCAGCAACCGGCTCCCGCGGCTGGTCGCGAGCCTCAAGCCGGGCACCACGGCCGAGCTGAAGATCGTCCGCGACGGCCAGCTCAAGACCCTCACGGTCAAGGTCGAGAAGATGCCCGATCCAGCGCGGCTCATGGCGCGGCACCGCTGAGCGGCGGAGCGGACGTGCCCGACGCCGGGCCGCGCCACGCTGGCAACGGCGCAAAACCGCCTACTGGACGAGCTTGTGGCGCAAGGCGTACCGGGTCAGCTCGACGTTCGAGGAGATCTGCAGCTTCTCGGCGATGCGCGCCCGGTACGTCGCCACCGTCTTCTCGGAGAGGTTCAGCTCGGCGGCGATCTCCTTGAGCGAGCGGCCGCTCGCCACCCGGCGCAGGACCTGCAGCTCGCGGTTGGAGAGCGCCTCGTGCGCGGTCCCCGCCACGTCCGCGGCCACGATTCCCGCCAGCCTCTCGGCCAGGGCGGCGGTCACGTACCTCCCGCCCCCGAGGGCCTTGCGCACGGCTCCCGCGAGCTCGTCCGGAGCGCTGTCCTTGGTCACGTACCCGGCCGCGCCGAGACGCAGGCACCGGATGGCGAACTCCTCCTCGGGGTAGGCGCTCAACACCAGCGCCGGGAGCGCGGGGTGGGCGCGCCTCATCTGTTCCAGGAGCGAGAGGCCGTCGCAGTCGCGGAGGTTGAGATCGAGCAGGGCGATGTCCCAGCGATCCCGCCCGGCGAGCTCCAGCGCCTCCGCCGCGGACCCCGCCTCGCCGAACTGCGCCTCCGGGAACGACTCGGCCAGGATCTGGTTCACGCCCCGCCGGACGACGGCGTGGTCGTCGACGATGAGGAACCTGGTCATGTCTGCTCCTGCGCACGGGCCGCCGGGGCCACCGCGCCGGCGATGGGGATGGACGCGGTCACCACGGTCCCGCCCGCCGCGCCGCGCTGGAAGTGGACGTGCCCGTCCAGCGCCTTGGCGCGCTCCACCATGCCGAGCAATCCGAGGGCGTGCGGGCTGGAGATCGCCACCGGATCGAATCCCTGCCCATCGTCCTCGACCTGGAGGGTGATCCGGCCCGAGGCGATCCCGATCCGCACCGCGACGCGTGACGCCTTGGAGTGGCGCTGCACGTTCGTCATCGCCTCCTGCCAGATGCGGTAGAGCGCCGTGGCCATCTCGGGCTTCAGATCGGGCAGGTGCTCCGGCACGGTCGCCTCGCACCGGATCCCGGTGCCAAGCTCGAAGCGCCGCAGCTCCTGGCGCACGGCGGGAACGAGCCCCAGGCGATCGAGCGAGCCCGGCCGCAGCTCGGTGGCGATTCGCCGCACGGTGGCGAGCGTCTCGTCGATCAGCTCGGAAGCGGCAACCACGCGGTCCAGCACCCCGTGCACGTTCTCGGGGTCGATGGCGGAGGTCCTCGACTCCAGCGAGCGGAGCTGCATCTTCAGCGCCGTCAGCGCCTGGCCCAGCTCGTCGTGCAAGTCCCGCGCGATGCGCGTCTGCTCCTCCTCCCGGATCGATTGCAGCCTCCCGGCCAGCGCGCGCAGCTCCTCTTCCGAGCGCCGCACGCGCTCCTCCGCGCGCTTGCTCCCGGTGATGTTGAGCGATGCGCAGGTGATGCCCACCACGAGGCCCCACTGATCGCGAATGGGCTCGATCGCCAGATCGTACCACCGCGCGCTCGCGCCCTCGCCGAATCGGATCTCGGTGCGCGACGGCAGCCCGGTCTGCAGCACACGACGCTTGGCGGCGATCACCTTCTTGATCTCCGGTACACCCAGCTGCTCGAGCATCTGGTCATCGGTCTTCCCGAGCACGTCCTCCGGAGGGAGGAGCTGCGGCTGGTACACCCAGGTGTATCGCAGGTCCCGATCCTGGGTGAACACGGCCATGTCGAGGATCCCGAGCGCCACGCGCAGCCGGGCTTCGTTGGCGGCGCTCTCGCGTTCGGCCCGCGTCCGATCGCCGACGTCGCGGAGCATGGCGAGCCGCCCGATCGGGCGCCCCTGCGCGTCCCTGAGGACCGTGACGGTCGCCTCGACGTGGATCTCGCGCCCGGAGGGCAGGACGTGCACGGCCTCGCCGCGGAAGGAGCCGCGCGCCGCGAGCGCCGCCTCGTAGTCGGCGAGCCCGGTGGGCGACATCCAGCGCAGCTCGTACAAATCCGAGTAGCGTTTCCCGATCGCGTCGCGGGCAGCGATCCCGTAGAGCGTCTCCGCGCCGCGGCCCCAGAAGATGATGCGCTTGCCCGCGTCGACGGCCACCACGGCGTCGTTCACGTTCTCCAGGATCTGGGACTGGAGGTGGAGCTGCTCGTCCGCGCGCTCGAGGACCGTGCGGCGCAGCGCAGCGGACAGGGAGCTGGCCAGTGCGCTGAGCCGGCCGGGCATTGTCGCTCCCTCCTTAGACTGCCCGGGTCTACCCCAAGCGCCGAGTTTCGCGCCACTCGCCAGGCGCGAAAACGACGACGGAGGAACGATGGCGCGCGCAGCGCCTCATTCGTGCCGGAGCGCCTCGATGGGGTCGAGGCGGGCCGCCCTGCGCGCCGGGTAGAAGCCGAAGAAGACGCCCACCGCGATGGAGATGGCCGGAGCCAGGGCCAGCGCTTCGAACGGCACCGACACGGACCATCCCAGCACGGCTCCGATGGCGGCGCAGCCGGCCGCTCCGAGGAGCACGCCCAGCAGGCCCCCGAAGAGCGTCAGCATCACCGCTTCCCCGAGGAACTGGAGCTGGACCGCTCCGTCCGTGGCCCCCACCGCGAGGCGCAGCCCGATCTCGCGCGTGCGCTCGGTGACGGAGACGAGCATCACGTTCATCACTCCGATCCCTCCGACCACCAGCGCGATGGAAGCGACGGCGATCAAGAGCGCGGAGAGCGTGCGGCTGGTCTCGACCCGGGCCTTCAGGATCTCGTCCGGGCGCCGGATGTTGAAGTCCTCCTCCTCGCCCGGCTGGATCCGGTGCCGCTGCCGCAAGAGGGACCGGATCTGGTCGATGGCCGGGTTCACCGCCTCCGGCGAGACCGCCGAGCCGACGATGTCGTCCAGCCAGGTCTGGTTGCGCCCGCGGATCTTCTTCTGCGCGGTGGTCCAGGGAAGCAGGATGGTGTCGTCCTGGTCCTGCCCGGTGCCCGACTGTCCCTTGCGCTCGAGCACGCCGACCACGAGCATCAGCTTGGACCCGGCGCGGATGGTCTGCCCCACGGGATCGGCCTTCTCGAAGAGCTTCTCCCGCACCGTGTCGCCGATCAGGCAGACGCTGGAGGCGCGCCGCACGTCCTCTTCCGTGTACGGCGCGCCGCGGGCCAGGTTCCAGCGCTTGATCTCCAGGTAGTCCGGGCCCACGCCGCGGTAGCGGGTGCGCCAGTTCCGCTCCCCGAAGACGACCTGCAGGCTGCCGTCGACGTTCGGGGTGACGCGCTTCATGAGAGGCACCTCGCGCAGGATGGCCTCGGCATCCTCGAGGGTGAGGCTGGTGGTGCCGTGGGTGCCGGTGCGCACTCCGCTCGGCGCCCGCGAGCCGGCCTCGACCCAGACGAAGTTGTCCCCCAGGCTTTGCAGCTGCTCCTCGGCGCGCCGCGACCCGGCGCGTCCGATGGCCACGACGCACACCACGGCCGCGATGCCGATCATGATGGCCAGCCCGGCGAGCGCGCTCCTCAGCTTGTTGCGCCCGATCGCGCGGAGCGCCTCCGTGCAGAAGAGCGCGGTCGCCGCCTCCAGCGTCTGCATGCGACCAGGTGTGTAGAGGGAGGAAGGGCCGCGGTCAAAAGAAAGCGTGACCGTGCGCTCAACCCCTCGCGGGGGTCATCCGGGGAGACGGTCACGATCTCAAACTCCGCAATGCCGCGAGGCTCATCGATCTGCGACGCTCGGTTCGCTCAGCCCAGGTTCAGCTTCTTGAGCAACCGAGCGAACCGCGGGTCGCCCCGCATCGGATCGAACATGGGGTTCACCTTCAGCTCGCGCATCGTCCAGTCCCTCTCGGCGTAGGCCTGGTCCAAGAGCGCGAATGCCCGATCACGGTCGCCCAGCATCCAATACAGACCCGCCAGGATCCCCGGCCGTATCGGGTCCCGCCGCGAGCGATCCACCGCCTCGCGGGCCACCCGCGCCCCGGCCTCCCGCTCGCCGGCCACTGAGAGGACCCATGCCCGCAACGCCATGTGCTCACCCTCGGCATCGGTCATGTGGGCGATCTGCTCCAACGCTTCCCGGTTCTTGCCCGCGCCGAGGTACGCGCAGGCGAGGAACCCCCGCGCGGGAGCGAATCTCGGATCCAGCTCCACCGTCCTGTTGAACGCGTCGATGGCCCGCGCGTAGTCGCGGCTCGAGTAGAACACGACGCCCAGCATGTTGTTCACGACCGGCGAGGCGGGATCCAGCTCCACGGCGCGCTCCGCTTCCGCCTGCGCTTCCGCGAACCGGCCCAAAGCGGCCAGGAGCAGGGCGTACCAGTGGTGCGCGGTCGCGTACCCGGAGCGCAGCTCGATGGCTCGTTTGAACTCCCGCTCGGCCCCGGCCCAGTCGTATCCGTTCATCGCGATCAGGCCGAGGGTGGCGTGCGGCTCGGCGAGCGCGGCGTTCAGCTCCAGCGCCTTGCGCGCCTCGGTGGTCGCCTGGGGAAGGACGTCGGCGGGAAGGGCCGGGCTGTACTCGGCCAGCAGCACGTAGCAGTCGGCCAGCCCGGCGTGCGCGAGCGCATAGGCCGGGTCCACCTCGAGCGCCCGCTGGAAGAGCGCGATCGCCCTCCTCAGGTCTTCCGCGGTGCGCTTGTTCCAGAAATGGCGCCCCCGGAGGTACAGGTCGTGCGCCTCGGTGCTCGAGGTCTCCTGCCGCACCAGGGGCGGACCCCCCTTGAGCAGCTGGGGCCGGAGCGCCTCGGTGATGGAGCGGGCCAGCTCGTCCTCGACGGCGAAGACGTTCTCGAGCTTGCGGTCGTAGGTCTTCGACCACAGATGGTATCCGTCCGCGGCGTTGATCAGCTGGGCGACGATGCGAACGTCGTTGCCCTGGCGTCGCACGCTCCCTTCCAGCACGGTGGCGACCGCGAGCTCCTCGGCGATCTTCCGCACGCTCACGTTCTTGCCCTTGAAGGCAAAGGCGGAGGTGCGCGACACCACCCGGACCCCCTCGACGTTGGCGAGCGCGTTGATCACTTCCTCGGTGATCCCGTCGGAGAAGTATTCGTCGTCCTTCTCCCGGCTGATGTTCACGAACGGCAGCACGGCCACCGACGGAGCCGCGGGCGCGGAGGCGGAGGGGACCGCCCTGCCCGGCCGGGTACGCGAGACGAAATGCCAGGCCATCGCGGCGACGCCGAGCAGCGCGAGCCCGGTGGCGAGCAGAGCGAGGAGCGCGCCCGAGGGACGTGAACCTCCTTCGGTCCCCAGCGGGAGCGTCCGTTCGATGCCGCTCGAGGAGACGTCGAACACCCAGGCGAGGACGAGGACGAGGGGAAAACCGACGCCGAGCGCGACCACCACGAAGGAGAGCGTCCAATCGGGCAGCTGGAGGCCGTGCATGATCGGCTCGGCGACCTGGAGCACGGCGAATGCGACGATCGCGTAGCCGAGCAGCGCGCGGAAAACGCGCCTCCGCTTCAACTCCGCCAGGAGGGGCACCCCCACGAGACCTCCGGCGGCGAAGCCTAACACCAGTGGCTACCTTCCGGGTCGATGGACCGCTGCAACTACCACGTGTGCGACTACGAGCCCCCGGGGAACTTCGTGGGCCGCAGGCCGTACTGAAGCTGGAGTGCGTTTCCCGCGCGGCTCGCGTACTCTCCTCTCCTTTCGAAGGGGGTACCATGTTGTTCAAGAAGCTCTTCCGGCTGCTCGTGCTGGGCGGCGCCATGGTGGGAACCGCTTCCGGATGCGCGGGCGCGAGCCAGACCCTGGCCGGCGCCGAGAAGACGCCCGAAGGCCGCGACGGCGGCGCTTCGCCGGACGGCGGGACGGCGAAGGCGCAGGACGCCGACGGCGGGACGGCCGACGCCGGGGGCGGGGTCACCGGCTGGTGAACGGCGGGCCGCGCCGTGAGGCCGGCGAGGCGTGGGCGTTCCGCGCGCGCGTGGAGCGGGAGGCGGCGCGCCGGTTCGAGCGCCTCGGAGCGGCGATCTCCGCGTTCGATCCGGGCTCCCCCGTGCCTGCGCTCCTCGAGCGCGCCGCGGAAGACGAGCGCCGGCACGCCGCCCTCTGCGCGGAGCTTTGCGTCGCCTATGGCCAGCCGGTCGACGACGGCGTGGCGGACGAGCCGATCGCGCCGGCGAGCCTGGGGCCTCGCGCCGCCGTCCTCTACGAGATGGTCGCGGCGTGCTGCCTCACCGAGACCGAGAGCGTGGCCACCCTCGCCACCCTGCTCTCGGAAGAGGCCGAGCCCCGGGTCCGCGAGGTCCTGCACGAGATCGCCCGCGACGAGGTCGTGCACAGCCGGATGGGCTGGGCGCACCTGGCTCGCGAGGCAGCCGCCCACGACGTGTCCTTCCTGTCCGCCTGGATTCCGTCGATGCTCTCCGGCACCGTCGACGAAGGCCTCTTCACCCGCGGCGAGCCGGAGCCCGACGCGGAGGCGCTCCTCCGCCACGGCGTGCTCCCGCGCTCGCGCAAGAGGGAGATCTTCGTGCGGACGCTGGAGGAGGTTGTCCTCCCCGGCCTGGAGAGCTTCGGGGTGGGCGCCGGCCCCGCCCGCGCGTGGCTGGCGCAGCAGAGCAGCTGAGGCTTTGGCGCCCGAGGGGGCCGCATGGAACAGCCGCCCGCCGCACCTCCGCCTCCGTCGGACGGCTCTGCCGCCGCGGAGCCGTTCGCCCGATACCTGGCCCGCATCGTCGCTACCCAGGGATACGCCCCTGGCCTCCCGCCGGAAGCCCGGGAACTGGCCGACGCGAGCGATTTCGCGCTGACCAAGGCGGGGCTGTCTCCGGCCCTTCTCTGCATCGTCGATGCCGAGACGAATCCCGCCCGGCGGTTCCAGCTGGACAACGAACGCCTGATCGCGATCGCCAAGGCCTGCCGCGCGAAGTACTCGGGCACCGTCAACGGCGTGAAGATGCCCGTCTCCATCGAGCTGGTCGAGGTCCGCAAGGGGGCGACCGGCGCCGACGCGGAGCGGCTCGCGCCCCTCCGCAAGAGCGTCGGCGGGGTGGTCATCGGGGCCTACCTGGTGGACCTCGCGACGTCGGCGGTGACGCGGAGCCGGCGCTCCCTCTTCGACCCCCGGCGCCGCCAGCTCGAGCGCGCGCTCCGCGAGCCGCGCCTGACGCCCGAGCAATCGGCCGCGCTCGCGGCGGCCCCGTTGCCGGCGGCCCGCTGGCCGTGGCTCACCTGCGCGCTCCTCGCCGTGCTCGCGGCCGTCTTCGCCGCCGAGCTGCTCTTCCCCGTCGAGCCGGCCAAGCTGGCGAGTCCCCACATCGACACGCTGATCGCGATGGGAGCGCTCAACCGGCGCCTGGTGCTCGAATCGGGCGAATGGTACCGGCTGCTCAGCTCCAGCCTGCTCCATGGCGGGCCGCTGCACCTCGTCTTGAACGGCGTGGCGCTGTGGATGGCGGGCAGCGTCTTGGAAAGGCTGCTCGGACGGGCGCGGCTCGGAGCGCTCTTCGTCCTCGGTGCGCTGGGCGGGTCCCTGGGCTCGATGGCGATCAACGATCCCGCGACGGTCTCCGTCGGCGCGTCCGGCGCGATCATGGGAATGCTCGCCGCGGCCGTGGTGTCCTCCTTCCGGCTGCCCACCAGTGCGGCGCGGGACCGGCTGCAGGTCGGTCTGCTCCAGGTTCTGGTGCCCTCGCTCATCCCTCTTGCCACGGTCCGGACCGGCGGCCGGATCGATTTCGCGGGACACCTTGGCGGCGCCGCCGCCGGCGCCTGCGCGGGTGCGCTGCTCCTGGCGACCTGGGCCCGCAGCTCTCCTCGGCCGCGGTTCGCCGGCGCCGCGGCGGCGATCGCGCTCGCCGGCGTGGCGCTCTTCGCGTGGTCCGGGCTCCAGGCCGCTGTCCGGTACCCGAGGTATGCGGTGCTCGGGCAGCTCATCCCCAGGGACCAGCTTCCCCGCACGGACGCGGACGTGATCTCGCGCGCGTCCGCGCTGGTCGAGCGCTACCCGCGCGATCCTCGCGCCCGCCTCTACCGCGCGGTCGCCTACCTGGACGCAACGGACGCGCGGAGCGCCGAGGCCCAGCTCCGCGCCGCGCTGCAGGAGCGCGAGTTGCTGGAGGTCCATTTCTCGCGCGAGCTGGAGGTGATCATCCGGTCGGTGCTGGCCCGATCGCTCCTCGCGCAGGGCCGCGCCGCGGAGGCGCGGGAGGCGGCGAAGCCGGCATGCCGCTCGGGACCGGACGGCGCCACGCCGGAGCAGCTGCGCCCCCTCGGAGTGTGCGATCGCTGACGGGAAAGGCGCGAGACTCACGAGCCGCACGGGAGCGGGGGCGGCGAGCGCCAGGCCGCACGGCGACCTGGACGGAGCTCAGCGGATCCCGCGCACGAGCACGCGGATGCAGCGGAGGGTGATGCCCCCGTCGGCCCGCTTCTGCACCTCGAACCCGCGCGCCCGGCCGGCGAGCACGCGCGCGCGGACCTCCGCCTTCGGCAGCGCCGGGGTGCCCCGATCGAACCACTCGTCGAAGTCCAACTCGAAGCCGTCCTCCGCGAGCTGCACGCTGGAGAGACCGGCGCGGCAAAAGGCGTCCGCCAGCTCCCCCGGCGTGAGATTCCTCTCGTGCGTGCGATCGCGGGCGCGCTCGATCTCCTGGTGCCAGCGCGCGGCGGGCTCGTGTGGGTCGGTGACGTGGTCGCTCGCCAGCACCACACCTCCCGGCCGCACCCGTTCGGCCTGCGCGCGGACGAACGCGACCGGATCGGCGGCATGGTGGATGACGAAGCGCGACACGGCTGCGTCGAACGGCGCCTCGGCGGCGAGGCCGAACACCGAGCCCTGGTCGAAGCGCGCGCGGGCGCCGAACCGGGCGCAGCGCTCGCGCGCGCGGCGCACCATCTCGCCGGCCAGATCGACGCCTTGCACCCGGTGCCCGGCGGCGAGGAATGCCTCGGCGACGATCCCGGGTCCGCAGCCCGCGTCCAGGACGCGCGATTCGGGCGGCAAGGCGGCGAACTCCACCATCCTGGCCAGGGCGACCGGGTCGGTTTGCACCGGCGCGCGCTCGAACTGCGCCGCCTGCCCGTCGAACGCCTCCGCCAGCGCGCGCTCGCGTCCGTCCATCGCGTGACGTGTAGCGCACTCCGCCCGCGAGGAACAGCCGCGGCGGGTGGTAAAGTACAGTCGGGGAGGCGCGATGGCCCGGGCCGCCGACGTGATCAGCGTGAAGGGCCTGCGCAAGGAGTACGGCACCCCGCGCGGCACGGTGCTGGCGCTCGACCGGATCGACTTCACCGTGGGCGAGGGCGAGTTCGTGGCCATCGTGGGCCCCTCCGGCTGCGGGAAATCGACCCTCCTGAAGATCCTGGCGGGCTTGCTCCCCGCCACGGGCGGCGAGGTCAGGCTGCGCAGCGTGTCCATCACCGGCCCGCGCCGCGACATCGGCGTCGTGTTCCAGTCGCCGGTCCTGTTCCCCTGGCGGACGGTGCTCGACAACGTCCTGCTCCCCGTCGACGTGCAGCGGCTGGGCCGCGAGGACAACCGCTCGCGCGCGCTGGACCTCCTCGCGCTGGTGGGACTCCACGGGTTCGAGCACCGCTACCCCTGGGAGCTCTCCGGCGGGATGCAGCAGCGGGTGGCGATCACGCGAGGCCTCATCCACAATCCGGCGATGCTGCTCATGGACGAGCCCTTCGGCGCGCTGGACGCCATGACGCGCGAGGGCTTGAACCTCGAGCTGCAGCGCATCTGGCTGGAGCGCCGCGAAACGGTGGTGTTCATCACCCATTCCATCACGGAAGCGGTGTTCCTGGCCGATCGGGTGCTGATCATGACTCCCCGGCCCGGGCACATCGCCGAGGAGGTCCCCGTCGCCATCCCGCGCCCGCGCGCGCTCGACGTCATGGCCGCCCCGGAGTTCGGCGGCATCGTCCGGCGCATCCGCGCGCACTTCAGCTCGAAGGGCGGCATCGAGGCATGACCGGGCTGCGCAATCCGGCGCTGCGGGTGGCGCTCCTGGTCGCCTCGCTCGCGGTGTGGGAAGCGGCGGTCCGGGCGCTGCGGATCCCCGCGTTCATCCTGCCGCCGCCGTCGCAGGTGGGCGCGGCGCTGTACCGCGGTGCGGTGAGCGGCATCTACCTCGAGCACCTCTGGATCACCCTCGCCGAGACGCTGCTGGGGTTCGCCCTGGGCTCGGCGGTCGCCTTCGTCGTCGGAACCGCGCTCGCCGTCAGCCGCCGCACCGAGTACTTCCTCTACCCGTTCATCGTCATGTTCCAGTCGATGCCCAAGGTGGCGCTGGCCCCGCTGGTCGTGATTTGGTTCGGACTGGGCCTCACCTCCAAGGTGATCAGCGCCGCGCTGATCGCCTTCTTCCCCTTGCTGGTGAACACCGTCGTCGGGCTGCGCTCGGCCGACGAGGATCGCGTGGACCTGATGCGCTCCCTCGCCGCCAGCGAGCTGCAGATCTTCCGCATGCTGCGCCTTCCCTCCGCCCTCCCCTTCATCATGGCCGGCCTGGAGGTGGCGATGGTCTTCTCGCTGGTGGGCGCCATCGTCGCCGAGTTCGTCGGCGCGGAGGCGGGACTGGGCATGCTGATCCAGAGCAGGAACTTCAGCATGGACGTGGCGGGCGAGTTCGCGATCCTCTTCATCCTGGCCGTGATGGGACTGTTGCTCAACACAGCGCTGGTCTCGGTCCGCCGGCGCGTGCTGTTCTGGGACCCTTCGCAGAAATCGGCGGCAAGCGCCGCTTCCTTGAAAGGTGGCCTATGAAGAGGATCCTCGCGACGCTCGTGGCTCCGCTCGCGGTGCTCACCGCCTTCGCCTCCACCGGGCGCGGCGCGGAGGGCGTGGTCAAGGTCGGCTTCTGCGCGCGCACCATCACCTCCGCGGCGGCGCCGTTCGCCATCGCCATGAAGATGGGCTGGTACGCGCCGGGAATGAAGGTCCAGCTCGTTCCCGTGGCGGGATCGACCGACTGCGTGAAGCTGGTGGCGACGGGTGACCTGCCCTACTCGCTGCCCTCGGTCGAGCCGTTGCCGGCGGCGCTCCAGCAGGGAGTCAAGGCGAGGATCTTCTACACCGCATACCAGGGGAACATCTACGGGATCGCGGTGCCCAAGGAGAGCGCCGTCCGCTCGATCAAGGACCTGAAGGGAAAGAAGATCGGGGTGGCCTCGATGGCATCGGGCGGCGTCCCTGTCGCCCGCGGGCTGCTCGCGATGAACGGGCTCGACCCGGAGAAGGACGCGCAGATCGTGGTGGTGGGCGAAGCGGCGCAGGCGGCCGCGCTCCTGCGCGGCGAGCAGGTGGCGGCACTCTCACTCTACGACACGCAGTACGCGCTCATCGACAGCGCGGGCGTCCCCGTGCGGCTGCTCGACTCCGGACCCGTCGCGCGCTTCCCCTCCAACGGCTTCCTCGCCCTCCAGGAGACGCTCCAGAAGGACCGGGCGCAGGCGGTCGGGCTCGGGAAGGGATACGCCATGGGCACGGTGTTCGCGATGGCGAACCCGGAGGCCGCGGTCAAGATCCTCTACGAGGTGTATCCGCAGACCAAGCCGAGCGGGAAGAGCGACGAGCAGGCGCTGCGCGACGACGTCAAGACGCTCCTCGCGCGGGCCGAGCACTGGAAGCTCGAGGCCGGCGGCGTCAAGCGCTGGGGCGAGAGCTCGATCAAGGACTTCGACGCCTACCAGGACTTCCTGGTCAAGTGGAAGGTGATCGGCGCGAAGGTCCCGACCGCAGACCTGGTCACCAACGAGCTGGTCGACGAGATGAACCGGTTCGACGCCGCGCGCGTCGCGGCCGACGCGAAGGCGTACAAGTAGCGCCATGGGACGTCCCTCGACACTCGCCGGGAGCGGCGGGCAGATCCTGGTGCAGAGCCTGCTCGGCCAGGGCGTCGACCACGTCTTCTGCGTCCCGGGCGAGAGCCACCTGGCGGTGCTGGACGGGCTCTACGACGCGCGCGACCGCATCCGCCTGGTCGTCTGCAGGCACGAGAGCGGCGCCTCGAACATGGCCGACGCGTACGGGAAGCTGACCGGAAAGCCCGGGATCGCGCTGGTCACGCGCGGACCAGGCGCCACCAACGCGTCCATCGGCGTGCACACCGCCTCGCAGGATTCCACGCCGCTCCTCCTGCTCGTCGGCCAGGTGCCGCGCGCCTTCGCCGACCGCGAGGCCTTCCAGGAGATCGACTACCGCCGCATGTTCGGGCAGATGGCCAAGTGGGTCGCCCAGATCGACGACCCCCGCCGCGTCCCCGAGTACGTGAGCCATGCGTTCCACGCGGCCACCTCCGGCCGTCCAGGTCCGGTGGTGCTGGCGCTGCCGGAGGACATGCTGACCGAGCAGGCCGAGGCGAAGGCCGCGCCACGCTACCAGCGCGTCGCCGCGGCGCCCGCTCCCGAGCAGATGGCTCGCCTCGCGACGCTCCTGTCCGGCGCGCGCTCGCCGATCGCGATCCTCGGCGGCAGCGGCTGGACCGCTGAGGCGTGCGC
>DASWGI010000358.1:0-2004 GCA_036393835.1 Myxococcales bacterium | reverse complement strand
GAGGGAGGGAGTCGTTGCAGCTTGGCCGGTACCGGCTGGATGAGCAGGTCGGCCAGGGCGGGATGGCCGTCGTGTGGCGCGGCTTCGACACCCAGCTGCGGCGCATCGTCGCGGTGAAGGTCCTGCACCCGCACCTGCACGCGCGCGAGGACATCCGGCGCCGCTTCGACCGCGAGGCGCAGGCCGTGGCCCGCCTGCACCACCCGCACATCCTCGACGTCTACGACTTCAGCGGGCTCTCCGCCGAGCCGTCCTACCTGGTGACGGAGTTCATCCGCGGCCGCACGCTGCGCGAGTTCGGGGAGCACACCGCCTTCGACCCGCCCGAGCTGGCAGCGGCGTGCCTGCTCCCCATCGCCGAGGCGCTCGAGCACGCGCACGCGGCGGGCGTGGTGCACCGCGACCTGAAGCCCGAGAACGTGATGGTCCGCGAGGACGGAGTGGTGAAGCTGACCGACTTCGGCATCGCCGCCCTGCTCGACCCGGGCGAGAAGTTCACCATGACGGGCAGCATCCTCGGATCGCCCGCGCACCTCGCTCCCGAGACCATCGAGGGCAAGCCGGCCGACCCGCGCAGCGACCTGTTCTCCTTCGGCACCATCCTCTACTGGCTTTCGTGTGGCGAGCTGCCGTTCCAGGCCCCCAGCCCGGCGGCGCTCCTGCGCGCCATCCTCGACGGCCAGCTGAAGGACCCGCGCACGGTGCGGCCGGCGGTGAGCGACGGGCAGGCGAGGATCATCTCGCGCTGCCTCGAGCGGGATCCGGCGCGGCGGTACCAGAGCGCCGCGGAGCTGCGCAGGGAGCTGGAAGCGCTGCTCGCGGATGCCGGCGTGGAGCAGCCGCTGGAGGTGCTCGCCCGATTCGTCCGGGCCCCCGGCGAGGAAGGACCGCGCGTGCGGGCCAGGCTGGTCGCCCGCTGCCTCTCGCGCGGCGAGGAGGAGCTGTCGCGCAAGCGGACCAGCGCGGCGCTGGCCGCGTTCGGCCGGGTGCTGGCGCTCGACCCGCAAAACGCGCAGGCGAAGGGCCGCGTCGATCGCATCCGGCGGCGGGCGAGGCTCTTGAAGCTCGGCCGGCGCGCGCTGATCGGCGCAGCCGCCTGCGCGATCGCGGCGCTGGTCTCGGTGCCGGCGATCCGGTTCGCCGATCGGGTGCAGGCGGCGCGCGGGGAGCGGGAGCGTCAGGAAGCGCGGGCGAGGGAGCTGACCGCGGCGGCGGCGGCCCGCGCGACTCCCGCCGCCGGACCGCCCGCGGACCCGCCCTCCACCCCGAAGGCGGCCTCGACCTCCGGCGCGAAACCCGGCGCCGCTCCCGCCTCGCGGGCGGTCAACCAGCGCCGCGAGCAGCGCGTCGCCGTGGCGGAGGCCGCCAAGCTGCTCCCCGTCGTGCTGGCCCAGAAGGTGCCCGCGCGCGTGATCGTGGACGACGCCGACCTGGGGCAGGACCTGATGATCCGCGCGCAGCTCGCGCCGGGGACGCACCGGGTCACCATCCAGCACAAGTGCTGCGCGGACCTGAACACCCAGATCGACATCCGGCCGGAGAGGCAGCGCTACACGCTGGAGACGGGCGCTCCCCGCCCGGCCCAGCTGCGCATCGTGGGCGGCGATCCGGACGCGCAGGTGTGGTACTCGGACGAGAACACCCCGCCGACGCCGCTCGGACTGGTGCGCGACCTGCGCGCCACGCCGGCGCGCATCGCCATGACCGAACCCACCCACCGGTTCATCATCACCGTCGGCGACAGGGCCATCCAGCGCACGCTCCGGGCGGGCAGCGAGAACGAGATCGACATGGCCGGTGAACCGTGAGGCGCGCGCTCGCCCTCGCGGCCGCGCTCGCGGCGGCCGCGCCCGCCTCGGCGCAGCAGACGGAACGCCAGCAGCTCGACAGCGAGGACGCCGCCGCCGAGCAGGTCCGGCTCGCCCAGCGCGACTTCGAGTACGGCGACTACGCCAAGGTGTCCCAGCGGCTGGCCGGCCTGGTCGAGGTGGGACGCTTCGAGAC
>DASWGI010000357.1:0-2107 GCA_036393835.1 Myxococcales bacterium | reverse complement strand
CTCGAGGGTGAGGATGCCGTCCGCGAGGTCCACGTCGACGCCGTCGAGGGCAGAGAGCGCCTCCTCGATGCGCTCCAGCTCGTCGGAGGCGAGCCGCTCGAATTGCTTGTCGTCCATCACCGCACCTGCCCCTCGCGCCCGGCGAGCGACCGCAGCGCTTCGCCTTCCAGGCGACACACCACCCATTGTTCCATCAGGCGCGCGCCCAGCGAGCGATAGAAGTCGATCGACGGCTGGTTCCAGTCCAGCACGCTCCACTCGAACCGCCCGCACCCCTCCCGGACCGCGATGCGCGCCAGCTCGACCATCATCGCCTTCCCGATGCCCCGCCCCCGCAGCTCGGGCCGGACGAACAGGTCTTCCAGGTACAGGCCCGGTTTCCCCAGCCAGGTGGAGAAGCTGAAGAACCAGAGCGCGAACCCCGCCACCTGGCCGTCCTGCTCCGCGATGAGCATCGAGAAGCGCGGGTTGGGCCCGAACCCGTGCCGCAGGAAGTCCTCCTCGGTGGCGACCACCGCGTCGGGGGCGCGCTCGTACTCGGCCAGGTCGCGCACCAGGCGGAGGATGACCGGCACGTCGGCGGGTGTGGCACTCCGGAGCCTCGGCACGCACCCGTCTCTACCGCACGGCGGGCGAGCTGTCAGGCGGCCAGGCCTAGCGCGCGCGGTCTGCGTTAAGATTCAGCGGCCCCGATGGTCGAGCCACTCCGCATCCTCAGCTACAACGTCCGCTACTTCGGACACTCGCTGCGAGGCCTCGCCTCGACGCGCACGGGGAAGCGCTCCATCGCGCGCGGCATCGCGTCCCTGACGCCTTTGCCGCACATCGTCTGCCTGCAGGAGGTGGAGACGTCCTCCCTGCGGTCGACGCTCGCCTTCCGCCCGGCCAAGCCCGAGGAGACGCAGCTCGAGTCGTTCATGGCCGAGCTGGAGCGCGCCTTCCAGGAGCTGGACCGTCCCTTTCCGTACGAGGCCTTCTACTTCCGCGCGCACGCAAACCGCATCGGCACCCGCGCCCTCTCCACCATGGGCCTCGCCATGGTGGTGGACACGACCCGGCTGCGCGTCGAGCGCCACAACGCGCTCGAGCCGCACCCGATCACGCACCACCACGTGCGGCGCTTCAAGGACCGCAAGCAGGCGCGCATCTGCGCCCACCTGCGGGTCACCGATCGCAACGGCCGCGCGCTGCACGTCTTCAACACGCACCTGAGCCTGCCCACGCCCTTCGCCAAGGAGTTCTGGACCGGCACCGAGCGCATGGGCTACGGCGTCAACCAGCTGCACGAGGCGCGCACGCTGGCCGCCTTCGTGCGCGGCCAGTCCAACGGAGAGCCGCTGGTCGTGTGCGGCGACTTCAACTCGCCGCCCGGCTCGCCCGTGTACAAGTACCTGACGGAGGAAGCCGGACTGACCGGCGTGCAGAACGCGGTCGGCCAGATCCGCGGGAAGCCCCGCGAGTTCCCCACCGCCGGCTTCCTCGCGCTGCGCATGCACCTCGACCACCTGTTCTGCAACGGGAAGGTCCGCTGGCTGGACCTCGACGGCACCTTGCCCTTCGGCGACCGGCGCAACCCGTTCCACGGGAAGAGCGACCACGTGCCGCTGATCGGCCGCTTCGAGATCGACGGCGCATGACCGCGCCGGACGTCCTCTGCTTCGGCGAGGCCCTGGTCGACCTGCTGCCCGCGGAGGGCGTCGGCTCCGCCGGCGCCCGGGCCGGAGCCGCAAGCGGAGGCATCGGGTTTCGGGGCCGGCTGCGCGACTGCGAGCGCTTCGAGGTCCACTCGGGCGGCGCCCCGGCGAACGTGGCGGTCGGCCTCGCCCGGCTCGGAGTGCCCACCGCATTCTGCGGCGTGGTGGGCGACGACGAGTTCGGCCACCTTCTCGCCCGCAAGCTGCGCGAAGAAGGCGTGGACGCGCGCCTCCGCTTCGCCGCCGAAGCGCGCACCGGGCTGTGGTTCGTCGCCCTCGACGAGCGCGGCGACCGCACCTTCTTCAGCCCCGGCGGCCTGGACAGCGCCGACAAGCACATCAGCCGCCAGGACGCGCTCGCCGCGCCCATCGCCGAGGCGCGCTGGCTGCACTGCGGCTCGTCCTGCCACATC
>DASWGI010000356.1:0-9131 GCA_036393835.1 Myxococcales bacterium | reverse complement strand
GCAGGTACCAGCAGCTCTTCGGACAGCTCGGCGGCACCTATTACTGCCTGAGGCGGTAGCCGCGCTAGCGTGCAATCACCGGCGCGGGGGGAGAGGTCCGGTCCGCGGCTCTGTACAGCTGGTACATGTCAGCTCTGGGGGTGTCTGCCCGCGGGTTCCAGGCGTTCTCGGATGTCGTTCCGATGGTGTACCGTCGCGGCCGATGCGCCGCGGACCGTTCTTCATCGCGCTGCTCCTCGCCGGCTCGTGCCGCGGCGGCGCCTCGCCTGCCCAGGGGAAGGACATGCCGCAGCCCGCCGTCCGGTTCGAGACATCGCGCGGCCCCTGGGTCGTGCAGGTCGAGGTGGCGCGCACCGACGAGCAGCGGGCGCGCGGCCTGATGTTCCGCCGCGACCTGCCGCGCGACCGCGGAATGCTGTTCATCTTCGACGAGACGTCCGAGCATCCGTTCTGGATGCGCAACACGCTCATCGCGCTGGACATGATCTACCTGGGCGACGACCGGCGCGTGGTGGGAGTGGTGACGAACGCCGAGCCGCGCACCGACACGCCCCGCACCGTGGGCAAGCCGTCGCGCTACGTGGTCGAGGTCTCCGGCGGCGAGGCGGCAGCCCACGCGGTCGTTCCGGGCACGCGGGCCGTGTTCCTCGGCGTCGAGGAATGAAGAGGCCGCAGCTACGTCCTCTGCAGCAGGCCCTGCGTGACGTAGCGGCCCAGGCTCTCCTCCATCATGCGCTCGACCAGCGACTCGAACTCGCTGCGCTGCTCGTCGGAGGCGAACACGAAGCGGATGCCCATCCCCGGCTCCTCGCCCGCACGGGCCTGCTCGGCCTCGAGCACCCAGGTGACCTCGCCGTCGAGCGTGACGGGTTCCGAGAGCGCGGGCACCGCGAGCGCGAAGAGGAAGCGCGTCCCCACCGGCAGCGGGCGCGACGTCTTGATGAAGGTCCCGCCCTTGGAGATGTTCTTGGTGTAGTCGGCGAAGAACGCGTTCATGCGCTCGTAGTCGACCCGCAGCCGGATGGGCCCGCGAGGCGCGGCGCGGCGGTCGGAGGGCGAGGTCATCTCCGGGCAGCATGACAAAACGACGAGCACGGCCGCAAGCCGGTGGCGCGAGCTGTGGCTCCGTCGGGGGACGTGGGCGTACGTGGCGCTTCTGGCGGCGGTGTCGGCGGTCTGCGCCTTCCTGCCCCTGGCGGATCACCTGGGCTACGAGCTGGCCGAGGTGGTCGCGCTGTGCGCGGGCCTGTTCGGCGCGGCGCCCGGCGTGGCCGCCGCGCGCGCGGAGGCGTCTCGCCCGGACGCCGACGCGGCGCGCGCGACCGCAACCGCCGTGCTCCTGGGGCTGTCGGCTCTGGCGGTGCCGGTCGCGCTCATCCTGCTGAACGCGCTGCGCCGGCCGGCTTGCGACCCGGCCGCCGGGCTCGTGCTGTACCTCGCCATCGCGGTCCCCTCGGGCGTCCTGGCGGCGGCGCTCGGCGCCGCCTGCGGATTCGCAGCGCCCAGGCGCGCCGGATGGATCGTCGCGGCGGTGTTCACGGCGACCCTGCTCGCGTCGCTCTGGCCCGTGGCCCGCGGCCCGCAGATCTTCGCCTTCCACCACCTGGGAGGCTGGTTTCCCGGGCCCATCTACGACGAGGGCATCCGCCCGTCCCGGTCGCTCTGGATCTTCCGGACCGCGACGATCTTCTACGCCGGCGCGTGCGCGGGGGCCGCGCTCTTGGCAGGCCCGGGCCGCAGGCGCGCGGCGGGCCTTGCGCTGGTCGCCGCCTGCGGCCTCCCCGCCGCGTGGCTCTCGCTCCACGCGGAGCGGTTCCACTGGAAGGCCACCGCCGCCGGCCTGGACGCGGAGCTGGGCGGTTCGCTGCGGACGGAGCACATAGTGCTGCACTTCCCGCGGGAGAAGCGCGACGACGAGAGGCGGCTGCTCGCGCGCGACGCGGAGGTTTCCTGGCGCGCGGTCCGGGAGTTCGCCGGTCTCCCGATCGCCGCGGAGCCGGTGGACGTCTTCCTCTACCGGAGCCCCGAGGAGAAGCGGCGCCTGACCGGGGCCGCGGAGACGAGCTTCACCAAGCCGTGGCGGCGCCAGATCCACACCAACGACGCGCCCGCGCCGCATCCCATCCTCCGGCACGAGCTGGCGCACGCCGCGTTCGCGGAGATCGCGCCCGGGCCGTTCGGCGTGCCGGGCGGGCTCCTTCCGCAGATGGCGCTGGTCGAAGGAGCGGCGGTGGCCGCGGACTGGCCGCCGGGCGAGCTCACCGTGCACGAGCAGGCGCGCGCCCTGCGCGATCTGAAGCTCCTCCCGGATCTGCGGCGCCTGTTCGCGCCGGGGCGCTTCTACGGCGAATCCGGAGCGCGCGCCTACACCGCCGCCGGCTCGGCGATCCGGTTCCTGTGGCAGTCGCGCGGGCCCGCCGTCTTCCGCGAGGCGTACGCGCACGGGATCCCGGACCTGGACGGGCTCGCCAGCGCGTACGCGGCTTTCCTCGACACCGTGCCCTCGCACCCGCGCGCCGTCGCCCTGGCGCAGCAGCGATTCACCGCCCCGGGGATCGTCCACCGTCCGTGTCCTCACGAGGTCGCCGAGCTGGAGCGCCAAGCGCAGCGCGCGACCGATCCGCGCCTCGCGGTGCGGCTCTGGTCCCGCTGCGCGCAGCTGGAGCCGGACGATCCGCGCCTGCTGCTGCATCTGCGGCGCGCGCAGCTGCGCGCCGGCGACCTGGCCGGCGCTGCGGAAACCGAGCGCCGCGCGCTGGCGCATCCCAAGCTCTCGCAGCCCCTGCGGGCGGCGGTGCTCACCGAGTCGGGGGACGCGGCGTGGCGCGCGGGCGACGCGGCCACGGCGCGCGCCCGGTACGAGGAGGCGCGCGCGCTGGTGCAGCCGGAGCCGCAGGAGCGCGCGCTGCTCGCCCGGCTCTGGGCCTTGGACGACCCCGGCCGCTGGCCGGCGCTGCGCCGGCTGCTGGCGGACGGCGACACCGGGGCCGAGACCATGCGCCTGCTGCGGGAGCTCGAGTCGCGCGAGCCGGCCGAGGGTCTCCCGCCCTACCTCGTCGCCAAGCAGCTGCAGAACCGCGCCGAGTGGGCGGAGTGCGCCCGCTCCGCGCGCAAGGCCCTCTCCCGCAAGCTGCCCGCCGCTCTCTTCGAGCGCGAGGCGCTCCGGATGCTCGGCCTCGCCTCCTGGCACCTGGGGGACACCACCACCGCGCGCGACGCCTTCACCCGCCTCGGTCACAACGCCCCTCCCGGCCGCTCCCTCGAATCCTCCCGCTGGCTCCAACTCCTCACGCCTTGATCAAGACCAAAAAGATCAACGCGGAGGCGCGGAGGCGCGGAGGATTCGTTGTTGGTCGATCCGACGCTGGCGCACGATCCTTGGATCAAAACCAAATCTCCGCGGCTCCGCGTCTCCGCGTTCGGTCTTTCGACGCACTCTTGCTCACACGACTTCGATTTCGTGGGGTTTGCCGGCGAAGATCTCCTCCGAGCCGGCGTGGCGGACCGCGCGGATGGTCACCTCGAAGTAGAGCTGCTCCCCGGCGAGAGGATGGTTCAAGTCCACCAGCACGGTGTCCTCGCGCACCGCCCGGACGGTGATCGGGTAGCTCTGCCCGCCCGAGGCGCGCGCGTACAAGCACAAGCCGGGCTTCAGATCGGCGTCGCCGGGGAACAGCCCGCGCGGCAGCGTGATGACGTTGTCGTCCTTGCGGGCGCCGTAGGCGTCCTCGCAGGGGATGCTGAAGGCGGCCTGCTCGCCTTCGCGCAGGCCTTCCAGCGCGCGCTCCAGCGCGGGAAGGATCTGGCCGCCGCCGTGCAGGTACTCGATAGGGTCCTTCCCCACGCTCGTCTCGACCACCTGGCCGTTGCCGAGCCGCACCAGGTACTCCAGCGAAACCACGCGCCCTTCCTCTACGCGCATGTCACCTCCACGACGCGAAGTTGGACACGCGGCGGAGGGCGCGGAACCCGTCGTGCCGGGGAGATCAGGCGGGCTGCGGAGCGCCGGGCCGGGCGAGGAGAAGCACCGCGGCGGCGGCCGCCAGCGCGGCGCCCAGCCCGAGCGCCGCTCCGGGGGACACGTGGTCCCACAGCTCGCCGGCGAGAACCGATGCGGCGAGCAGGCCGAAGCCCGAGACGAGGTTGTAGAGCCCCAGCGCGCGGCCGCGCCGGTCCTGCGGCACCGACGAGGCGACGAGCGCGCGCTCGGTGCCCTCCGTCAAGCCGGCGACCAGGCCGTAGGCGGCGAACAGCGCCCAGGCCTGCCACGGATCCGCGGCGACCGCGAACCCCAGGTAGCAGACCGCGTACAAGCCCCATCCCGCGGCGAGCGAGGCGCGGCGCCCCAGCCGATCCGCCAGGCGCCCCAGCGGCCAGGAGGTCGCGGCGCGCACGACGTGGAGCTCCGTCCAGAGCACGGGCAGCAGCGTGGTCGGGACGCCGAGCCCCTGCGCGCGGAGCAGCAGCAGGGCGTCGGTGGAGTTGCCCAGGGTGAAGAGGAAGATCGAGGCGAGCAGACGACGCGGCGGGCGGCTGAGCGGGCTCGGCGTCGCGTTCGCAGTCGGGGTCGGCGTCGGGGTCGCGGTCGCGCTCGAGATCGCGCTCGGAGTCGGGGGCGGCATCTCCCGCACCGCGAACAGCAACGCGACCGCCAGCGCTCCGGGGATCGCCGCCAGGGCGAACACCAGCCGCAGCTGGCCGGGCCACAGCAGCAGGAGCGCCGTGGCGATCAAGGGACCGACCGCCGCCCCCAGGTGATCCATCCCGCGGTGGAACGAGTACGCCTCGGCGAGCCGCTCGGGCTCGGCGCTGGCCGCGAGGAGCTTGTCCCGCGGCGAGGTGCGGATCCCCTTCCCCACCCGGTCCACGCACCGCACCGCGAACACGTGCCAGGGCGACCGCGCCAGCGCGAGCAGCGGCCGGACCGCGGCGGCAAGCGCGTAGCCGGCGACCGCCATCGGAAGTAGCCGCCGCACCCGGTCCGCCCACCGGCCCGAGAGGTACTTGAAGAAGCTGGCCGTCGCCTCCGCGGCGCCTTCGATGAGGCCCAGCGCCTCGGCCCCGCCGCCAAGCGCGACCAGGAACGCGGGCAGGAGCGGCACCACCATCTCGCTCGAGACGTCGCCGAAGAGCGAGACCAGCCCGAGGAGGAAGACGTTGCGCGAGACGCCCCGCCGGCCAGAGCGCATCGCCGGCCCCGCGACCGCCCTACTTGCCGGCGGCGCGCGCCGGCGTGGGCTCGAGCACGCGGAGCGACGGCCGGGCGTCGGGAGGCGTCTCGGGTCGGGCCGAGTAGATCCCGTGCAGCGTCTCCGCGAAGCTGCGCGCCACCGCCTCGAGATCGCGCAAGGTCAGATCGCACTCGACGAGCTGGCCGTCGGAAACGATCTGCTGGATGGCCTGGTCGACCAGCTGCCGCAACGTGCCGGTGTCGGCCTCGTTCACGTTGCGCGAGGTGGCCACCACCATGTCGCCGATCATCACCAGCGCCGCTTCGCGGGACTGCGGGCGCGGGCCGCCGTAGCGGAACTCCACGTCGGACGGGGCAGGCTCGCCTTTGCGCTCCGCTTCCTCCTTCGCGCGGTGGAAGAAGTAACCGATCAGCCGGGTGCCGTGGTGCTGCTCGATGAAGTCGATCACCGCCTGGGGCAGCTTCGCCTTGCGCGCCAGCTCCACGCCCTCGGTCACGTGGCGATGGATCAGCTTGGCGCTCATCTGCGGCTGCAAGGCGTCGTGACGGTTCTCGCCCTTCTGGTTCTCGCCGAAGAAGAGCGGGTTCTTGCCCTTGCCGATGTCGTGATAGTACGCGCCCACCCGCGCGAGCAGCGGGTTGGCGCCGATCTGCTGCGCGGCCGCCTCGACCATCGCGCCGATCACGATGCCGTGGTGGTAGGTGCCCGGCGCCTGGACGATGAGGTCCTTGAGCAGCGGGTGGTTGAAGTTCGCCAGCTCCCGCAGCTGGAGGTCGGTCACGTACCCGAACATCCATTCGAAGACCGGCGCGGCGAGGAGCACGAGGAGCGGCACGAGGAGCGCCCCTCCCAGCATCGCCCCCGACAGCGCCGCGGCGGACTCCATGGTCAAGAAGCGGCCCTGGAAGAGCGCGAACGAGGCCAGCACGCAGACCGACGCCGCGCCCGTCCACAGGCCGGCCCGGACGACCGCGCCGCGGGTGCGGGCGTGCGCCACGCGGTCCGCGGCCACCACTCCGGACACCAGCGCGAGCACCGCCGGCTGCAGGCCGCTGCCCACCATCACCCCGCAGAGGGGCGCGAACCCCGCCGTCCACACCAGCGCCGCCTCGCTGGTCAAGAGGAACCGGACCAACATGGAGCCGGCCGCGTACGGGACCGCGGCGAGCAGCGCCTCCCCCGCCCAGGTCCAGTAGGCTCCCTGCAGCTTCTCTCGGAGCAGATCTCGCAGCGCCTCGGCGCCGAACAGGCTTCCGCGCACCGCCAGGAGCTGCAGCACCAGCACCGCGGCGAGCATCACCACGTCCCGGGTGCGCAGCCGGAACCGCCGCACGTTGCGGCGGGCGAAGACGTAGAGCGCGAAGCAGATCAGCGCCGCGAAGAGGGCACCGCCCCAGCGCACCTGCTCGTCGCTCGCGGCCCGGCCGGCGGCGCGCATCGCCTGGAAGATGAGGAGGTACGTCTTGGTGATCGGCTCCCCCGCCTCGATGATCCGCTCGCCGCGGCGGATCTGCAGCACCGCTTCCTTCACTGCGGCGCGCTTCTCGTCCTGCCGGCGGCGCGTCTCCGCGTCGTCGTAGGCCAGGTTGGGCCGGGTGGCGCGGCGGACGGCCTGCGCGACGGCGCGGCGCAACTGGGGCGAGAGCTGGGAGAGCCTCTCCTGCGCGGCGCGGTCGATGTCGGCGCGCACCTGGGCGAGATCGCGGACGCGATCGATCTCGTCGCGCCCCATCTGCCGCTCGGGCGGCACCATCCCGTACGGGCCCGCGGCGCCCACCGCCAGCGCCCGCGGATCGCCGGGCAGCGAGCGGACCACGATGCCGCGCTCGCGGTCGGCGGCGAGCAGCTCGCGCTCCGCGACCGCGTAGCCGCGGTTCGCGGCTTCGATCAGCGGATCGGCCGCTCGCTCCACGGCGGGATCGAAGCCGGCGCGCGCCAGCTCGAGGTAGTCTTCCTCGTCCATCACCGCCTGCAGCGCCTTCCAGAACTCGTCGCGCTGGGTGAGCAGCCCCCGCACCAGCTCGTCCTGCTCGGGAGAGCGCCGCTTGCCGCGGTCGGCGAGGCGCGCCGCGCTCGAAGGGTTCTGCCGCTTCCACTGCTCGATCGCGGCGCGGCCCTGGGCGAAGGCGGAGGCGATCCGCTGCCGCAGGACGTCGCCGGCGCTCAGGTCGAAGTCGTAGACCGCCCACACCGAGCGCGCCGCCTCCTCGCGCTTCTGCGCCGTGGCCTCGCGGTCGCGCACGTCGAAGTCGCGCGGCGCCCGGATGGTCGCGGCGGCGATTTGCCCCAGTGAATCGTCGCCCGGAATGGACGGCGTCAGCCGCGAGGGAGTGAGCAGGAAGGTGGCGCTCGCGGCGACCGCGGCCAGCACGGCCAGCTGCAGGAGCGCACGGAAACGCCGCCGGCGCATCAGGCGGCCCCAGACGCCGCCGGTGGAGGTGGTCACGGGCCGGCTATACTAGCAGCTTCAGCGCTTTTGCGCCTCGGCCAGCTTCTTCTGCAGTTGCGCTTCCAGCTCGGGGCTGCGCTGGGTCCGGGGCAGCTCGCGCAGCACCTCGAGCTGCTCCTGCACCACCGCCGCGGTGGGCTTCCCCTCCGACTCCAAGATTCGCGCCTTGAGGCCCAGCACGCCGATCCGCCGCTGCCCGCGGGTCATCTTCGAAAGGGCGCGATCCACCGCCGCCTCGGCCTCGGGCAGCTTGCCCTGCCCGAGCAGCACGCGCGCGAGACGGGCCGGCGGATTGTAGTCGTCGGGCATCTGCTTCTCGCGCCCGGCCAGGAGCTGCTCGGCCTTCCCGGGCTCCTTCAGGTACAGGTAGGTGTCCGTCCGGTGGGCGTCGAACGTCGACGCCATCGTCGCGTCGGGCGCGCTCGCGGCCGCCTCCTCGAGCAGCTTCGCGCGCGCCTGCGCCACCTGCACCGCCTGCTCGTGCCGGCGCGAGACGTCGAGCAGCTCCATGAGATTTGCCTGAGCGTCGCTGCGGTCGTCGACCGAGAGCGGCGCGTCGGCGCGGGCGATCAGCCGCTCGAGGCGCGCGATGCTCTTCTCGCGCAGCTCCGCCGCCTGGGGGTCGCCCGCGGGCAGCCGGGCCGCGCACGCGTCAGCCGCGCTGAGGAAGTCGGTGGCGATGGAGGTGTCGCCGGTGCGGTCCATCTCCCGCAGCCCCAGCTGCACGCACTCGCGCGCCGCCTCGGGCGACTTCGAGCGCGCCAGCGCCATCGAGAGCAGGACGAGCCGCTCGGGCCGGGCCGGGTCGTCCTTCCTGGTCAGCTGCAGGGCCTTGCCGTAGGCGGCCGCGGCCGCGGCGAAGTCGCCCTTGGCGCGCGCCTCGTACCCCTCGTGCAGCTCGGCGGTGGCCGCATCGGGCTTCTCCTTGCCCGCCGCCGCTCGCGCGCCCTCCTGCACGAAAGAGCGGAAGTCGTTGACGCTCGCGGCGCCGATCCACCGGCCTACCACGCGCTCTCCGCGCGGCTCGATCACCAGGAAGGTCGGCCAGGCATCCAGCGGAAACCGATCGAGGAAGGCGTTGTTCCTCGGGTTCTCGCTGTCGATCGAGAGCCACACCACCGCGTCCTTCACCGGCCGCAGCCCCGCATCCGGGAACACGAACCGCTGCATCGACAGGCAGGTGTGGCACCACAGCGCCCACGTGTCGACCAGGACCGGCTTGTGCTCCTTGCGCGCCTGCGCGAGCGCTCGGGGGTAGTCGTCCTCGATGAACTGGATCCCCGACGCATTCGCCGCCAGCGCCGCCGCCACGATCATCGCGAGCATGTTCTCTTCTCCAGAGGTCGCGTGAGCCGCAAGCCCAAAGCCGCTACTTCTTCGCCGCCGCCTCGTAGGCGCGCACCACTTCCTGCACGAGCGGGTGCCGCACCACGTCGCGGTCGCTGAACTCGACGAACCGGATGCCTTCCACGTCGCGCAGGATCTCGCGC
>DASWGI010000355.1:0-24082 GCA_036393835.1 Myxococcales bacterium | reverse complement strand
AGGTGTGCCGCCGGCGCGGCGGCGGGCAGGAGGATGGTGAAGGTCGCGCCGCGTCCGGGCGCGCTGTCGACCAGCAACTGGCCGTGGTGCGCCTCGACGATGCTGTGCGAGATGGACAGCCCGAGCCCCACGCCAGCCGCGCCGTCCTTGGTGGTGAAGAACGGGTCGAAGATGCGCTCGCGCATCTCGGCGGGGATGCCCTTGCCGGAGTCGCTCACCGTCAGCTTGAGCGCGTCGCCCGCGACGTCGGTGAGCCCGATGCGCAACTCGCCGCCCTCGGGCATGGCGGCGATGGCGTTCTGCACCAGGTGCGCGACGACCTGCTGGATCTGCACCGGGTCGCCCTGTGCCTCGCGCAGGCCGTCCTTCAGCTCCTGGCGGACCTCGATGCGCTTGTCGCGCAGCTCCTCGGCGTAGAGGTCGAGCGCGCTCTGTACCGGCTGCGAGAGCGGGAAGCGCCGGCCGCCGTGGGTGCGCTCCTGCTCGGCGAACTGGCGCAGGTCGCCGACGACCTTGCTCACCCGCCGGGCCTGCTCGAGCGCCTGCTTCAGCGTTTCCGCCTGCGGGGAGGACTCGCCCAGCTGCTTGCGCGCGAGGGAGATGAGCCCCGAGACCGCGGTCAGCGGGTTGTTCAGCTCGTGGGCGATGCCGGCGCCGAGCGAGCCGATCGCCGCCAGGCGGCGCGTGCGCAGGATCTGGTCCTGCGCCATCTTCAGCTCGGCGGTGCGGTGGTCGACGCGCTGCTGCAGCTCGGCGTTCCAGGCGCGGATCTCCTCGTCGCGGCGGCGGATCTCGCGGGACATGCGGTTGAAGCCGTCGGCGAGCTGGCCCAGCTCGTCGCGCGAGTCGACCTGGACGGTCTGGTCGTAGCGCCCTTCCGCGAGGGCGCTCACACCCTGCGAAAGCTCGCGCACCGGCTGCGAGAGGCCGCGCGATAGCAGCGCTCCGAGCACCGCGGTGAGCAGCAGCGCGACCGCCGCCCAGAACAGGGTGTAGTCGCGCACGCGCACCGCGCCGCTGAACGCCGTGCTGGCGGGCTGCGCCACGCCGACCGCCCAGCCCATGGCGCCCACCGGAGCCGCGGCCGCGAGCCACTCCGATCCGTCCGCGTGCCGGACCAGCTGCGCCGCGGGCGCGCGCGAGGCGACGACCGCTGCCGCGAGCTGGGTCTCGTCCGACGACAGGTCGGCCGGCCCCGCGAGCGCGGCGCCGCCCTGGCCGGCGAGGAAGGCGGTCCCGGGCAACTGCGAGAGGCGCGCGGCGATTTCCTTGAGCGACAGCTCCGCGGTGAGCAGACGCACCCGGTCGAGCCGCAGGGCGACCGGCAGCCGGGTCGTGCCGGTCGACCCGCGATACGGCACCCCCAGCGCGGTGCCGGTCTGCCCGGCGAGGGCCACGGGGGCGTGCCGCAGCAGCGACTGCAGATCGACTTCGGAGAACGCGTCCGGCTTGTCGGCGTCCCGCTCGTACACCGGGGTCGCGAGCAGCTTTCCGTCGTTGCCCAGGAGCGCCACCGCGCCGACGGCCGGGAGCTGCCGGTAGGGGATGCGCAACACGGACGCCAGCTCGGCATTCGAGAGCTGGTCGAGCGGAAGCGCGCCCACCGACAGGCGCAGGCCGTCGATCCCGGCGGCGATGGTGCGCTCCACGTTGCGCGCCGCCTCCGCCGCGATCGAGAGCTGCGCGCGGCCCACGGTGCGCTCGACCTCGGCGCGGTGGAGGGAGAACGAGAGCCACCCGAGCAGCGCCACCGGCAGAACGCCCGTCAAGGCGAGGAAGGCGAAGAGGCGGGTGCGGAACGACATCGCGGCCGATCTCCGAGAAGCGCGCCGACGGTGCACCCGTCTGCCTTTCGACTGTAGGGCAGCGCTCGTTGGAGCAGCAATTTCGCGAAACGGAGGCAAACGTGCGCCGCTGTGCGCGGCGCTGCTACCGGCTCTGCGCATGCCGCGCGAGCGCCAGGTGCTCCTCCAGCAGGCGCTCGATCCGGCCCATGTCCTCGCTCGGGCTCGCCTGCCGCGCGCGCCTCACCTCGTCGAGGATGCGCTCGCCGGAGAGCAGCACCTCGCGCCCGGCGCCCTTGCTCGCCACCAGCCGCGAGAGGAGCTGGAGGCAGCGCGCGCGCAGGTCCTCGGTGGCCTGCCGCACGCGCGCTTCCAGCATCTGGATCGGCGCGCCCGGATCGGACTGGTCCTCAGGCGCAGGCGGCTCGCCCTGCTGGAACACGCCCAGCCGGGCCATGGTGGCGGAGCGCTCGAGGTCGCTGCGCACCTGCTGGATCGCGTCCTCGATCCGCTGCGCGACCAGGTCCAGATCCTCGAATGGCTTCTGCAGGTAGTCGACCGCGCCCAGCCGGAGCGCCTCGATGGCCGACTCGGTGGAGGCGTAGCCGGTCATGACGATGAACGCGCAGTGCGGCTGCGCCTCGCGCACGCGGCGCAGCATCTCGATGCCGTCCATCCCCGGCATGTTCTTGTCGGCCAGCACGCAGGCGATGCCGCCCTGCTCGAGCAGCTTGAGCGCCTCCTCCGCACTGGAAGCCGTGCGCGTGCGCAGGCCCTTCTCGCTCAGCACCCGCGAGAAGAGCTGCAGCACGATCGGCTCGTCGTCCACCACCAGGACCGACGAGGGGATGTCAGCGGCTTCCGCCATTCACGCTCCGCGCCCAGGAAACTCCTCTTCACTGACTGTAGAGCTTTACATATGTGACCCTCAAGGAACCTTGCGCCCACCTTCCGGACCGAGGTGCGATGGGGTAGACGTGCCCGGCCATGCTGCGCGCCAACCAGGCGGTCCGGCTCGGGCTCCGGGCCGCATCGCGGAACCCGGAGCTTTCCTTCGGGAAAGCGCTGCTGGACGCGCTGGGCAGCGCGCTGTCGATGCTGCCCTGGCTGCTCGCGGCGGTGCTCGTCGCCGCGGTCGCCTGGCGCCTCGAGCCGCTGCTCGGGGTCGCGGCCGCCGCCGTCGCGCTGGCGAAGATGAGATGGGCCGTCCTGGGCGGCGCGCTGGCGGCCGCGGCAATCTGCTGGACTCTGGGGATGGCCTTCTGGTCCGGCGCGCTGCCGGTGCTCGCCGCGGACGCGGAGCTGCAGCGCAGGCCTCCGCCGGGCCACTTCTGGCCGCTGGCGGTGCGGGGGTTCCCCCGTGTGGCCGCCGCCGGCGCGCTCGCCTACGCGCTGCTGCTCGTCTTCGGGCTCTCGCTGGGTGTCGCCGCTTTGTCCGGAGCGGTGACGATCCTGGCGCGCCCGACCCCAGCCACGTTCGCGCTGCTCGCGCTGACCGGATGCTTCGGCATCGTCGGCGGGATCCTGCTCGAAGCTCTGGCGCGGCTGATGCTCGTGCGGGCGGCGGCGTTCGGGGACGGGCCCCTGGCGGCGTTCGCGCGCGCCTGCGACGTGCTCGGCCGCCGGCCGGGCGCGTTCGCCGCGGTGCAGCTCGCGTTCCTGCTGCTCCAGCTGGTGGTCGCGAGCGCCGCGGGGCTATTCACGGGGATCCTCTGGGCCGGACTCGATCCGGCGCTCCTCTTGCTCGCGCTGCCGCCGCGGCTCGCGGCCGGGCTCGCCTTCGGCGCGGTGTTCGCCTGGCTGGAGGTGGCGCGGCAGGGCGCGCTAGCTGCGCTCGTCGCCGACGCGGAAGGCCTGATCGATCTTCCTCCCGAGCCCCCTCCGCTTCCTCCCGCGCCGGCCGTTCTGCGGCGGCCCGAGGTGGTCGAGGCGCTCCCGGTGATCGATGCGCTCCCGGCGCCTCCCGCCGGCGAGGAGAAGAAGTGAGCCGCGCGCCGCGGCGGCGCCTCACTTGAGGAAACGGCGCACGGAGAGCTTCTTCAGCCGGCCGCTGAGGAGCGTCCAGGTCACCGCGGCGCCGAAGAGCATGGCGGCGAGGGCGAGCCCCGCCAGGGCGGGGATCGGCCAGCGCGTCGTTCCGGTGGCGGGATCCGAGGCGCGCCCGACCAGCGAGAAGGCGCCGGCGATCAACCCCGAGGCGATGGAGCCCATGAAGACGAGGATCCCCAGCGCCTTCACGTTGAGATTGAGCTTCGCCATCTCGTCGTTGCGGACGGTGACGTGGAACTTGCCGCCCTCGAGGTCCATCAGGATCTGCGAGAGCTGCTGCGGCGTGTCCTGCAGGAACCCTTGCAGCTGCAAGAGGAGGCGCAGCGCGCCGCCGCTCATCGAGCTCGGGTTGTACCGCTCCCAGAGGAGCTGCTTGGCGTAGGGCAGGGCGACGCTGGCGACGTCGAGGTCGGGGTCGAGCTGCCGCAGGATCCCTTCGGTGGTCGCCGACGCCTTGGAGAGCACGGCGTACTCCTTGGGGATCTTGATCCGGTACTTGAGCGCCAGGTCGGTCAGCTCGCGGAGCAGGGTGGTCGAGCTCACCTCGGAGAGCTTGAGCCCCAGGTAGCGGTCCAGGATGTCGTGGATGTCGGCGCGGAACTGGTGCAAGTTGATGCGCTCGTCGGGAACGCCGACCTTGTAGAGCAGGCGCGCCACCGTGTCCGGGTCGCGCAGGCTGATGGCGAGCACCAGCAGGATGATCGACTCCTGCATTGCCTTGGAGAGCCGGCCCACCAGCCCGAAGTCGATCAGCCCCAGCCGGTTCCCGGGCAGCACGATCACGTTGCCGGGGTGCGGGTCGCCATGGAACATCCCGTCGGCGAAGAGCTGGTGGAACGAGGCGTCGAGGATGTTGCGCGCGAGCGCCTTGCGATCGATGCCTTCCGCGCCCGGGTCCTCGAGCACGGTCTTGAGCTTCACGCCCACCAGTTCCTGGAGCGTGAGCACCGTGCGCGAGGAATGCGTGCGCACCACCCGCGGGATGACCACGAACTCGCGGCCGGCGTGCGTCTTGGCGAACTCCTCGATGTTGCGCGCCTCGTTCTCGAAGTCGAGCTCGACCAGCATCGCCTGGCGGAACTCGCTGACGATGCCGGTCGGCGTGTAGACGCCGGTCTCCTCGATCACTCCCTCGAGGAAGCGCGCCAGGTAGAAGAGCAGGTCGGTGTCGGACCGGATCTGCTGCTCGATCCCGGGCCGCTGCACCTTGACCACCACGCTCTCGCCGTCGCGCAGCCGGGCGCGGTGCACCTGGGCGATGGAGGCGGACGCCAGCGGCTCCGGGTCGATGTGGGCGAACAACTCGGCGGCGGGCCGCCCGAGGCCCTGCTCGATCAGGCGCAGCACCGCCTCCAGCGACATCGGCGGCGCGCTGTCCTGCAGCTGCGACAACTCGGCGATGAAGTCGGGTGGCAGGATGTCGGGCCGCGCGGAGAGGATCTGCCCCAGCTTGATGAAGGTGGGCCCCAGCTCGGCCAGCGTCTCGCGGAACCGCCGCGCGCTGGTGGCGAGCATCTCGGCGCGCGAGGGCCGCTGGCCCGGCTCGCGCCGGCCGAGCACGTCCCACAACCGGCTGCGGTCGAGCAGCTCGCCGAACCCGTGCCGCACCACCACCGCGCTGATCTCGCGCAGGCGCTGGAGGTCCTTCACCGCCTGGATCATCGGCGGCAGACTACCAAAGGCGGCCGCTCAGAGGGCCTTGAACAAGTCGATCTTGACGAGGAAGGTGTGGCCGTGGGTCGCCGCGCTGCTCGCGACCGCGCCGAGCTCGCCGCCCAGGTCCAGCCCGCCCGGCCGAGGGGTGAAGTCGGCCGAGCTCTGGTGGGCGTAGACGAGGTACAGCGTCGACCCCAGCCGCCATTCCCACCGCAGGATGACGTTCACGTTCAGTCCTGCCTGGCGATCGTCGAGCTTGTCCGGCTCGGGCTCGTCCCCCACCGCTGGCCTGAGCTGCGAGAGCCGCACGGTCGATCTCCCCGCCGGCACGTCGGCGCGGAGCGGAGCGCCGTAGGCGACGCCGGCCCCGAACAGCTGCGTGTAGAGCTGCAGGGTGAGGTGCGGCGAGAACGCGTAGGTGGCGCGGACGATGCTGCTCAGCGAGCGGGAGGACTGCGGCGCGAGAAGATAGAACCGATCGCGCTGCGTCGCCGTCGCGCGGTCGAGCTCGCCCATCGCGGGATCGACGCTGGACGGCGCGGCCGCGGTGCGGATCCGCCGGATGGCCCCGTCGGCGCGCGCGAAGTCGAGCGAGAGCGTCGTCTCCAGCCGCGGCATCGGGCGCAGGGTGACGTACACGCCGAAATCGTAATTGCGCTCGAACCGTGGGACGCCGCGGCTGTAGTCCGTGTAGGCCCCGACCTGGACCGGCTTGCGCGAGTCGCTGTTGAAGCTCGCTCCGCCGCCATGCTGCGCCTGGCGCTCGATGGGCGTCCCGTCCCTCAGCTCCCGGTCGTCCACGCTCGGCGTCGACACGTACCCGTACGCGCCGAAGTCCCACTGCGAGTTCAGCTGCACGTAGGTCTCGGTCCCGACCTCCTGCGCGAGCGCCAGCGAGAGAGTCGAGTCGCGCACCTCCCGTATCCAGGTGCCGACCAGCGCGCGCTGGTACCAGGAGCTGGGGTGCACGTCGCGCAGCTGCAGGTAGCCGAACCCGCGAAACAGGTTCGCCCGCTTCATGAAGCCGAGGTCGTTCACCGTGAACTGCGGCGACAGCCAGTCGCTGCTCACGAAGCCGACCAGCGGGCCCGCGCTCTTCTGCACCTTCCCGCTGACCGCCACGCCGCTGGACCCGCTCCCCAGCACCGTCCCGTCATCCTGGACGTCCGCGTCCCCGCCGCTGAGCAGCGATCCGACGGCCTGTCCGGTGAAGCTCCAGTCCCGGTGGGCATCGAAGGTGGTGAAGTCCGCGCCTCCCACGTGCGCGTGGCGCCGGGAGAGGTCCGACGACGACGCGGCGAAGAGGGGATCGCGGGCGGTCGCCACCAGGCCCAGCAGGGCCCGGTCCGAGAGCGGGACGCGGACGCGCAGCACCTCGCTCTGCGCCGCCTCCGCCGTGCGCACGTCGGCGACCCTGCCGTCCCGGAGCGCCTGCGCCTCGACGCGGGGCTCGTACGCGGTGAGCAGGCCCACGGCCGCCGCGCCGATGGTCCCGCTCAGCTTGGTCGCGGCGCCGACGGGCTGCGCGCCGGGCTCGTAGAGAAGGGTGCCGTTCACCGTGTCCCAGTCCGGCGGCGGCTTGCCGAGGCGCCGCGAGTAGAAGATCTGGTAGGCGTCGCCGCCGTAGGCCCCGCCGAAACTGATCCGCAGCGGCGACTGGAACAGATCGAGGCCCTCGGTGAAGAAGGGCCGCTTCTCCGGGAAGAAGGTCTCGAAGGTGGAGAGGTTCAGGACCCGCTGATCCGCTTCCACCTGCCCGAAGTCGGGATTCACGGTGGCCACGAGGGACAGATCGCTCGCGAGCGAATAGCGTAGATCGAGCCCGGCGCAGCCCGCGGCCAGCCCGTTCTCGCTGATGCCGAACGACGAGCAGGGCGCGAGCCGGAACGGAGCCGTCGCGGGACCCGGCGCCGGGCGCGTCATCGTGCTGCGCGTCGCGACGTACGGCCGCAGCTCCAGCGAGCGCACCGGGTGGATCCCTCCCACTCCGCCGAGCTGGCCGAGCAGGCTCACGTCGCCCGACGAGCCGCGCGGGCGGTACCGCCACTGGTCCTGCTCCTTGCGGCGGGCGAGATAGCGGTAGACGTTGAAGCCGAACTCAGTCGCGCCGTCCGGCACCCGCAGGATGCGCAGCGGAACGCGCACCTCGACCGACCAGCCCGAGGGAGTGCGCGCGACCGCGCTCTCCCACACGGCGTCCCAGTCGGTGGTGAAATCGGTGTCGTTGAAGTGCAGCGCGTCCAGCTGCTGTCCGCCGGCGAAGACCTGGAAGTGGTACGCAGTGCGGCGGTCGTTGGTCGTGTCGAGATCGAAGGACACCCAGTCGCCCTCGACGACCCGATCGCGCCGGCTCAGTGTGGCGGTCGGCGGCTCGGGATCGTCGCATTCGATGGCGACGTAGATGGAATCGTCGTCCCACAGGACCCGGAAGCGGGTGGGCGCGGTGGGTGGCGCGCCCTCGTCGGGCTCGAACTGGGTGAATCCCTCGCCCAGCTCCGCGGCGCTCCAGGCGCTCTCGTCGATGAGGCCGTCGATGCGGAGCGGCCCGGACCGGCGCGCCGCGCTGATCCTGCGAAAGAAGCTCGCCGCTCCCGCCGGGGACGGACCCGTCTGTGGGGGCGCCGCCAGCGCGGGCCCGGAGACCACCGCCAGGGCGAGCAGCGGCCGGAGCATGCGGCGCAGCACCTCAGTCGAGCCGAACGGCGGACCCCTGCCTGGCATTTCACCGCCGCGCTGCGGCAGGGCCGCTTTCTGGTACACAGCCGGAGTGGCCGAGCCCGTCCAGGTGGTTTCCGAAACCCCGTCCACGCCGATGCTCCGGCAATACCAGGAGGCCAAGGCGCAGGCGAAGGACGCGCTGCTGTTCTTCCGGCTCGGCGACTTCTACGAGTTGTTCTACGACGATGCGCGCGTCGCGGCCCAGCTGCTCGGGATCACGCTGACGAGCCGCGCCAAGGGCGACGACCGCGTCCCGATGGCCGGCGTCCCGCACCACGCGGCCAAGGGGTACGTCGCGCGGCTGGTGGCGGCCGGCTACAAGGTGGCGCTCTGCGACCAGGTCGAGGTGCCCGGGCCGGGCAAGCAGTTGGTCCGGCGCGAGATCGTGCGGCTGGTCACGCCCGGCACCGTCTTCGACGAGGAGGACGCGCGCGAGCCGGTCTGGCTCGGCGCGGTGGCGCTCGAGGGGGAGCGCGCCGCGGTCGCCCTGCTAGACGCCTCCACCGGGGAATTGCGCGCCCTGCAGCCGGGCGGCGTCGAGTCTGCCCTCGACGAGCTGCAGCGGGCGCAGCCCCGCGAGCTGCTGCTCCCCGAGGAGCTGCTCGGGACTCCCCTGGAGGAGGCGCTCAAGAAGGCGAGCGGAGCGGTGCGCATCGAGGGGCGCGCCCCGCGCGGGCCGGCGGAAGCGCAGCGGTTCCTGCAGCGCCATCTCGGGGTGGCCACGCTCGACGGCTTCGGCCTGCGCGAGCCGCTGTCGGTGCAGGCGGCGGCCGAGGCGCTCTCGTACCTTCAGGAGACGCAGCGCTCGGCCGCGCAGCACGTCGTGCGCGTGCAGGTGGAGCAGCCCGCCCAGGCGCTGTGGATCGATCCCTCCGCGGTGCGGAACCTCGAGCTGTTCCGCGGACCCGACGGGCGGCGCACGGGCACGCTGCTCTCGGTGGTCGATCGGACGCTGACCGCCGCCGGGTCGCGGATGCTGTCGCGCTGGCTTTCGGCGCCGCTCGCCGACGCCTTCGCCATCGGCGCCAGGCAGGACGCCGTCGAGGAGCTGTCGCAGGCGGCGGTGGCGCGCGAGGAGATCTCCGACGCGCTGCGGGGCGTGCTCGACGTGGAGCGTCTGCTCGGCCGGCTGGCGGTGGGCCAGGGCGCGCCGCGCGACCTGGCCGGGCTGCGCGCCTCGCTGCAGCGGATGCCGGCGCTGGCGAAGCGGATCGAGGCTTGCTCCGCGCCGCGCCTGCGCGATCTCACCGCTCCGCTCGGTGCCCCGGCCGACCTGTGCGCGTTCCTCGACCGGGCGCTCGCCGACGAGATCCCAGCCGGGCGCGAACCCGGCTTCGTCCGGCAGGGGTACCGGAGCGACCTGGACGAGCTGGCCGATTTGGCCCAGGGCGGCCGGGCCGCCATCGCGGCGCTCGAGGCGCAGGAGCGGGCGCGCACCGGGATCCAGTCGCTCAAGGTCCGCTACAACCGCGTGACCGGCTTCTACATCGAGGTCACCAAGCCCAACCTGCACCTGGTCCCGGGCGACTACCAGCGGCGCTCGTCCACGGTCGGCGCGGAGCGGTTCATCATGCCCGCTCTCGCCGAGCACGAGGCGCGCGTCCTGTCCGCCGAAGAGCGCCGGGCGGCGCTGGAGCAGCAGATCTTCGACGAGCTGCGCACGGCGGTGCTGGCTCGCAGCGCCGATCTGCGCGCCTGCGCTGCGGCGGCGGCGGAGGTGGATGCGCTGCTCTCGTTCGCGCGCATCGCCGCGGAGTCGGGCTGGGTGCGGCCGCTGGTCGATGGGTCGGACGTGATCGAGGTGGCGCAGGGGCGACACCCCGTGGTCGAGCGCGCGCTCGCCGCGTCCGGGGAAGGCCCCTTCGTGCCCAACGACCTGTCGCTCGACTCCGAGCGGCGGCTGGTGGTGCTCACCGGTCCCAACATGGCGGGCAAGAGCACGGCGATGCGCCAGGTCGCGCTGATCGTGGTGCTTGCGCAGGCGGGCTCCTTCGTTCCGGCGCAGCGCGCCCGCATCGGGCTGGTGGATCGGCTCTTCACCCGCGTGGGCGCGGCGGACGATCTGGCCCGCGGCCAGAGCACCTTCATGGTCGAGATGGCGGAGTGCGCGCGCATCCTTCACCAGGCCACGCCGCGCTCGCTGCTGCTCCTGGACGAGGTGGGGCGCGGGACCAGCACCTTCGACGGGCTCGCCCTGGCGTGGGCGATCGCCGAGCACTTGCACGACGTGGCGCGCTCGCGGACCCTGTTCGCGACCCACTACCACGAGCTGTGCGACCTGGCCCGCGAGAAGCCGCACGCGGTAAATCTCACGATGGCGGTCTCCGACGTCGAAGGCCGCGTCGTCTTCCTGCGCAAGGTCGTGCCGGGCGCCGCGTCGCGCAGCTACGGCATCCACGTCGCCCGGCTCGCCGGGCTGCCGGAGGCGGTGCTGCGGCGCGCGCGGGAGATCCTCGGCAACCTCGAGGCGCAGGAGCTGGACGAGGCCGGGCATCCGGCGCTCGCCTCGGCGCGGCATGGGTCGCGCGCCCAGCTCGGCTTGTTCGGCGAGGCAGCGCCGCTCCGGGCCGCGACGGAACCGGCGCCCGCGCCGGCGGATCCGGGCGCGGAGCAGGTCGCCGGGGCGCTGCGCGCGCTGGACCTGGCGCGCACCAGCCCGCTGGACGCTCTGCTCTGGCTCCACGAGCAGCAGAAGAAGCTGCGCTAAGCGACCGGCATCGCTGGGGTTGTTCCGACACTACTGAACGCATTGTCAGACCCCCGCGCTAGGGTGCTCTCCGTGGGCCAGTCTCGCGGCCCCGGAGGGACACGATGGACGTGGTCAAGCTGTGGAGGTGCCCCACCTGCGATCGCGTGCTGCGCGAGCGCACCGTGGGCGAGGCGCAGCGCCGGCACGCCGAGCTGGTGCGCGAGCAGTGCGGCAGCCAGGCGGAGTTCGTGGTCGAGGCGATGTGGCCGGCGTATCTCGCGTCGCTCCGCAGGTGCCGATGCGGGAGCCGGCGCCGGCTCAAGCCCGTGCAGGACGCGGTGCGCGGGCAGCTCGATCTGCACCTCGACGCGGTGGTGCTGCAGTGAACGCCACGCTCCTCGTCATGGTGGGGATCGCGCTGGGGTGGGCGGTTGCGCGGGAACGCAGGAGGCGGCGGCGCTGGCGCGAGGCGGAGCGGCTCTCGCGTTCCTTGTTCGCTGCTGCCGGGCTGCGGCGCTTCCGGTGAGCGGCGCGGAAAAGTTGACGCGATCGGCGTGTATGCGACGGTCGCGGCGTGGCGCACACCCGCGCAGCTGCGCTCCTTTGCGCCTTCCTCGTCGCCGGCGGGGGGGCGGAGGCCGCCGTGTCCGCCCGCGCGCTGCAGGAGAAGCGGCTCGAGGCGGGAAAGGCGGCGCTGGAGCGCCTGCGAGGCGACGCGAAGCGCCGCAGGCACCGCGACGCGTGGGAGGCCGTGGTCCGCGAGCTCGACGGCGCGGTTCGGGCTTCGCCGGGCGGATCGCGCGCCGCCGAGGCGGCGCTGTGGGCAGCGCGCGCCAGGGAAGATCTGTGGAACGTCTCGCGATCGAGGCGCGACGCCGCGGCCGCCGTGGAGGCGTACCGCAAGGTGGACGAAGCGTACACCGGCAGCGCGCCGGCGCCGCGTGCCCTGCTGCTCGCGGCGCAGCTCGCCGGCCGCACCGGCGACGCCCGGGCGGCCCGCTCCGCGGCACGCAGGCTCGTCGCCCGGTATGGCGGGACCCCCGAGGCGCGCGCCGCGGGCGCGCTCGCCCGAGCAGAACAGCGGGACCGACCCCAGGCGCGCGCGCCGACTCCCGCCGGACGGCGCCAGGCGGCTGCAGTGCCCGTCGACGCGGACGACGAAGAGGAGGACGCCGCGGCTCCCGTCGAGCAAAAGCCCGCCGGGAAGTCGCGCGTCGAGGCGGAACAGCCGCCGGCGGAGGTCCCGTCGAAACCCGACGAGAAGACGCAAGCGTCCGCCAAGCCCGCGGAAGCTTCCACCGAGCCGGCCGCCGACGATCGCGCCGGGGCGGACGATCAAGTCGCCCCCGCGGCGGCGAAGCTGCTCGACCAGGTGATCGAGGCAGCCAGGGCCCAGGCGGCGGCCGCGGTGGACAAAGCGGCGGGGGCGGAGGGCGGCGCCGAGCTGCCGCCGGAGCCCGAGGCCCCGGAGCCGATCCAGGGGTTGACCGTCAAGGCGGCGGTGCCGCCGCGCGAGGAGGAGGCGGCGCCGGCGCACAGGAACGCGGCCGCCAAGGCGCGGGAGCTGCGCTCCGCCGCGCGGAAGGCCCCGGCGTCCGTCGCCGCGCAGCTCGGGCTCAAGATGCGGCGCGTGGTGATCGATCCGGGGCATGGCGGTCGCGACACCGGCGCCATCGGGCCGCGCGGGCTCCGCGAGAAGGACGTCGCGCTCGCCATCGCGCGGACGCTCGCCGGGCGCCTTCGCGCCCTCGGCTTCACCGTGATCCTCACCCGCAAGGACGACAGCTACGTCTCGCTCGACGAGCGCACGCGCATCGCCAACCAGGCGCGGGCGGACCTTTTCGTGTCGGTGCACTGCAACGCCGCGCGCCGGCGGACGTTGACGGGCGTCGAGACCTGGACCTTGAACGTCGCCAGCGACCGCTACGCGACCCGGCTGGCGACCTTCGAGAACGCCGACGCCGAGCGCACCGTCTCCGATCTGCGGCTCATCCTCGCCGACCTCGCCACCTGGGCGAACGCCAGCGACGCCCGCGATCTCGCCCAGTCGGTGCAGAGCTCGCTGGTGCGCAACCTCCGCGCGCGGGTGGGCAGGGTGGAAGACCACGGCGTGAAGCAGGCGCTCTTCTACGTGCTCTTGGGCGCGCACATGCCCGCGATCCTGGTGGAGACCGGGTTCATCTCCAATCCGGCGGAGGAGGCGCGGCTGCGCAACCGCAAGTACCAGACCGGCGCGGCCGAGGCGATCGCGCGCGGCGTGAAGGAATTCGTCGACGGACGGCAGCGCCTCGCGCGCGCGCCCTGACGCGAGCGATGCAAACCGGGGCCGAGTGCGCCCGGCGGATCGCGTTGCAGAAGCCGGGTGGTACGCACGCGAGCGGGGGAGAGGTCCTGCCCGCGGGCTCTGTACAGCTCGTACATATCGGTTCCGGGGGTATCCCCCTCCGGCGGGCTCCGCGACGACTGCGTTGCCGCCGAAGAGGCCGCAGCAGCCGCCGCCGACGGCATGACGCGCTATGCTCCGGCCATGGCACTGCAGCCGGGGGATGCGGGCGCGCGCGTAAGTGGAGGCAGGGCGTCGTCGGGGACGGCGGACGCCGCACGGGTCCGTGTCGAGGCGGGCAGGGCGGAGATCCTCGCGCGCCACCGCTCCGGGGCGGGAGGGCAGGAGGTCGTGCGCTCGATCTCGGCGCTGACCGACGAGGTCGTGCAGCAGATATTCGCGGGCATCTGCGGCGAGCTCCCGGGGGCGGCGCCGCCGAGGGTGGCGCTGATCGCCACGGGCGGATACGGCCGCAGGGAGCTGTCGCCGCGCAGCGACGTGGATCTGCTCGCGCTGCTCCCTCCGGAGGACGCGCCGGCCCCCGATCGGGCGCGGGCGGATGCCGTCGCCGAGCGGCTGCACCGCGCCTTGTGGGACGCCGGGCTCGAGGCGGGGTTCGCCGCGCGCACCCTGCGGCAGACGCTCCGGCTCGCCCGCGAGGACCATACGGCGCGCACGGCGCTGCTCGATTGCCGGCTGGTCTGCGGCGACCCGGCGCTCTTCAAGGACCTGGAGCGCGCGATGGTCACCGAGCTGGAGGCGCGCAAGGTCGAGGAGTTCATCCAGGAGAAGCTCGAGGAGCTGCAGGTCCGGCGCAAGCGCTACGGCGGCTCGGTGTGGCTCCTCGAGCCGCACCTCAAGCAGGGCAAGGGCGGCCTCCGCGATCTGCAGGCCGCGCTGTGGATCGCGCGCGTGCGCCACAAGGTGGCCGGCCTGGGAGAGGCCGGCGAGCGCGGCCTGTTGCCCGCGCGCGAGGTCAAGGAGGCGCGGGCGGCGCGCGACCTGCTCTGGCGCCTGCGCAACGAGCTGCACTACGCCACCGGCCGCCGCGACGACCGCCTCACCTTCGACAATCAGCGGCGCGCCGCGGCCGCGCTCGGGTATCGCGACTCTCCCACCGAGCTGGGCGTCGAGCAGCTCATGCGGCAGACGTACATCGCGCTGCAGGAGATCGCCCGCGCCTCCGACGGCCTGGTCGACCGCTGCGCGGTAGAGGACGTGCCGCGGCCGGCCGGCGTCTTCGGCCGGCGCCCGCCGCCGCCTCCCAAGCCGATCGACAACGCCTTCCAGCTCTGGCAAGGCCGGGTCACCGTGCACGACCGCGAGGTCTTCGCCCGCCGCCCCGCCGACCTGGTGCGGATGTTCGCGGTCGCGGAGACCTACGGGGTCCCGGTGTACAGCTACGCGCGCGACCTGCTGGTGCAGGAGCTGCAGCGTCTCGGGCCGGGGCTCGCCGCGGACCGCGATGCGCACTTCGAGCTCTGGCAGTACCTGGTGCGCGAGGGCAGCGAGGGCCAGGCGCTCGCGCCGCTCCACGAGCTCGGCGTCCTAGGCGCCCTCTTCCCCGAGGTGGGCCGGCTCCGGGCGCGCGCGCAGCACAGCCTGTACCACGTCTACACCGTCGACACGCACACCGTGTTCGCGCTGCAGCGACTGATGCGTCTGCGCGCCGGCGGACTCGTAGACGTCGAGCCCGAGCTGACTCGCATCGCGCGCGCCCAGCAGCGCCCGCTGGTGCTGATGCTCGGGCTGCTCTTCCATGACCTGGGCAAGGGCCTGGGCCCGGACCACAGCGCGCGCGGGGCGGAGCTGGTCCGCGCGTACGCGCAGCGGATCTCGTTGGACCCGGGCGACGCCGCCGACGTGGAATGGCTGGTGCTCGCCCACCTCAAGATGAGCCACATCTCGCAGCGCCGGGACCTCGAGGACATGGCGCTGATCGAATCGTTCGCCCGGGAGCTCCGCACGGTCGAGCGGCTGGAGATGCTGCACCTCCTCACCTACGCCGACATGGCGAGCGTCTCGCCGGAGAACTGGACCGAGTGGAAGGCGCGCCTGCTCCGGCTGCTGTACGAAAAGGCGCACGCCACCCTGCTCGCCGAGGAGCTCGACCAGCCGGCCCACGCCGAGTCCCTCGAGCTGCGGCGCGAGCGCCTCGCCCGGGCGATCGAGCCTTTGCTCGACGAGCCTTCGGCGCGCAAGGCGGTGCCCGAGTTCACGCGCGCCTTGCCCGAGCGGTACGTCGGCATCGTCCGCCCCGACGACGCGGCCCGCCACCTGAAGCTGTGGCGGTTGGCCCGCCGCACCGGGTTCGCCGCCGAGCTGGGGCAGCGCGAGTCGGGCGAGGCCGAGCTGATCCTGGTCGCCTCGGATCGCCCGGGCCTCCTGGCCCTCTTCTCCGCGGCCCTGGCGGCGAACGGCATCGACATCCTCGCCGCCGAGGTGAACTCCCTGGAGGACGGCATCGCGCTCGACCGGTTCATCGTCCGGGAGCCGGGCGGCGGGGCTCCCGCCCAGGGTCGCTGGGAAGCCGCCCACGCCGATCTCCTCCGCCTGCTCAGCGGGGCCGAGGACCCCCACCGCCTGGTCCAGCGGCGGCTGCGGCGCGCCTCCTGGGCAGCGTCGGCCGCCCCGGCCGTCGAGACGAAGGTGCGCGTGGACAACGTGTCCAGCGAGGATTGCACCATCCTCGACGTGTTCACGCAGGATCGGCCGGGCCTCCTGCACGCCATCGCCGACGCCCTGCACAGGGCAGGCGCGTCCATCGAGGTCGCTCGAATCGCCACGGAAGGGAACCGCGCGACCGACGCCTTCTACCTTCGTGAGGCAGCCGGGCGGGCGGGCGCCCGCAAGATCGGTTCCGACGATCGTCTGCGCGAGCTCCAGGCCGCGGTGGCTGCGGCCATCGCCGAGCTGGCCAGAAGGTCCTGAGACCTTTCCTCAGCAGTTGCAGAAGGTTGCCCGCTTGCACCTCGCAGCAGGGCGTCCTAGCTTTCGCTCGTTGACAGTCCGGTGCCGGACAGGTGCGCCGGCCCGCCACTGTTTTCGGCGGATGCGTGGCCGGCGGCTTGCAGTCCCGGCCGCCGTCCAAACATTCAGGGTTCGCGGGCACTTAGGGTGGCTTTGAGGCAAAGGAAACGAGATGGCCAACAGGAAGACCCAGCGGACCAGCAGGCAGACGCGCCGTGGCGCGGCACCGAAATTGACGATGTCGACCCGGCGATCGGCGGGACGGCGCCCTGCGCGCGAGCCCGAGTTCGGCGGCATGACGGTGCGCGAAGCGGGCCGCAAGGGCGGCCTCATCGGCGGCCGGAAGGGCGGGCTGGCAGTGAAGGCGGAGCGGGGCCGCGAGTTCTACCAGGAGATCGGCCGCAAGGGCGGTCAGCGCGTGCGCGATCTCATCGCCGCCGGCCGCCGCACCGAGGAGCGCGGGACGGCGCGGAGGCGCCATACCTAGGAACGGGAGGGGTGGGGAAATGGCGGATGAGGTGGTGAAGAAGAAGGGTGCCATGTCGGTGAGCGAAGCCGGCCGCAAAGGCGGCCAGACGGTTCGCGACAAGTACGGGCACTCCTTCTACGAGGAGATCGGCCGCAAGGGCGGCGAGACGGTCAAGGCGGAGCGGGGCCGGAGCTTCTACGAGCAGATCGGCAAGAAGGGCGGCGACACCGTCAAGGCGGAGCGGGGGGCCGGCTTCTACGAGCAGATCGGCAAGAAGGGCGGCGACGCGGTCAAGGCGGAGCGCGGGACTCCCTTCTACGAAGAGATCGGCAAGAAGGGCGGGCACAAGGTCCGCCAGCTGATCGAAGAGGGGAAGAAGGCCGCCAACGAGGCCAAGGCGATGGCTGCGCGCGACGACGACGTGCCGGCGGTGGGCGGCGAGGTGTTGCCCGCGGCCAGCGAGGAGTAGCTCACTTCAGGAGAGCGGCCATGGCGGAAAGGCGCATGAACGGCAAGGGGGGTATGACGGTCAGCGAAGCCGGCCGCAAGGGCGGCGAGCGCGTGCGCGACGAGCGCGGCGTCGCGTTCTACCAGGAGATCGGCCGCAAGGGCGGAGAGCTGGGCGGCCGCAAGGGTGGAGAGGCCGTACGCAACAAGTACGGCCCCTCCTTTTACGAGGAAATCGGCCGCAAGGGCGGCCAGAAGGTCAGGGAGCTGATCGAGCAGGGCAAGAAACGGATCTAGGACGAGGGGGCTGACGGCGGAGGGGAGGGGGGATCCTTCCAACCACCGGAGGCAGGAGATGGCGGACGAGAAGAAGGGCGGGATGACGGTTGCCGAGGCAGGTCGCAAGGGAGGCGTGAAGGTCGCGCGGGAGCGTGGCCGGGCCTTCTACGAGCAGATCGGCAAGAAGGGTGGCGAGACCGTCAAGGCGGAGCGCGGGCACGAGTTCTACGAGAAGATCGGGAAGAAGGGCGGAGAGAGCGTGCGCGCGAGCCGCGGCCCGGAGTTCTACTCGCAGATCGGCCACAAGGGTGGCCAGAAGGTCCGCGAGTTGATCGAGCAGGGCAAGCGCTTGGGACGCGCGGCGGCCAGCCGGGCCACCCCGGCCGAGGACACCGAGGGGGAGGGAAAAGCGCCGAGCGGCGGCGCGGGCATGAACTCCGGCCGCAAGGAGGAGTAGCAACCCCTCCTGCCGGATCCCTCTCGAAGAGGAACGCGGCGGCCCTGGGTCCCGTGGCCGCCGCTTTCGCTTCGCAGGGACGCCCGATTTCTTGCGCGTCTCCCGGCGCGCCCGCAGCATGGCGCGGTGGCGAGCCGCGCTCCGATCCAACCGATCGACCCTGTGCACCCGCAGCCGCGGCACGTCTCGCGCGCGGTGTCGGTGCTCGAGGCCGGCGGCCTGGTGAGCTACCCGACCGACACCTATTACGCGATCGGCTGCGACCTGTTCCAGAAGAAGGCCATCGAGCGGATGGCGCTGCTCAAGCGCCGCGATCCCCGCAAGCCGTTCGCGTTCCTCTGCGGCGATCTCGGCGAGGTGGCGAAGTACGCGATCGTCGACAACGATCGGTTCCGCCTGCTGCGGCGCCTCCTGCCGGGTCCGTACACGGTGGTGCTGCCGGCCACCCGGCTCGTGCCGCACACCGCGCTGACGCGGCAGCGCGCGGTCGGCGTGCGCGTCCCGGACGCGCCGGTCGCCACGGCCCTGGTGCATGGACTGGGGCGGCCCCTGGCCACCACCAGCGCGGCGATCGCGGACGGCGAGCCGCTCGTCGAGGCCGCGGACATCCAGGAGCAGCTCGGCCATGGGCTGGACCTCATCCTCGACGGCGGGGTGACGCTGAACGAGCCGTCCACGGTCATCGACCTGACCGGACCCCGGCCGGTGGTGCTGCGGCGGGGGAAGGGACGCATCGAGGGGGTGCTGGCTTGACCGAGGTCACCGCGGGTGCGCCGGGGCCGCTCGACGACGCGCTCGACCGCTACCTGGCGCACCTGCGCGTCGAGCGCGCGCTACAGCCGGCCACGCTCGAGTCGTACGCGCGCGACCTGCGCGAGTACCTCGACTGGCTGGCGGCGCGCGGCGTGCCGGCGCTGGCGCAGGTGACGCAGATCCAGGTGCTGCAGCACGTCGCCTCGCTGCAGCAGCGGGGCCTGTCGCGCGCCTCCCAAGCGCGGCACCTGGCCGCGGTGCGGGGGCTGCACCGGTTCGCCAGCGCGGAAGGGCTGGCCCCGCTCGACCCGACCGACGGCGTCGAGGCCTCCCGCGGCTCGCGGCCGCTGCCGGACTTCCTCGGCGTGGAGGAGGTGGACCGCCTGCTCGCGCAGCCCGACGCGGCCACGCCTTCGGGCGCGCGCGACCGCGCCATGCTCGAGCTGCTCTACGCCAGCGGGCTGCGCGTGTCCGAGTTGGTGGCCCTGCCGCTCGCGGCGGTGGACCCGCGGCTGGGCATCGTGCGGGTGCGCGGGAAGGGGGGCAAGGAGCGCATCGTGCCGGTGGGGCAGCGCGCGCAGGCGGCCCTCGAGGCGTACCTGCGCGGTGCGCGCGCACTCCTGCTGCGGGCACGGCAGAGCCGCGACCTGTTCGTGACGCCGCGGGGCCGGCGCATGACGCGGCAGGGGTTCTGGAAGCTGCTTTGCCGCTATGCCGCCGCCGCGGGACTGCGCGACGTGCACCCGCACACGCTGCGCCACAGCTTCGCCACGCACCTGCTGGAGCGCGGAGCCGATCTGCGCGCGGTGCAGGCGATGCTCGGCCACGCGGACATCGCCACCACCCAGATCTACACGCACGTCGACCGGGAGCGCCTCAAGGTAGTGCTGTCGAAGCACCCGCGCGCGTGACAGTCGCCGCCGTATTCGGCGGCGCTGCGCTTTTCCCGGCGCGGGCGTAGCGGGAGGCGTTCCGGCCCTCGATCGGTTCCGTGATAGTGAGCACCACATGCTCGCGGTCTTGATCGCCGCCTTGATGGGCTGTCCGCGGATGCTGGAGGTCGACCCGAAGGAGTGGAAGGAGGCGCTGCTCAAGGCCGCGCCGGGGTCGAAGGAGCAGGGCCAGCTGCTCGAGCAGCTCGGGTTCCGTCCGGTGCCACCCGCTGGCGACGCCGCGCCGGACGCGGAGTGCGCCGAGCAGCCTGTCGTGCGCGGAGTGGATCTCGTGCGGGCGAGCGTCACGGGCGGCAAGGACCTCCTGGTGCACGTCAGACTCGAGCTGTGCGCGGACGAGGGCGAGTCGCACTTCTGGTCGCAGCGCATCGCGGTCCTGAAGGCGCTGCGGGGCGGCGCGTACTGCAAGCTGGGCGGGGAGGACCCTTCGATGGATGCCCCGGCGAGTGACGTCTGCGGCGGGCCCGACCGGCCGCCGCGCTCGGTGAAGCTGGTCCGGCTGACCAGCGGCCGGCGCGACACGTTGGAGCTGGACGACCGGCTCGACGAGTGTCCCGGGTCGGTGCACACGGTGGTCGAGCGGACGTCGTTCCTGGACGCGCACGGCGATCAACTGGCCAAGGTGTTCGAGCTGAAGACGCGCGAGACCTCCTCGGAAGTCCCGGAAGAGCCGGCGCCGGTCATCGAACGGACCGTGAAGCCCATCGGCCGCGGCTTTCCGCGCAAGCTGCTGGTCACCGAGGAGGTGTCCTGCCCGGAGGGCAATCCTGGCGGCGCGTGCACGCCCGACCGGCGCAAAGCCGTCCACGTGCTCACCGGAGGCAAGTACGTCGCCCGATGACCGCGGCGGCCAGTTCGGGTAGGGTGCCTCACTTCTTTTCGCGCGGCGCGAGCCGCCCGGGAGTGCAGCGATGGCAGAAGCCGAGGTGCCGGCCGGCCGGCCGGCACCCCACAGGGTCCCGCGCAGGGTGGTCTCGGGGATGCGCCCCACCGGCCGCATGCACCTGGGGCACTACCAGGGCGCGCTGAAGAGCTGGATCGAGCTGAGCAAGGCGGCGGAGTGCTTCTTCTTCTCCGCCGACTGGCACGCGCTGACCACCGACTACAAGGACCCCTCGAAGATCGCCGAGGCGCAGCGGGAGATGTTCGTCGACTGGATCGCCGCCGGGCTCGATCCGCAGCGGTGCACCCTGTTCATCCAGAGCCGCGTGAAGCAGCACGCCGAGCTGTTCCTGCTCCTCGGCATGGTGGCGCCCATCGGCTGGCTCGAGCGCGTGCCGACCTACAAGGAGCTGCAGGAGCAACTGCGGGAGAAGGACCTGAACAACTACGGTTTCCTCGGCTACCCGGTGCTGCAGACGGCCGACGTGGCGCTGTACGGCGCCGACGCCGTCCCGGTGGGGCAGGACCAGGTCTCGCACCTCGAGCTGGCCCGCGAGCTGGTGCGCCGCTTCAACCACCTCTACGCGGCCGAGGGGAAGCCGGTGCTGGTCGAGCCGCACCCGTACCTGACGGAGGTGCCGAAGATCCTCGGCCTCGACGGGCGCAAGATGAGCAAGTCGTATGGGAACGCGGTCGAGCTGGGCGAGGACCCCGAGCAGGCCCGCAAGCGCATCATGGTGGCGGTGACGGATCCGGCGCGGAAGCGCAGGCACGACCCCGGCCACCCCGAGGTGTGCCCCATCTACCACCTGCACCGCGCCTACAGCCCGGCCGAGACCGTGCAGCTGGTCGACCGAGAGTGCCGCAGCGCGGGCATCGGCTGCGTCGATTGCAAGAAGATGCTGCTCCTCAACCTGCTGCCGGTGCTGGAGAAGCATAGGGCCGCGCGCCAGGAGCTGGAGCGCGCGCCCGGCCGCGTGGAGGAGCTGGTGCGGCTCGGCACGGAAAAGGCGCGCGCCGTGGCGGAGCAGACGATGGTCAAGGTCCGCGCAGCGATGAAGCTGGAGTAGCTGGTGGAGCCGGAGATCCCCGACAACGCGGCCACAGGGCCGCCGCCACCGACGCACGCGGCGGGCTTCGCCGTCGCGCTGCCCCAGTTCGAGGGGCCGCTCGATCTGCTGCTGTCGCTCATCCAGGAGCACAAGCTCGACATCCTCCACGTCCCCATCGCGTTCATCACCGACCGCTACCTCGAGTACATGGAGGGGGCGCGCGCGCTGAACCTCGATCTCGCCGGCGAGTTCCTGGTGATGGCCGCGACGCTCGCGCACATGAAGTCGCGGATGCTGCTCCCCCCGCAGGAGGCGCAGGACGCCGCCGAGGGGGACTCAGGCCCCGACCCGCGCGAGGAGCTGATCCGCCGGCTGCTCGAGTACCAGAAGTACAAGAGGGCCGGCCAGGACCTCGCCGCGCTGCCGCAGCTGGGCCGCGACCTGTTCACGCGCCGCGCGCGCGAAGAGCTGCTGCCGCTCGCCGCCGGGGACGTCCAGTTCCTGCGGCCGAAGGACCTCTCCGCATACCGGCTGATCGAGGCGCTCTCGAACGTGCTCGCCCGGCGGAAGCTGACCATCCCGCACGAGGTCTTCGTCGAGCGGCTCTCGATCGGCGATCGCATCTCCGCCATCACCGATCGGCTGCGCGAGGAGGAGCGGATCGCTTTCACCTCGCTGTTCGCCGATCTCGGCGCGCACGATCGGGACCGCGTGGTACCCACCTTCCTGGCCGTGCTGGAGATGACCAGGCTGAAGCTGATCAAGATCCACCAGCCGGACCCGCACGGCGAGATCTACCTGTCCCGCACCGAGGGCCTGTCCGACGCCTCGGCGGAAGGAGTCCAGCTTGACTACCGAGGCTGAGCGGAACGGCGAGGTTCCGCCCGACGCGGCCGAGGGCCCGCCGGAGGACGAGCAGGAGCTGCAGCAGGTGACGCAGACGGAGCTGTCCATGCTCGCGGAGGCGGCGCGGTTCGCCACCCCGGAGCGGGCGCGCGCCATCGTCGAGGCCCTCCTCTTCGCCGCGGAGAAGCCGCTGGACCTTCCCGCGCTGCGCGACGCGACCCAACTCGAGGAGCAGGTCCTCCAGGAGGCGCTGGAGGCGCTGCGGCAGAAGCACGCGCCAGGCGCGGGCGGCACCGTGCTGGTCGACCTGGGCGGCCGCTGGCAGCTGCGCACCGACCCCCAGCTGGGCGCGTACGTGCGCCGGATGCTCCAGGTGAAGCCGATGCGTCTGACCCGGGCCGCGCTGGAGACGCTCGCCATCGTGGCCTACCGCCAGCCGATCACCCGGCCCGAGATGGAGGACCTCCGCGGCGTGGACTGCGGCGCGGTCACCAGGGCGCTGCTCGACCGCAAGCTCATCCGCATCCTCGGGAAGAAAGACGAGCCCGGCCGCCCGCTGCTGTTCGGGACCACGAAGGAGTTCCTCGAGCTGTTCAACCTGCGCGACCTGACGCAGTTGCCCACGCTGCGCGAGTTCCAGGAGCTGTCCGAGGACAGCCGCAAGATCGTCGAGGAGGAGGCGCCGGCCCCGCCAATCGCCGGCCTCACCGACCTGGCGCAGGATCCGCAGGCGGCCGAGAAGCTCGCCCAGCACACCGCCGAGAGCGACGCCGCCCTGTCGCAGCTCGAGGACGCCATGGATGTGGCGGAGGAGCAGAGCAAGGCCGCCGCCCAGGTGCTGGCGCCGCCGCCGGATCCGAACGCAACCCCGACTCCGGACGCGAACGCGAGCCCGAGCGGGACCTCCGAAGGATCTGCGGACCGCGAGCCGGAAGACTCGAGCCGGAAGCCGGAGCAGTGATGCAGGAGCGCCTGCAGAAGATCCTCGCCCACGCGGGAGTGGCGTCGCGGCGCAAGGCGGAGCAGCTCATCGCCGAGGGCCGCGTCGAGCTGAACGGCCAGATGGTCAAGGAGCTGGGGACCAAGGCCGACCCCCGCAAGGACCTCATCCGCGTCGACGGCAAGCTCATCGCCGACCCGGAGGAGAAGGTCTGGTTCGTGCTCTACAAGCCGGCCGGGTGCGTGACGACGCTGTCCGATCCGGAGGGCCGGCCGACCATCGCGCAGTACCTGAAGGGCATCCCCGAGCGCGTCTACCCTGTGGGCCGCCTCGACTACGACGTCGAAGGCGCGCTCCTGGTCACCAACGACGGTGAGCTGGCGCACCAGCTGATGCATCCCCGGTTCGGCGTGCGCCGGACCTACCTGGCCAAGGTGGCGGGCGTCCCCCGGCCGGAGCAGATCGACCGGCTGAAGTCCGGGGTGCGCCTCGAGGACGGCCGCGCGCGAGCGCTGGACGCGGCGCTGCAGAGCCGGACCCCGCGCAACACCTGGGTGCGCGTGGTCGTCTCCGAGGGGCGGCCGCACCTGGTGAAGCGGCTGATGGAGGCGGTGGGCGCGCCGGTGCTCAAGCTGCACCGCGCGGACTACGGCGGCGTCGGGGTCGAGGGCCTGCGTCCCGGCGACTACCGCGAGCTGACGCGCGCCGAGCTGCTCTCGCTGCGCGAGCAGGCGGGAAAGAAGGCGCAGCAGCCGCCGCCCCGGCTGGCGGCGCTCCCGGCCCGGCGCCACGGGCACGGCCCGCCGCAGCCCGCG
>DASWGI010000354.1:0-29307 GCA_036393835.1 Myxococcales bacterium | reverse complement strand
GGCGGGGAATTCCGCGAGGTAACGGCGCACGATCGACTCGCGGAAGCTCAGTTCGAACTGCTCCTTCTTGCAGGCGACTTCATCCATGCGGCCGGTCTTGAGGTACTTGCCTCCCAGGCATCCGCCCACGCAGACCGGCAGGTACGGGCAGTCGCCGCACTTCTGCCAGGGGCGCAGCGCGACGAGCGGCGCGACCTTCTCCGGGCCGGCCGCCGCGACGTGCGTGACCTCCAGGCCGGGGATGCCCGCCACGGCCGGGCACTTGTAGACGCGCCCCTCCGGGTCGATCGTGTAGTTGTTCTTCCAGTGCAGCTCGCACGGGCCGAGCAGCGCTTCCAGGGTGTCGCTGCCCCCCAGCGCCTTGAGGCCCAGGCCTCGCTTCTCGATGCTCTTGTTGAGCTGCACCAGGACCTGCGACTCCTCCTTGTCGCCGCAGCCGGTGCAACTCGGCTTGCTCTTCTGCGTGTCGACGATGGGCTTGAAGTGCACTCCTTCGAGCTTCCCGCGCAGGCCGGCCGCCTCGATGCGGTCGAGGAGCCGCTCGAAGCTCTCCTTCTGCTCCGGCAGGAAGTTCCCGCCCACGAAGATCTTCACCAGGCCCGCGCAGTCGACGACGTTGTCGAAGATCTCGTCGAAGCTGCCGCGCCCGTTGCGGTAGACGCGCATCTGGTCGTGCGTCTCGCGGTCGCCGTCGAGGGTCACCTTGAAGGACCCGGCGCCGAAGCGGCACATCTCGCGCACGAAGTTCGGCGTGAGCCCGATGCCGTTGGTGGTGCACGACCATTTGAAAGTACCGCCGCGCGCCACCATGGAAGCGCCCAGCACCTCGGCGGTGCGGAGCATGAAGTCCTTGCGGGTGAGCGGCTCGCCTCCGAAGTAGTGCACGTGCAGCGTGCGCAGCGCGCGCTCGTCCACGGTGTGCAGGATCCACTCGAGGGTGGACTCCTCGGTGTGGGCCTGCATCTTGGTGAAGGCGGGCGCTTCCTTCTGGAAGCAATACGTGCAGGCCAGGTTGCACGCCAGCGTGGGCATGAGCGTGACGTGCATCGTGTCGGGGATCCCCTCGGCGGCGCGCTCGAGGAACGCGCGCAGGTTGGCGTCGTCCTCGGCGCGCGAGCGCACCAGGAATCCTTCCTCGAGCAGCACCTGCTGCGTCTCGCGCTCGGCGTCGTCCGCGGGCCGGTGGCCGCGGGCCCAGCGCTCCATCGCGTCGGAGGTGGCGGAGTCGATCCCGATGTAGTGATCGGCGAGGACGCTGTAGAGCACGTGCTCGCCGGGCCGCACGTCGCGGTAGGCGACGACGAATCGCGACAGCTGCATGCGCTCGTTGCTACGCAACGAAGGTGCCAGCGCGCGCGGAGGCCCGGGACGCGGATACGGATCGCCCCGAACGGGGCGCGTACGCAGAGGATCTGCCGCGACGAGCCAGGAATCGAGCCACGGGCCAGGATTCGAGCCCTACCGGGGGTGGGTGGATCTGGCCCGAAGTCTGGCCGACCGTCGCTCCTACGCCCGCTCTTTGGCATCGAGAAAACATAATTCCTACTAAAACTTGGCCAGCGTGGCCAAAATCCTGGCCGGTGCGGCCAATCTCCTGGCCGGTGGGGCCAATCTCCTGGCCGGGGTCGTGGCGCGCGATTTGCTCAAGGAAGCGCTGTGACCTCGCAAAAGCTCATCGGCGTCCGGCACCTCCGATCCGAGGGTCGGAGGATCCCCGTCCTGCTCTTCCGCAACGGCCGCGGTTCGGTGGCGGCGCAGTGCCTCATCCATCCTGGCGACATGCCCATCGTCGACGGGCCCTCGCCGGAGGCGGTGCTGGCCGTGCTCGCCGGCGTGATCGACGATCTGCTGCTCGCCCGCGGCGCGGGTCCGGTCGCGCCGACCGGATAGATCAGGCGCGGCGCTGCGGGCGGAGCCGCCTGGTGGCCGCCACGCCGATGACCGCGGCGGCAGCGAAGCTGCAGCCGACCAGGACCCACACCAGCGGCCCGAGGACCTCGTGCCGTTCGAGCGCGGCCGCGCTCGGGACGAGCGATCCCGCCCACACGTACAGCGCAATCCCGGGAGCCATGCCGAACAGCGTGCCCAGGACGAGGTCCCGGGCCCTGAGACCCGTGAGACCGAGCACCGCGTTGCTGGGGGTGAACGGGAGCAGGGGAGAGATCCGGATCAGCGCGACGGTGGCCAGGCCGCCGTCCTCGGTGAGCTCGGCGAGGGCGCGCGCGCGGGGCCTGGCGAGCAGCCACCGGGCGAACGCGCCGCGCCCCAGCGCCCGCGCGGTGCCGAAGGAGGTTGCGGCGCTGGCCACGGCCGCCGCGAGCGACACCGGGATGCCCCACAGGCCGAACAGCCAGCCCGACGCGAGGATCAGCGGGATGATCGGCACGAGCAGGAGGGTCGCGACGTACATGCCGGCGCCCCACAGCAGCGCGCCGGCCAGACCGGCGCCCTGCAGCCTGCCCGCCGCCAGCGCGATCCAGTGCAGGAGGGGCAGCTCGGCCCCGATGACCCACAGGACGATCAGCGCCGCGGCCCCGGCCGCGAGGCGCAGCGCGGTGCGCGAAGGGCGCATCCGGAGCCTAGGTTCCCTTCGGCCGGCGGCGGCCCAAGGTCTTGCGCGGCGCGGCGGGCGTCGAGCTGGAGGTCGGTTTCGGGGTCGAGGGGGAGGTCGGGTTCGGCGTCGCGGTCGGGGTCGGGGTCGAGGTCGGGTTCGGGGTCGAGGTCGGGTTCGGCGTCGGGTTCGAGGTCGCGGCCGCGGTCGGAGCCGGCGTCGTTCCCTTGAACAACGGATCGTCCGCCATCTGCCGGTGCGCTTCCGCGCGCGCATCGGCCCGCAGCGCCTCATACTCGCGGCGCTCTGCTTGGTCCATCTGGTCGAGCGCGAAGTTCAGCTTGGCGCGGGCCTTGACCACGCGGCTGCGAGCGTCGTCCGCGAGCCGGCGGCCCTCCTCGAGCAGGTCGGCCGCGGCGATCGGCTTCAGCCCGGGATCGCGGGCGCGCTGCAGCTTCTCCTCGCCCGCGCGCTGCTGCGCCTCGGCCGCGGACAGCTCCGCCTGGGCGGCCCAGGCGACCTGCTGCGCGCGCGACTTGAGCGACTTCCCCCGCCCCTCCAGCGCCTGCGCCTCGCGCTGCGCGCGCGCTTGCGCCTCGAGGTGCTGCATCTTGAGGATCAGCTCGTCCACCTCGTCCGGCATGGGCTGAGCCTAGCACGCGGCCGCCGCGCGCACCGGCAGATGCGCTGCGTCCGGAGCGGTTGGGGTACGCTGCGGAAATGGCTGCGCTGCTCCTCTCGGCCGAGCTCTGGATCGCCGGCGGGCGCCTGCTCGATGCGCACGGAGCGCGCCCGGCTGCGCTGGCGGTCGAAGCGGGCCGCATCGCGGGCGAGGCCCCCAAGCCGCCGGCCGGCGCGAAGATCGTCGACGCGAGCGGCCTGCTGCTGCTCCCTGCATTCATCGACGCGCACGTGCACCTCTCCGTGGCCGGAAAGGTCCCGGACGTCGCCGCCGCCGAGCTCCGCGGCGGGGTGGCGGCGGTGCTCGATCTCGGCGAGCCCGAGCGCACCTTGCCGCTCGAAGCGCCGCCGCTGCGGGTGCGCTTCGCCGGCCCGCTTTTCACCGCCCCGCGCGGGTACCCGACGCAGAGCTGGGGCGCGAACGGGTACGGGCTCGAGCTGGCCACGCCGGACGAGGCCCGCGCAGCGGTCCAGCGGCTGGCGAAGGCGGGCGCGCGGTTCGTGAAGCTCGCGTTCGACCGGCGGTTCCCGCTGCTCGACGCCGAGGTGGCGCGCTCCGCCGCGCAGGAGGCGCATCGGCTCGGCTTGCGCGTCGCCGCGCACGCGCTCGACGCCGACGCCGTTCGCCGGGCGCTGGCCGCCGGCGCGGACGTCCTCGCGCACACCCCCGTCGAGCCGCTCCCGGAGGACCTGGTGCGCGAAGCCGGCGCGCGCCGGGTGTGGCTGGTCTCCACGCTGCACGCGTTCGGAGGCACCTCGGGCGCGCTCGACAACCTGCGCCGCCTGCGGGCCGCGGGCGTCCGCGTCGCCTACGGCACCGATCTGGGGAACCAGGGCACCTCGCCGGGAATCGACGCGAAGGAGCTGGCGCTGCTGGGCAAGGCGGGCCTCTGCGTCCGCGAAGCCATCGAGGCGGCGACCGCCGCGGCGGCGGAGCTGCTCGGAGAGCGGGACCTCGGTCATCTCCGCAAGGGGGCGGCGGCGTCGGTGATCGGTGTGCCCGAGGCGGCCCTGCAGGACACGCGGCTCTTCGCGCGCCCGACCCTGGTGTTGATCGACGGCGCCCCGCCGCCGCGCTGAGGTCAGTCGCCGCCATATTCGGCGGCGCTGCGCCTTTCCCGGCGCGGACATGATCGGATGCGGTCAGGCGGGGAAGAGCCTCAGCAGGGTGATCTCCGCCGGCGCGAAGACGCGCATCGGCGGACCCCAGAACCCGGTGCCTCGGCTGACGTAGAGCTGCGCATCGCCCAGCCGGTGGAGCCCCGCGATGTACGGCTGGACGAGCGCGACCAGCCAGGAGAACGGCCAGATCTGCCCGCCGTGCGTGTGCCCGCTGAGCGTGAGCGAGACGCCGTGCCGCGCCGCCTCGCGGAACTGGCGCGGCTGGTGGGCGAGGAGGACGACGGGCTTCGCGGCGTCGCGCCCCTCGAGAGCTCGCGGCAGGTCGGGCGCGTATCGCCCGCGCCCGGTCGGATCGTGGATACCGGCGACGTCGAGCCCGGGCGCCACCTCGACGCGCTCGTTGGCGAGCGGCCGGATTCCGAGGGTCGGCAGGTACCGCAGCCAGTCGTCGACGCCCGAGTAGTACTCGTGGTTGCCGGTGGTGAAGTAGACGCCGCGGGGCGCCTCGGCCAGCCGCGCGAGCGGCGCGACGTGCTCGCGCAGCTCGTCCACCGTGCCGTCCACCAGGTCGCCGGTGATGGCCACCAGATCCGGCCGGAGCGCGAGCACGCGCTCGACCACGCCCTCCACCCACTCCTTCTGCAAGAGCGGTCCGATGTGGACGTCGGAGATCTGCACCAGCCGCAGACCGGCGAGCGCGGGCGGCAGGTTGGGGATGCGCACGGGGACGTCCTTGATGCGCAGCCCCACGAGCGCCGAGCGGACTCCGACGGCCGACAGCCCGGCCACGACGCCGCTCACGCCGACCGCGAGCGCGCGCGCCAAAAGGACGCGCCGCTCGGGATCGGAGGGAGCGTCCGGCGAGCGGAGCTTGCGCGCGGCCCAGGCCACCGCGCGGCCCGCGTCGGCGAGGCCGAGGAACGCGAACAGCAGGAAGACGACGCCCATCCAGAGGAAGGCGACCCAGACCATCGCGCGGGGAGCGCCGCGGGTTCGCGACAGGACCAGCGTCGTGGGCAGCACGATCGCCATCGTGGCCAGCAGCGCAGTCCCGAGCCGCGCCGCGGCCGGCGGCAGCTGCGGGTCCCGGACGAGCCGGGCCCACACGTAGAAGTGCATGCCGCCCAGGAGCAGGAGCGCGACGGCCACGAAAGCGAGGAAGGGGAGGAGGCGGGCCACTTTGTCTTCGATCAAGGATACCGCAAGAGCGGGTCCGATTCATTCCTCGCTCGACAGGAGCGCGGCCAGCCGCGCGCGGTCGAGGCGCATGCGCAGGGTGCGCTCTTGCGTGGCGATCACCGACCCGGGCGAGGCGCCCTTCGGCTTGCGCACGTGCTTGCGCCGGGTCCAGGACACCTCGGCGGCGTCCTCGCCGCGGGCGCGGGAGAAGTGCGCGGCGAGCAGCGCCGCGTCGGCCAGCGTCCGCGCGTCGGGCGCTTCGCCCGCGTCCGGTATGACGACGTGCGAGCCTTGCACACCTCGGGCGTGCAGCCAGACGTCGTTGCCGCGCGCCACGCGCAGGGTGAGCGCGTCGTTGTCGCGCGCGCTGCGGCCGACCAGGATGCGAGCGCCGCTGGCGGATCGGAACGTGCGGTAGGGAAGGCGCGGCCCCTCCGCGCGGCCGGCGCGGCGCGGCGCACGGCCGCCCGGGATGGCGCCGGACTCGTCCTCGATGGCGCGCAGCGCGCCGGCATCCGCCGCTGCCGCCGCGCGCGCGAGCGCCTCCTCGGCGCGCGCCAGCCTGGCGGCGACCTCCGACCTGCGCGCGGCGATGCGCGCCGCCGCGGCTTCATAGCGCTGCGAACGACGGAACCAGCGCGCGGCGTTCTGGGCCGCCGAGAGGGCGGGGTCGAGCTGCAGGACGACCTCGCGCGGCGCGCCACGCTCGTCGAGGTCGAGCCAATCGGACACGCGCGCCTCGCGGGCGCCTCGCGCGATGCGGGACTGGTGCGGGACGAGCAGCTCGGCGCGCCTGCCGTCCTCCTTCGCCTGCGCCGCGCGCGCGGCGTCGCCGTCCACGGCGGCGAGCGTCCGGCGCATCCGCTGAACGCGGGCGCGGAGCCGCTTCTCCAGCTCGCGCCGGCGGGCTGCCACGCCCGCGGCCTCCTCGGCTGCCAGAGCAGCGCGGAGGAGCGCAGCGTCTTCGGTCGCGGTCGAGGTCGGCGAGGTGGGCTCGCCGAGCTGGACCTCCCGCACCTCCCGATATGCGGCCCCCGGTCTCCGGTCCGTTCCGGCGCCGGCGGCGGCCCACACGATGCGCTCGCCGCTCTCCGCCGGTCCGAGAAGCAGCAGGGCGGGGCCGTCCCCGGCGATGAGCGCACGCGGTCCCGCGAGCGTCTCGAAGCCGAGCCGCGCCGCGACCTCGCCGCCGTGGAGCGGCCGCTCGAGGCGGGCGGACGAAAGCCGCGCCCCTTCCAGTGCGGCGCGCAACGTGGCCTGCGATCTCGGCGCCGAGTCCGCCGAGGTGGGTCGCTCGTCCGCGACCGCGGCGAGCGCGAGCCGCGCATCGAGCACGGCGAGCGCGGTGCGCCCCGGAACGCGGAGCTGCAGCACCGCCACCGCCGCGGAGGGCAGCCACAGCTTCTGCACCGTGCCGCCGACGAGCGCGCGCACGCCGCCGAGCAGGCGCGCGCGGCGCTCGAAGGTCATCTCGCCGCTGGGAGGAGTGCGGGCCACGCGCCGGAAGAGTACCGCGCTGCGGCCGGGGGCGGCCTCGGACGAGGCCGCCCGGGACGTGCCGGGCTACTTCTTCGAGCCCCTTCGCTTCGTCGTCCGCTTCGAGCCCTTCTTCGTCCCCTTCCGTCCGCCCTTCTTCTTCGTCGGCATCGGTTCCACCCTCCGAAACGTTGTTGGTGTGGTGCGGAGCAAATTCGCGCGCGCAACCACTGTCGCGCACCATAGAGAGCGCGATCCAGGCTGTCAAGGAAGCGGCCGCGCGCATCGCCGCGATTTTCAGAGTGAAATCACATTCACTGTCAGTGAAACGCAGATCGGCGCGCGCACGCGGCGCGCGTGCGCTCGAACGCGGATGTCGCGGTGGAAGTCGAGTCCGCCTGGTCGCTGCCGGAGTCGCGGTCGCGTCGCCGCGCGCCGGGGTCGGAGCGGCGACGGCGCAAGTGCGCCCGTGTGTGCGCGGACCGCTCGCCCGCCTGCTCGGCACCCGACGGCCGGCCGGAGCCCTGTTGCCCAAGCGATCGGCCTGCCCCTAGAGTTACGGCCGGGCATGAAACCGACGCAGCTTCCTCTCTTCTCCGCCCGCGCCGCCGATCGCGCCGCCGCGCTGCCGGAGCGCCCCGCGCCCCAGGTCGCGGCCTACGTCCTCGCCGAGCGGATCGGGCGCCTGCTCCGCGAGCCGGTGGACGTCCACCTGACCGACAACGCCTGGACCATGGTGTCGTTCAAGCGGCTGCAGGGCCGGGTGCGCTTCCGCCTGCACCACATGTTCTCGGCGGCGAACGACGACGTGGTCCGCGCCCTGGCGGGCTTCACCGGCCGCAACCGGCGCACGCACGGCCGCGCCATCGACGACTACATCCGCACGAACCGCGATCTGATCCGCGCCGTCCCCGAGCGGCCCCAGCAGAAGCTCACCGAGCGCGGGCGGGTCCACGACCTCGGCGACATCTTCGCGCAGCTCAACGCGCAGCACTTCGGGGACCGCCTCGAGGCGCGCATCGGGTGGGGCCGCCGCGGCCCGGGCGGGCGGCGGCGGTCGATCAAGATGGGCGTGTACCTGCACGACCAGAAGCTGATCCGCATCCACCCCGCGCTCGACGATCCGCGCGTGCCGCGCCACTTCGTCGAGCTGGTCGTGTTCCACGAGATGCTCCACCAGGCCATCCCGCCGGTGAGCGGGCGGGACGGGCGCCGCATGGTGCACGGGCGCGACTTCCGGGCCCGCGAGCGCCGCTTCCCCGGGTACGAGCGCGCGCGCGCCTGGGAGAAGCAGAACCTGCATCTGTTGCTTCGCCACCGGCCCTGACCGGGCGCGAGGTGCGCGTCCGTGCGCCCTGCACTACCCTGCTCGGGCCTTGCGCAAGACCCTGCCCCCCTTGTTCCTGGCGCTCTGCGCTTGCGCGACGCCCTCCACGCCCTTCGAGGGCCGGCCGGTGCTCGTCGGGATCGACTTCGTCGGCAACCAGAGCATCTCGTCGGGCGAGCTGCTCGATCACATCGCCACGGCTCCGACCAGCGGCTTCTTCAAGAGGACGCCGCGCTATTACGACGCCGACCTGTTCGCCATCGACGTGAAGCGCATCGTGCGCTGGTACAACGAGAAGGGCTTCTACGAGGCCAAGGTCACCGGCGTCGACGAGGCGCGCGACGAGAAGGGCCGCGTGCGCCTGGTGGTCCACGTCGAGGAGGGGCGCCGCGCGTTCGTGAAGGACATCTGGTTCGTCGACACCGACGGCGTGACCACGGAGGAGATGGCGGACATCGACGCCGCGCTGGAGCTGCACCGCGGCGATCCGTTCGACGAAGACAACTACGAGAAGTCCAAGGACCAGCTGGTCGACCAGCTCAAGCAGCGCGGATTCGCCGAGGCGCGGGTGGGTGGCCAGGTGCGGGTGGCGCCCGAGGACGCTGCCGCCTTCATCACCTACAAGCTCGACCCGGGACCCCGGTACACCTTTGGCCGCGTGGTGGTCACCGGGAACCGCGCCGTCGACGCCTCCGAGATCATCCGCGCGACCGGGATCCGCCGCGGCGACCGGTTCTCGCCCCGCGCGCTGCAGCTCGCGCAGCAGCGGGTCTACAACCTGGGCACGTTCGCCGGCGTCCGGGTTGCGCTCGAGCCGCTGGGGGACAGCCCGGTCGCGGCGGTGCGGGTGACCGTGCGCGAGGCGCCCTTCCAGACCATCCGGTTGGGCGTCGGAGGCCAGATCGAGGAGTTCCGCTGGGAGCTACCCCGCCTCCGCGCGGACTACACCAACCGGAACCTCTTCGGCGGGCTGCGGCGCCTGGAGCTGAGCTCGAACCTCGGATACGCGTTCGTGCCCAGCCTGCCAGAAGTGATCCGCAAGGCGCCCAACACGCCGACGGAGACCGGTTTCGTCACCCTGACCAGCGCGCAGCTCATCACGCCCAACGTGCTGTTCCCGGGCATGGACTTCGTCACCCGCGCGGAGTTCGCTCGCGAGCTGCAGCAGGGATTCAGTTACTACGAGGTCGCGGGCAGATTCGGTCCCCTGTACCGGATCGACAGACATTCCATCGCCGCTTCGTTGAACTTCGTCCGCTACTTCAACGCCGGCCTCAACGGAGTCGACCTGACCCAGCTCGTGCAGCAGGGGGGCCAAAGCCTTGGGGTCCTGGCTAACAACAACTGCATTCCGGCCTGCACGCTCACCTACCCGGAGCTCCGCTACACGTACGACTCGCGCGATAACGTGCTCGAGCCGACCTCCGGCTTCTTCGGCACGGTCTCGCTGCAGCAGACGCTCAAGCCGGGGTCGTTCAGCTACTTCCGCATCGAGCCCGAGATGCGCGCCTATTTTCCCGTCGCGCCCTGGCTGGTGCTCGCCGGCCGCGCGCAGTACGGCGCGCTCATCCTGGAAGGGCCCGACCAGAACGCGCAGGCGAGCCCGTTCACCCAGCGGTTCTTCGGAGGTGGCCAGAGCTACCAGCGCGGGTACGCGTCGTTCGGCCAGGGCCCCAAGCTCGGGGGGGCGCCGAGCCCCGGCATCGGAGGAGCGCTGATCACGCCGTTCGGTCCGATCCAGAACTACTGGACGACGTACGCATCGGTGGGCGGCAACGGCGCCGCCCTGCTCTCCGGCGAGCTGCGTTTCCGCACCGACTTCCTCTTCCGGAACAGCGGGATCGTGCTGTTCACCGACGCGAGCCGCATCACCGCCAGCCCGAGCCCTCCCTGGGAGGGACGATTGGAGGTCGCTCCGGGCATCGGGCTCCGCTACATCACGCCGTTCGGACCCATCCGCCTCGACGTCGCGTACGTGCTGAATCCGGCCTCGGTGACCGCGCCAGGGGGAACCGTGATCGACCCGAGCACGCGTATCGAGCGACCCGTCGCGGATACCCCGATTGGCCCGGACTGCATCGAGGCCACGCACACGTGCATCTACCAGCGCCGCTGGTCCTATCACCTCACGCTCGGCGAGGCGTTCTGACACCGGCGACCGGCGATGCTGCCGGCGCGCTCCACCGCAGCTAAAATTGCAAGCGCGTGACCGAACCCCACCCGCCCGAGACGACGCCTGCCTACCTGCCCCGGCCGGGGGGGCGGCCGCCCCGGCGACCGGGGCGCCGCCTCCTGCGCGTCGTGGGCCTGGCGCTCGCGGCCTTGCTCGCCGCCGTGCTGCTGGCGATCGTCGTGGCGCTCGTCTGGCTGCGCACCGAAACGGGCGCCGGCAAGCTGGCGGGCATCGTCACCGACCAGGCCCGGAACGCGATCCGCGGGCGGCTCGCGGTCCGCGGGATCGAGGTTCGTGGGCTGACGATCTGCGCCGACGCCGTGGACCTGCGCGACCCGGATGGGAACCCCGCCCTCGCGGCCGACCGGGTCTGCCTCCACGTGAACCCGATCGCGCTGCGGGCCAACAAGGTGCTGCTCAGCGACGTGCAGATCATCCGGCCGCGGATCGACATCGCGACGGTGGAAGGACCCGACGGCAAGCCGGCGACCACCCTCAGCCGGGCCCTCGAGCCGCGCAAGCCGCCCACCGAGGCGCAGCCGCAGAGCGGTCCGTTCAAATGGGTCATCGACGTCACGCGCCTGCGGATCGAGGACGGCACCATCGCGGTTCGTCCGGCGCCGGGGGCCAACCCGAGCTTCGCGCTCCAGGGCGCCGCGATCACCGCGCCGCACGCGCGTTACGCCGCCGACGGCGTCGATGCGCGCCTCACCTTTCAAGCCGAGCTGACCTCGCCCGGAAGGGACCCGGTCGCGCTCGACGTCGACGCGAAGCTGACCGGGACCGCCAAGACGGGCAGCGCCGAGTTGCGCGAGCTGCGCGTGGCGCTGGGGGACAGCGGGTTCTCCGGCCAGGGGCGGTACGATCTCGGGGCGCGCACCGGCGAGGTGCACCTGCGCCAGCTCCGCGTGGCGCCGCGCGATCTCTCGGTCCTGATGGGTGGCGACCCGTCGCCCCTCTCCGGGGAGGTGCGAGGCGAAGCCGATGCCCGGATGCAGGGCGGCTCCGTCTCGCTCGCGGCGCGTCTCGAGGCGGGCGGCGGCCGGGCCCAGCTCGACGCGAACGTCACGCTGGGCACGCCTCCGCGCTGGCAGGTGGCGCTCTCGCTGGACGACGTCGATCCCGCGCGAGTCGCGGCGGCCGCCCCTGCGGGCGAGGTGAGCGCGCGCATCGAGGCGCGCGGCCGCGGCGTGGCGCAGCTCGACGCGCACGGCGTCCGCGGCGAGCTGGACCTGCGCGCCCACGTCGGGCCGGGGCGCATCGACCGGGTGGGCGAGGTGCGCCTCGACGTCCAGGCCGACGTGCAGGGCCGCGAGGCGTTCGTGCGCGCATTCACCGCCACCGCGCTCGGCCTGCAGATTTCGGCGCACGGCACTGCCTCCTTCGACGCGGTCGCGCTCGACCTCGACGTGAACGCTCCGGACCTGCGCGTGGTGGGCCGCGGCGTGGGTGCGCTGCAGAAGAAGCCGTCGCTGCCGCTGTCGGGCTCGGCGCACCTGGCAGCGCACCTCACCGGCTCTCCGCGCGCGCCCGATGCGCGGATCCACCTGCGCGTCCCCGCCGTCCGGCTGGGCGACCGGTTCGCGGCCCGCACGCTGGCGATCGACGGGACCCTGCGCGGGAAGCTGTCGGCGCCGGACGGCAACCTCCGGCTCGGCGCCGATTCGCTCGACGCCGGACAGATCGCGCTGCGCTCGCCGCGCATCGACGCCGCCCTGCGGTGGCCCTGGGCGAACCTGCGCATCGACTCGGCGGTCGCGCAGGGCCGCGTGCTGCTCGCCGGCGACGCGCGCATCGACGACGACCGCGACGGGCTGCGCCTGGCCAACTTCACCGTGGCCTGGCCGGGCAACGAGCTGCGGCTCGCGCACGACACGCGGATCCACTTCCGCGAAGGCGTGACCATCGTCGAGCCGCTCGACCTGGTCGGGGACCACGGTTCGCTGCGCCTCTCCGCCCAGCTCACCCCGGTCCGGGTCGACGCCGCCGCCGTGGTGAAGGACTTCGACCTCTCCCGCCTGCCAGCGTTCGCGCTGTCGCCGGACCTGGGGCTGCACGGGCGCCTGGACGGGAACCTGGTGGTGAACGGCCCGAAGTCCCGGCCCGAGCTGGACCTTGAAGCGGACGTCCGGGGCGCGGGGGTGCGCCGGACCGCGGACCTGCCGATCGACGCGCACACGCACGCCCATTTGCACGGCGGGCGCCTGCGCGCGGAGGGGTTCGTGCGAGCGCAGGGAGGCGGGCCCGAGCTGCGCTTCGACGCCGACGCGCCGGTGCAGGCGCTGCCGGATCTCTCGCCGGCCACTCCCCTGCGCGCCGACGTCCAGCTCCGCGACGCGGACCTCGCCCAGCTCGCCGGGCGGCTGCACCTGGACGCCCTGCGCAGACAGGAGATCCAGGGCGCCGTCGATGCGCGCCTGCTGGCGACCGGGACGCTGGGAGCGCCGCGCGCGACGCTGTCCATCGAGGCCCGCCGCGTGGGGACCGTGCACGTGCGGGACGTGGACGTGCGCGCGGGCGTGGTGCTTGACAAGGGCCGCGCCTCGCTCGACGGGGCGCTCGCGCTGGCCGGAGTGCCGACGGTGAGCCTCGCCGGCGGGGCGCCCTTCGACCTCTCCCGCGCCCTGCGCGACCGCTCCTATCTCGCGGGCGCGCTCCGGCGGCCGCTCGAGGTCGACCTGGCGGTCGCGCAGCTCCCGCTCGAGCGGCTGGCCCGCGCGGGGGTGCTGCCCGAGAACGCCAAGGGCGCGGTGAGCCTCTCTGTGAGGCTCGGCGGCACTCCTCTCGCGCCGCAGCTCGTGGCGTCGGTGCGCGGCGAGAGCATCACCTCCGGAAGGGTGCGCGGCCTTTCGTTCCAGACGCAGCTCACCGTCGACGAAGGAGTGAAGCTCGCGGCCTTTGCGCAGTCCAATGGGGACGCCATCGGCCACGTGGACGCGAGCGCAGCCCTTTCCGGCGCCGAGCTGGTCGAGCTGGCCCGCGCGAAGGCTGCTCCGGCGACGCTCGATCCGCTGCTCGGGCGGCAAGTCTCCCTGACGCTGGACGTCCCCGGCCTCCTCGTCGGCCGGGTGGCCAATCTCGCCGGCCAGGATCGCATCCCGGCCGAGGGGCGGCTGCAGGGCCACCTGGCGCTGAGCGGCACGCCCGCCTCGCCGCGGCTGATGGGTCAGTTCCAGCTGCGCGACATGCAGCGCAACCAGAAGCAGCTCGGCAGCGTGGACCTCTACGTGGAGGCGACCCGCGACGGCGCGCTCCTGCACCTCGGCATCGACCCGCCCGGCGGCGGCAGCTTCCTCGGCCACGCGAACCTGCTCGCCGACCTGGGCGCGCGCACGCTGCTGCGCAAGGGAGCCGCGGCCGTGCTCGACGGGGAGCTGAGCGGGCAGGTCGACGCGCGGCACCTCGACCTCGCGTTCCTCTCCGGCGTGGCGCCCAGGCTTCGCGGCGCGGGCGGCACGCTGGACGCGCAGGTCAAGGTGAGCGGCCTTCTGGGGAAGCCGAAGCCGGAAGGGAACGCGCGGCTGCGCGGCGGCCAGTTCGACGTGGTGGGGCAGGGCGTCTTCCAGGACGTCTCGCTGGACGCGACCTTCTCGCCCAAGGAGGTCGTCGTCGACCGCCTGAGCGGGACGCTGAGCGGCGGCACCTTCTCGGCGGTGCTGGTCGGCTCGCAGCGTCCCGGAGCCGCCGCCGACGTTCCGGCCGCGATCGATTTCACCGGCGAGGTGCACCTGGGCGACGACGAGTCGGTGAAGGGGCGCGCCGTCAACGGCAAGCCGGTGCAGAAGGCGCCCATTCCGATCCGCCAGGCCGGGGAGGAGCGCGCCACGGTGCAGGGCGAGCTGGACCTGTTCGGCGACTTCAGCGACGGGCTTCTCACGGTGAACGCCAAGATTCCCGACGCGAGCGTCCGCGTGCTGCAGCTGCCGAGCAAGAAGCTGCCGAGCCTCGATCCCAACCCGGACGTGCTCCTGGTGCACGCCGGCGAGAGGGCGCACCCGCCGGGCAAGGAGCCCGAGGAGGTGGAGCGCGAGATCGAGGCGCGGCGCACCACCAACTTCCGGCTTCACGCCAAGCTGGACATCGAGCACCTCTACGTCGCCGCCGAGGACTTCGAGTTCCCGGTGGAGAGCCACCTGACCTTCGACTACGACGCGCAGCATCCCGACCAGCCCACCGCGGACGGGACCATCCTCGTTCCGCAGGGCACCTTCAGCGCGCTGGGCCGCCGGTTCGTCATCGACTACGCGAAGATCACCGAGACCGGCGGCGACATCACCGACCCGGAGCTCGACATCCGCGCCCGGTTCGAGAGCGCCAAGGCGACGGTGAACATCGTCATTTCGGGGACGGCGAAGGACCCGCAGATCGATCTCACCTCGAACCCGCCCATGGACCAGGACGCGATCGCCTTCTTCCTCGCCACCGGGCGCGTCGAAGGGCGCGCCACGCAGAACGGTGGGGGCATCGATCTCTCCGGCGCGGCGAGCAGCGTGCTGGGGAGCCTGCTCTTCGGCGAGCTGCGCAAGACCCTGGCCGACGTGCTGCCCGTGGACGTGCTCACCATCGAGACGAAGGGCACCGGAGTGGCGCAGGCCAGCGTCGGCAAGTACATCGGCGACCGCATCTTCATCGGCTACCGGCAGCGGCTCACGCCGGCGCCCAACGAGAACAGCGTCGAGGGCCGCCTGGAGTACGAGATCAGCAAGTCGCTCACCGCCGAGGCGATCGTGGGCGACCTGGCCAGCGAAGTGTCGATCCTCTTCACCCACGACTTCTGAGGATGGGCGGCGCCGTCAACGGTGCCGGACGCGGATCGCCCAGCCGAGCTGCAGGAGCCCCTTGAGGACGCGGGGCACCCGCCGCAGGAGCTGGATGGACGGCGGCCGCTTCTCGCGCAGGGCGATGGGGATTTCGCGCACCTCGCGCCCGGCGCGCTGGGCGCGGATGACCAGCTCGCTGGCGAAGAGGTCCCGCTCCACCGTGCAGGCGCGGACGACCGGCACGAGCCGAGCGCGGACGAACGCCTTGAGGCCGTGCGTGTCGGTGCCGCGGAACCCGGTGGTGAGACGCAAGAGGACCGTGATGGTGCGCGTCGCCGCGCGCCGGACCCAGGGCCGGCTGTCGTCGGCGCCGCGCATCGCCTTCGAGCCCACCACTAGATCTGCGCCCTCGGCGATGAGCGGGAGCGCGCGCTGGTAGAAGCCCACGTCGCAGAGGTCGATCTCGTCGCAGATGACGACGCGCCCGCGCGCCTCGAGGATGCCCCGCTTCAGGGCGCGCCCGTAGTCGGGCCGCTCCTCGTGGAACCACCGCACGCGCGGATCCGCCTGCGCGATCTCGCGCAGCGCGTCCTGCGTGCCGTCGCGCGAGCCGTTCTCGGCCAGGACGATCTCGTAGTCCCAGCCCAAGGCGTCCAGCTTGCGGCGGAGCTCGCGGGTCGCGTCGCGCACGATGCCCGCCTCGTTGTAGACGGGGATCACGACCGAGATCTCCGGAGCGCTCATGCCGCGAGCGCCCGAGCCGCGTCGCGGCCGGAGAGGATCGCGTCCTCCATCGAGCTGTATTCCCAGTTTCCGTACCGCCCGGCGACGTGCACGCCGTGCCCGCGCAGGTGCGCGATCACCTGGGCGCGCGCGGCCGCGTGGTCGTGGTCGAAGAGCACGTACGCGACCGGGATGGTCCGCGAGCGCAGGAGCCGCACGCGGGCGCGGTCGAGGAGCCCCAGCTCGTGCAGCGACGCGACCGCATGGGCGGCGAGCGGTCCCGGGTCGATCGGCCCGCGGTGCGAGAACTCCACGGCGAAGCTGCGCGCCCCTTCCGGCGCGAGGCGCGAGTTCACCTCCGACGGCGAGCCCACCCGGTAGAAGCGGAAGCGCTCCTCGGGGAAGTATGCCCAGTGGAAGCGCTTCCCGCCCACGTCGTCGGCGCCGATCTCGACCACGGTGACGCTCACCGAGCGGAGCTTGCCCGCCGCCTCCAGCACGCCGGGCGGGCCCTCCAGGAGCCGCGCCACCGACGAGAGCGGCAGGGTGAGCACGAGCTGCCCGTACGGGATCTCCTCGCCCGAGGCGAGCCGCACGCGCCGCCCGGCGAGGTCCAGCGCGGCGATGCGTGCGCGCAACCGCACCTCGCCGCCTTTCAGGTCGGCGGCGATCCCGCGCGGCAGCGCCTCGATCCCGCCGTCCCGCGGATACCAGAACGTCGCGTTGTAGCCGGCGCCGCCCGGCGCGAGGCCGAGCGCGCCGCGCACCACTTCCTCCAGCGTCGGCCGCGGGATGAAGCGGCCGCCCCATTCGGGCGACAGCTCCTCGCAGGGCACGGTGAACAGCTTGCGGTTGTAGGGCAGCATGAAATGGCGCGCGAAGCCGTCGCCCAGGTGCCGCTGGATGAACTCGGCGGCGTCGCGCAGCGGCCGCTCGCGCAGCGCGCGTCCCGGCTCGCCCGCCGTCGCTTGCACGAATCCGATCAGGCACTCCGCGACCGTGCGCGCAGGGAGGCCGTGGAGGTTCTGCTGGTAGGGAAATTCCGTCCACACGCCTTCACTGTGGACCAGCGCGCGCCGCTCGACCGCGAGCAGGTTGCCGCGCAGCCACCGCTCCTCGACCAGCGCGCGCACTTCCGGGTCGCGCGCGTGGAACCAATGCCCGGTGAAATCGAAGGAGAACCCCTGCGCCACTTCCGTGCGCGCGAGCCCTCCGACCCGGTCCTCCGCCTCGAGCAGCGTGAAGCCCGAGCCGAGCTCCCGCGCACACGAGAGCCCGGCGAGCCCGCCGCCGACGATCACGGTGTGGGAGGGCGGCACAGCGGCACCCATCTTCCCCGCCACCCCCGTGGGCTGTCCATTCGAAAATGTCCCGAATTTCCGCAGATCGACGCCGCGCCGTTTCGTTGCTGCACGCTGCGGCGGTCTGTTACCGTCGACTTCCTCCGATGAGCGAGCCGCTGCACGGTCTTCGCTCAAGCAGCGGTTCGAGTACGCCTGAGGAGCGACGGACGGCGATGCGGATCCAGTGCCCCAACTGCCCCGCGGCGTACGAGCTGGACGACGGCCGCGTTCCCCCGGCGGGCCTCTCCATCAAGTGCCCGAAGTGCAAGACGCCGTTCACCGTGCACCGTCCCAAGCCGGGCGATGGCAAGGCGGCGGGACAAAAGGTACCTCTGCCCGGGACGGGAGCGGCGCCCGCAGCCAAGACGCCGGCTACGCGCGCCGGCGCCACGGGCAAGCAGCCTGGAGCCAAGGGCGCGGTGCCGTTGCCCGGAACGCAGGTGTTCGCCTCCGCGCCGCCTCCGGGGGCGGTGCCGTTGCCGGGCCACGGCGATGCGCTGGCGCCTCCTCCCCCGCAGGGCTCCGATCCGTTCGCCGCGCCGGACATGGGCGCCGTTCCCTTGCCCGGACTCGACGACGAGATGCCTGCGCCTTCCGCGGGCGCGGCGATGGATTTCCCGCCGTCGCCGAAGCCCGATCTGGACGCGGCGTTCGCGCCCGCTCCTCCGGACTCGCGAGGCTCGCTCGACGACGCGTTCCCGGTGCCCGACGACACCGCGCTCACGCCGAAGAGGGCGGTCGAGGAGACGGACCTCGCTCCCAAGCAGTCCGCCGGGGCCGGCCATCTGCCGCCCCCATCGTCCGACGATGACGCGCCGAGCTTCGACTTCGTCGATCCCGGGTCCGCCAAGCGGCCTCCCCCTCCCGCCGCGCCGCCGCCGGATTCGCCCGAGATGCTCGACTTCGTGGACGAGCAGCCCAGGCAGTCGCCTTCCACGGGTCGCGCTCCGCCCCCGATGATCGCGCCGGCTGCCGCGCAGGCCGGGAAGAAGAAGCGTCCCAAGCCGCGCACACCCTCGACGCTGTTCAGGCCCCGCAACCTGGTGGTGCTCCTGCTGCTCGCCGCGGTGGGCGGCGTGGTGGCGATGGGCGTGCGCGCCCGAGGCACTCCGGCCGGCCTGTTCTGGCGCAATCAGCTAATGTCCGTCTCGCGGCCCAAGCCGAGCGCCGCCACCCTGGCAGTGGTCGCGGCGGGACAGACGAAGCTCGCGCAGGGGACCTTCTCGTCCGCCCGCGAGGCGCTCGGCGCGGCCGCGCAACTCCTCGGCTCGGCTCCGAACGACGACGACGCCAAGTCCTTCTTCGTCCTGTGCGCGGCCGAGCTGAAGGTCTGGTACGGGCAGGGCGGCGCCGACTGGGACCAGGCGAAACGGGTGCTGGAGAAGATCAAGGGCAACGCGGCGCCGCAGAACCGGGCACGAGGCGCGTTCGCCCTCGCCGTCGGGGACACGACGAAGGCCCGGCAGCTCCTCTCGACGCTGGCCGAGACCGACCTCGAGTCGGCGTGGCTCTTCTCCCAGGCGCTGATGCGCGCGAGCGAGGTGCAGCGGGCGGCGCAGGTGCTGGACCGCGCGCTCAAGGGGGAGAACGCCGCCTGGCCCAAGCTGCTCATCGCGCGCGGGATCGCCGCCAAGGCGCAGGGCGCGCTGCCCGAGGCGAGCGGCTTCTTCGAGAAGGCGCTCGCGGTGCAGCCGGAGCACGGCCGCGCGCTGGTCGAGCTGGCCGACGTCAAGCTCCTGCAGAACGACACGCAGCAGGCTGCGCAGCTGCTCGACAAGGCGCTGGCGCAGGACGCGCGCAAGACGCTGGACGCCTCGGAGGAGGCGCGCGGCGCCATGCTGCGGGGCAAGCTGCTGGTCGCGCAGCACCAGGGCAAGGAGGCGGAGGCGGCGTTCGAGCGCGCGGTGCAGCTCGATCCCAACGCGGCCGAGGTGCACGCCGCGTACGGCGCCTTCCGCCTGTACCGGCGGGAGTACGAGAAAGCGCAGAAGCAGCTCGACGCGGCCCTGGCCATCGACCCGGCCAACGCGCACGTCCTTGCCAACGCGGCGCGCGCGTACCTGGGGACCAACCGGTTGCTCGAGGCCGACAAGCGGATCCAGGAGGCGCTGGTGAAGGCCGCCAACGATCCGTGGGTCCTGTACGCGCAGGGGAAGGTGGCCGAAGGGATCGGCAAGCAGGAGGACGCATACCAGGCGTACGACAAGGCGCTGCAAAAGAAGCCAGACCTGGCCGAGGCGTTCCTCGCGCAGGGGTCGATCTGGTTCTCGCGGGGCGACAAGCAGAAGGCACGCGAGAAGCTCGACGCCGTGCTGAAGACGCCCTCGCGCACCGCCCGGGAGGAGGAGGCAGCCGGAGACCTGGCCCTCGACCTCGGGGACGGGAAGACCGGCAAGGAGTGCTACCAGCGCGCGTTGCACCTCGATCCGGAGGACCCGCAGGCGCACTCGGGGCTGGGGCGCGCGCTCGCCGCCCTCGGCGATCTGCCGGGCGCGCGCGCCGAGTTGGAGTCCGCGCTGCGGCAGGTGGATACCGACCCGGTGCTCCACTACGAGTACGGCTCGCTCCTGCACCGCATCGGGGATTCCCAAGGCGCGCTGTCGGCGCTCCAGCGCGCGGTGCAGCTGGATTCGAAGGACCACCGCTTCCGCTCCCGGCTGGGCGCGCTCCTGGTCGAGCGCCGCGAGTACGAGAAGGCGGAGGCGGAGCTTCGCCAGGCGCGCCTCGGCAACGACCGCTACGGCGAGACCTGGTTCAACCTGGCGCGCGCGCTGGCGGGGCAGGGGAAGCTGGGCGAGGCTATCGACACCATGCGGCGGGCCGTCGAGCTGGAGCCCAGCAACCCCGAGTACCTCTACTTCCAGGGATTGATCTACGAGCAGGGGCAGCAAGTGCAGGACGCCGTGGAGAGCTTCCAGAAGTCCATCGCAAGGAGTCCCCGCAACGCCGACGCCTACGAGCACCTGGGGCAGAACCTCAACGTGCAGAACCGGTTCCTGGAGGCGGTGACCGCGTTCAAGAAGGCCGCGCAGGTGGACCCGTCGCGCGCGCGGCTGTGGGCGCAGATCGCCGACTCGCAGCAGCAGGCGGGCGACCTGGACGGCGCCATCGCCAGCTACCAGAAGTCGCTCGCGCAGGACCCGAACCAGCCCGGGGTGTGGAGCAGGCTCGGCATCGCGTACAAGGACCGCGGCTGCAGCGGATGCAAGAACCGCGCGATCGAGGCGCTCAAGCGCGCCGAGGTGGTGGACCCGAAGGACTGGGTGGCGCACCACGAGCTGGGCTATCTCTACAAGGACGACGGACGCAGGGCGGAGGCGATCGCGCAGTTCCGCAAGTACCTCAACCTGCGTCCCGACGCCGGCGACGTCGAGACGGTGAAGGACGACATCTACTACCTGCAGGAACAGAGCCGGCGCGCCCCTTGATCTTCAGCGTCTCGGTCGACCTGGACGGATTGGGCTGCTACGCAGCCATCCACGGGCTCGACGCCGGGGCGCTCTCCGAGCGGGAGCTGCGGGCGGTGCCGGTCGCCGCGGTCTCCCGGCTGTGCGAGCTCTTCTCGGCGCTCCGGCTGCGCGCGACGTTCTTCGCCATCGGCGGCGAGCTGGGCATCCCGGGCAGCGGACGCGCCTTGCGTGCGGCGGCGGACGCGGGCCACGAGGTGGGCTCGCATTCCCACGCGCACGATTACGCGCTGTCGCGGCGGCCGGCGGCCGAGATCGACGCCGACCTGGAACGTGCCGAACGCGCGATTCTCGAGGCGGTGGGCAAGGCGCCGCGCGGGTTCCGCGCGCCAGGATACACCCTCTCCCGCGCGCTGCTGGAGGCGGTGCGCGCGCGCGGGTACCTCTACGACAGCTCGCTGTTGCCCTCGCCGCCCTACTACGCGGCGAAGGCGGCGGCCATCACGCTGCACGCGCTTCGAGGCCGGCGGAGCCGCAGCATCCTGGGCGGCGCCGGACAGCTCTTCTCGCGCCGCGGCCCGCACTGGCGCCTCGGAGTGCGCGAGCTGCCCGTCGCCACGCTTCCGGTCTTGCGAGCGCCGGTGATCGGGACCGTCGTGCTCGCCGCCGGCGAGCGCATCGCCAAGGCGCTCGCCCGGGCGGCCGGCGCCGGCGGCCACTTGAACCTGGAATTGCACGGGATCGACGCGCTCGATGCTTCGGACGCGACCGCCGGGCTCGCCGCGTACCAGCCCGGGCTGCGTCTCGCCGCCTCGGAAAAGCTGCGCCGCCTCCGCGCTCTGCTCGACTCGCTCCGCGCGCGCACCGAATCGCTGACCCTGGAGGAGTCCGCTCTCCGCCTCCTTCCGCGGGCCGCAAGCCGCGAGCCGCGCGCCGCGAGTTGACCGGCCCAAGGGTCGGGACTACACCCGACCCTCCATGGCCTTGCGCGCTCCCGTCGAGAGCCAGTCCACCGCGCTGGTGCGCTTCGACGCCGATCGGCCCAAGGGCCTCCTCGGCCGCCTGCGCGGGGCGATGGAGAAGTGGACCCTGCAGCAGGGCGGGAAGGACCTCGAGGCGCGGCTGGCGCGCCTGGTCGCGCCGCAGAACGAGTACGGCGTGGATCCGTTCGGCCTGGACCTGGAGTTCGCCAAGGCGGCGCTCGCCCCGGCGCTCTGGCTCTACAAGAACTGGTTCCGGGTCGAGACGCACGGAGTCGAGCAGGTCCCGGCCGGCCGCGCGCTGATCATCGCCAACCACTCGGGGCAGCTCCCCTTCGACGCGCTGATGATCGGCATCGCCATGCTGCTCGAGGCGGAGCCGCCGCGCATCTGCCGGGCGATGGTGGAGAAGTGGGCGCCCACCCTGCCGTTCGTGGCGCCGTTCTTCGCGCGCATCGGGCAGGTGGTGGGGACCCCGGAGAACGCGCGCCGGCTGCTCGCCGCGGGCGAGACCTTGATGGTCTTTCCAGAGGGAACTCGCGGGCTGAACAAGACCTTCGAGAAGAAGTACCAGCTGCAGGAGTTCGGGCTGGGCTTCATGCGCCTCGCCCTGGAGGTGCAGGCGCCGATCGTCCCGGTCGCGGTCGTCGGCGCGGAGGAGCAGGCGCCCGCGCTTTGGGACTTCAAGGCGGCGGCGAAGATCCTCGGCTTCCCCTCGCTCCCCGTCACGCCGACCGTGCTGCCCATTCCACTTCCGGTGAAGTACCGCCTCCACTTCGGCGCCCCGATGCGGTTCAGCGGCAGCGCCGACGACGAGGACGCCGAGCTGGAGCGGAAGGTCAAGGAAGTGAAGGCGCGCGTCCAGGCGATGCTGAACCGCGGAGTGGAGGAGCGGAAGGGGATCTTTTTCTGAATGGCCCGCGAGACCGTCCTCATCACCGGCATCAGCGGCAACCTGGGGCGGACGCTCGCGCGGATCCTGCACCGCACCGGGAAGGTCGCGGGCCTGGACCGCCGGCCGTTCGCGGGCAAGCCCAAGGACCTCGAGCTGCACCAGCTCGACATCCGCAAGAAGAAGGTCGAGGAAGTCTTCCGCCGGGGCGAGATCAGGGCGCTGCTCCACATGGCGATCATGCACGACCCGCGGCTGTCGCAGAGCGAGCACCACAGCTTCAACGTGCTGGGCACCAAGGCGGTGCTGGAGTTCGCCGCCAAGTACGGCGTCGAGAAGGTGGTGGTGCTCAGCTCGACCAACGTCTACGGACCGCGGCCCGAGAACGACAACTTCCTCTTCGAGGACGCGCCCCTGCTCGGCTCGCAGAATTTCCCGGACATCCGCGACCTGATCGAGGTCGACATGTACGCGCAGCAGTACATGTGGAAGCACCCCGAGGTGGAGACGGTGATCCTCCGGCCGGTGCACATCGTCGGCCCCCACGTGCGCAACGCTCCATCCAACTACCTGCGCCTCAAGCGCCCCTGGGTGCTGGCGGGGTTCGATCCGATGGTGCAGCTCATCCACGAGGAGGACGTCGCGCGGGCGATGCAGCTGTCGCTCAAGCCCGGCGCGCGCGGCGTCTACAACGTCGTCGGCCCCGGCGAGGTGCCTCTCGGCACCGTGCTGCGCGAACTGGGGCGGCAGGCGATCCCGGTGCCGCACCTCCTGGCGCGTCCGCTCCTCGACCGCCTCTGGACGTACCGCATCACCGGCTTCCCGCCGCCCGAGCTGGACCACCTGCAATTCCTCTGCACGGTGGACGGATCGAAGGCCGAGAAGGACCTCGGCTATCGGCCCTCGTACACCCTGCGCGAAACGATCCGCAGCGTGCTGGGCGAGGCTCCGGCGCGCGCGAATCTCTCAGTCGTGATCTGATCGTCCGGCCGCCGGCCCCGCGCGGGGTTATCCTCCCTGCATGCCCGATCAGCTGCTCGTCTTCGCCGCCCCCGAGGCGGATGCCCGCCTCGCCGTGTGCGTCGCGCCGAAGCTGGCGCGGGAGGCGGCGGGGCGCCACGCGCTCGCCCCGGGAAGCGCCTCCGCGCTGGCGCAGGCGCTCGCCGGAACCGTGCTGCTCGCCGCCTCGGACCGCAGGCCGCCGCAGGCGCGGGTGGACGTGCAGCTCCAGTGCGGCGGACCGCTCAAAGGCCTGCTCACCGACGCGGACGGGTCCGGCGCCGTGCGCGGGCTGGTGCGTGTCAACGGGCTGGATCGCCACGGCGCGCGCGCCGCTGCCGCCGGCGAGGCCGGCCCAGGCGAGCCGCTGCGGCGCTTCGATCCGCGCCCTCTCTTCGCCAGCGGCCTCGACGAGCGCGCCGGCGTGCTCTCGATCGTGCGCGCAGAGCCGGGATCCGACGAGCTGCACCGCGCCGCGTTTCCCTTCGCCGGCGCGGACCTGGGCGCCGCGCTCACGCTATTTTTGCGCAACGACCGGGCGCGCGGTGGGGAGATGGCGCTGGAGGTGCTCTTCCGTCCCGGCGAACCGCTGGCCGCGGTGGCGGGCGCGCTGCTGTGGGCGCAGGGCGAGGACGGAGCGGACGAGCTCAGTGCGCTGGGCAAGCCGCTGCGCCAGCGGGTCTTGCACGAGTCGTTGCTGCGGGTGGAGTCAGGGGAGGCGAGCGGCGATGCGCGCGCGCTCGCGGAGGAGCTGGCTCGCGCGCTGCGCCTGGGTCCCCTGCAGCTCGAGGGAGAGGTGAAGCCGCGCTTCGCCTGCCGCTGCTCGCGGGAGAGGGTGGTGCGCGCCCTCGCCACCCTGGCCCGGGACGAGCTGCGCGACATGGCGGCGCGCGACAACGGCGCGGAGGCGAGCTGCGATTTCTGCGGCGCGCGCTACGGGATCTCCGCCGCCGAGCTGCTCCAGCTCGCCGGCGACGCTCCGCTGCCGGCCTGATCTTCACTCCAGCTGCCGTATCCGGCGGCGCTTCAACCCAGCCAGCTCTTCAGCCTCTGCACCGCGTGGTGGAAGTTCACCTTCGCGTTCACTTCGCTGATGCCGAGCGCCGCGGCCACCTCGGCGAACGGCAGATCGCCGTCGATGCGCAGCAGCAGCACCTCGCGCTGGCGCCGCGGCAGGCGCGCGATCGCCTCGCGCAGCATGCGCAGCCGGTCCGCGCGCTCGAGCCGCTCGTGCGCGTCGGCCTCGCTCGGCGGCGCCTCCCGCTCGTGCGCGTCCTCGCTCCGGTCGAACCGGGCCATGTCCCGCAGGTGGTTCTTCGCCAGGTTCACCACGATGCGAAACAGCCAGGACTTGAACGATCCTCCGCGCCAGCCGCCGGCGCGGCCGGCGGCGTTGATGAATGCGCGCTGCGCCAGGTCCTCCGCGTCGTCCAGGTCGCGGGCGAAGCGGCGCGCGATGGCCAGCACCGGCGACTGGTAGCGCCGGACCAGCACCTCGAACGCCCGCGAGTCTCCCGCGCGGAACGCGGTCAGCAGGTCGGCATCCGAAGGGGATCGCTCGTCCGGCATCGGAAGGGGGACAGCTGTAGCAATTGACGCGAGGGAGCGCCACACTCTAGATCGCGTCGCGCCTTCGGCGGCGCGGCAAGGAGACGGGGCGTGCTCGATCTGCGCTGGGTGGTCGCGAACCTCGACGAGGCCAAGCGGCGGCTCTCGACCCGCGGCGCGGCCGCCGCGGAGGCGCTGGCGCCCATCGAGCAGCTCGCCTCCGAGCGGAAGGCGCTCATCCAGGCGACCGAGACGCGGCGGGCGGAGCAGAAGAAGGCCAGCGAGCAGATGCGGACGCTGCGCGGCGAGGAGCAGGCGCGCCTGCGCGCGGAGCTCAAGGCCCTCTCCGACGAGGTGAAGGAAAAGGAGGCGCGGCTCAAGCAGGTCGAGGAGCGGATCGAGGCGGCCCTGCTCGCGGTCCCCAACTTGCCGCACGAATCGGTGCCTGTGGGGAGCGATCCCCAGGACAACGTGGTGGTCCGCTCCTGGGGCGAGAAGCCGCGGTTCTCCTTCGCGGCACGCCAGCACGACGAGCTGGGCGAGCGCCTGGGCATGCTCGACTTCGCGCGCGCGGGGAAGGTGTCGGGAGCGCGGTTCGTCTTCTACCGGGGCGATCTGGCGCGCCTGGAGCGGGCGCTGGTGAGCTTCTTCATCGATCTACACCGCGAGCGCGGGTACCTGGAGCTGATCCCGCCCTACCTGGTGAACGCCGACTCGATGCGCGGCACCGGCCAGCTGCCCAAGTTCGAGGAGGACCTGTTCAAGACCACCACCGGCCTCTACCTGATCCCCACGGCGGAGGTCCCGGTCACCAACTACCACCGCGACGAGATCCTCTCGTCCCTCCCGATCAAGTACTGCGCGTTCTCGCCGTGCTTCCGCAGCGAGGCGGGGAGCTACGGCAAGGACACCAAGGGAATCATCCGGCAGCACCAGTTCCACAAGGTCGAGCTGGTCTGGTTCGAGGCGCCGGAGAACGCGCACCAAGCGCTCGAGCAGCTGGTGGACGACGCGCAGGAGCCGCTGCGGCGGCTCGGGCTGCACCACCGCGTGGTGGCCCTGTGCACCGGCGACCTGGGATTCTCGGCGGAGAAGACGTACGACCTGGAGGTCTGGCTGCCCGGGCAGGAGGCGTATCGCGAGATCAGCTCGTGCTCGACGTTCTCCGACTACCAGGCGCGGCGCGCGCAGATCCGCTTCCGCGCCGGGCCGCAGGAGAAACCGCGGTTCGCGCACACCCTGAACGGCAGCGGGCTCGCCGTCGGCCGGACCGTCGTCGCGCTGCTGGAGAACGGACAGCAGGCGGACGGCTCGATCGTGTTGCCGGCCGCCCTCCGGCCGTACATGGGCGGCGTCGAGCACCTGACGCCGATCCAGTGAGGTGCGCAGCCCTGCCAGCTCCATACGGAGCGCCCGGTAATCATTGCGTGGCCGATTTGTTGCAATCGGGAAACGGCGCGAGTAGGGTGGCGTCCAGTGTCTGCACACCCGTCGCGCGAGGGCACTCCTCGACCACGCGGAGCAGACTCGTCCCCGAGAGTGGTTTTCGAGAGCTGCCGGTGCGATGCGTCAAGCATCGCGCGCCCCGCGCTGCCGGAGCCGGGCTGACGATGCACAGGCGCCTCCGACGCCAGCTCGACGAATCCCTCGGTGAAGAACGTGAGTCGTCCCCGCAGCTGCGCAAGCTGTTCCGCAGGATCGAGAAGGAGTACCGCCGCGCGGACGACGACCGCGCCTCGCTCCAGCGCGCGCTCGGGCTCTTGTCCGACCTGCTGCGGCGGCAGCCCGACGCGGCCCGGCGGCGCGGCACCTCGCCCAACGCGCGCGCCGTGCTGCGCCTGTTCGAGCAAGCGCCGTTCGCGGCCCTCCTCTGCGACGCCGACCGGAAGGTGACCGCGTGGAACGCTGCGGCCGAGCGGCTGTTCGGGATCCCGCCCGCGGAGGCGGTCGGCCGGGAGCTGTCGATGCTGGTCTTCCCGGACACCGACGCGGATCGCGCGGGGGCGCGCACCGAGCTGCGCGAGCTGCTCGAGAGCCAGGAGACGCTACAGTCACTGCGTCCGACGCCCACCCGGGCGGGTGCGCCGCGCATGTGCGAGTGGACCGTCGTGCCGCTGCACGATCGAAAGGGACGCGAGGCCGGCAACGCCGCCCTGGTGCAGGAGGCGGATCCGCTGCGCGACCGGTACGCGCTGGCCTGGCAAGCATCCGGCGACGGCATCTGGGATTGGGACCTGGAGCGCGATCGACTCTGGCTGTCGGATTCCTGGCGCGCGATCGTCGGCGCCGCCGGGGACGGCGAGGCGCCCTCCCAGTGGCTCGACCGGGTCCACCCGGCGGACCGCGACGCGGTGCAGGCGGCCATCCGCGCGCACCTCGACGGCGAATCGCCGCGTTTCGAGAGCGAGCACCGCCTGCGCCACGAGGACGGGAGCTGGCGCTGGGTGCTGGCCCGCGGCCAGGCGACGCGCGACGCGAAGGGAAAGGCGGCGCGCTTTTCCGGTTCGATGATGGACGTCACCGATCCGAAGTCGACGGCGAGCCGCGTGCTGAACGACGCGCTGACGCAGCTTCCCAACCGCGCGCACTTCCTCGAGCTCGTGGACCGCTCGCTCGCGCATGGCCGGCGGCGCGAGGGCTACCGGTCAGCCGTGCTGTTCGTCGACCTGGACCGCTTCAAGTCCGTCAACGAAGGCCTCGGGCATGCGGCCGGCGACGAGCTGCTGGTCAAGCTGGGAGAGCGGCTCCAGACCTGCCTGCGCGAAGGCGACGTGCTCGCGCGACCCGGAGGGGACGAATTCACCATCCTCCTCGACGACGTGAAGGAAGCAGGCGAGACGGAGCTGGTCGCGGAGCGGATCCACCAGACGATCGCGCAGCCCTTCGACGTCGCCGGGCACCAGGTGTTCGCCACCGCGAGCATCGGCATCGCGGTGAGCGCTCCCGCGTACGCCCGCGCCGAGGACCTGCTCCAGGACGCGGACGCCGCCATGTACCGGGCCAAGGCGCAGGGCGGGGCGCGGTCGGCGGCCTTCGACGCGGCGCTGCGCGAGCGGGCGCCGCAGCTCGTCGAGCTGGAGGCCGATCTGCGCCGCGCGCTCGCGCGCGAGGAGTTCCGCGTCCACTACCTGCCCATCGTGGACGTCGCCACCGGGCGCATCCAGGGGCTGGAGGCGCTGATCCGCTGGGCTCATCCGAAGCTAGGGCTGGTCTCGCCGGAGCGGTTCGTGCCGCTCGCCGAGGAGACGGGGCTCATCGTGCCCATCGGGCAGTGGCTGCTCGCCCAGGCCGGCAAGGACTTCCGGAGCTGCCGCGCGGACGGAGCGTCCGGGCAGCTGACGCTGAACGTGAACCTGTCCTCGCGCCAGCTGCAGCACCCCGCGCTGCTCGAGCAGATCGACGGCGTCCTGGCCGAGCACGGCCTGGACCCGCAGGACCTCGCGGTCGAGCTGACCGAGACGACGCTGCAGCAGGGCAACGGCACGCTGGCGCGCATCGGCGAGCTGCGCGAACGCGGAGTGCGCCTGTACATGGACGACTTCGGCATCGGCTCGAGCTCCCTGAGCTCGCTGTTCCGGTTCCAGCTCGACTCGCTCAAGATCGACCGTTCGCTGTTCACCGGCGGCTCACCGCGCGGCCAGGCCCCCGAGCTGGTCCGGACCATCGTCGCCGCCGCGCGCGAGACGGGGACGCGCGTCGTCGCCGAAGGCGTGGAGACCGCCGACCAGTTCGGCTTCCTCCGCGAGGTCGGCTGCGCCGCCGCCCAGGGCTTCTACTTCTCTCCCCCGGTGGACGGCACGATGGCGCGGTCACTCCTGGCCCGCGCCGCGGGTTGGTGACCCGGCGGTCAGGCGAGGAGCGTCCACGCGACCGCGAGGGCGCTCGCGAACAGCGCCACGACCACGGTCCAGAGCACGAGTTTTCGGAACGTCAGCGCGCGCCCGGCTCCTGCCAGACCTTCCTCCGCGAGCGCTTCGACCAACAACAGCGCGGCTCCACCGAGCGGCAACAGGACCCATCCGAGCGCGGTCTCGGGAACCTCTCCCCATTGGAACAGGGCCAAACCCGAGAGCACCGCGACGACGCCGACGAAGAAGAGGCTCAGCCGGAGCCAGCGCACCGCTGGATTCTATCGCGACCGATCGC
>DASWGI010000353.1:0-30250 GCA_036393835.1 Myxococcales bacterium | reverse complement strand
CCGTGAACGACTACACGTTCTTCGGCGGCGACGGTTTCGTCGACTTGCCGCTGCCGGGCGACATGGAGTTCTCCGCCGACCTGGGCATCTTCCGCTGGAACTACGGCGACAACGCCGGCGCGTCCGGGGCCGGCACCACGGGTTTCGCTCGCACCGGCACCGGGTTCGCCGGCTCGCTGAACTTCCGCGTCGGCGCCATCGGCGCGTACGTGAGCGCCTACAAGTTCGGCTCGGACGCCGGCTTCCCGCACACCTCGGACCGCCGCAAGTTCGCCGGCGGCCTGGCCTGGTTTCTCAAGGGACACGCGGACAAGATCACCCTCGAGGTGAACAGCATCACGCCGGGAACGCCCGGGAACCCCGCCGCCATCGCGCCGATCGCCAGCGGCTCGGGCTTCCAGGGTGCTTCCTCGACGGCTGCGGTCTGGCTGCAGGGCCAAGCCGCTTTCTAGCCACCGCAGGTCCGAACCACGCGCCCCCGTCCGGGCTTTACCGCCGGCGGGGGCGCCACTCGCCGCCGAGAGGGCGGCGCCGTCAGTCACTCTGGCCGGAAGTCCAGCTCGGTGGTGATGGCGATCGCCGCCTTGAGCGACCGGTACACCGGGCACGAGTCCGCGTACACGCCGTGCGCGCGCTCCGCCGCCTCGCGCTGCGCGGCCGGAGCGCGCAGCTCCATCAGCACGTGGATGCGCTTGAGCACCAGCACACCCCCTTCCAGCTCCACCTCGCCGGTCGCGTGGGCGACCAGCTTGCCATCCGGGTCCACGTGGCGCGCTGCCAGCGCTCCACCGAGCGTCCCGGCCAGTCAACCCGCGGTGGCCGCGACCACGTAGTCGAGCGTGGTCGCGTGCGGCTCGTAGGTCCCGGGCTGCGCCTTGTAGTGCGCGGCCACCGGCCCGTGCGTGCTGAACAGGACCGGCTCCTTCTCCGCCGGCAGGTACGCGCGCCGCAGCGGGCCCTTCACCCGCTCGACGCGCACCTCGGACCGATACGCCACCTCGCCCATGAGCACCTCCGTGGCCAGGCGCCGCCGTATTCGGCGGCGCTGCGCTTTCAAACCGCGGATATCATGGATGCGTTCTGGGCCGTCACGTTGCGCTCGCCCGGCTCCAGATGATTCCATGGCCGGCTGGAGGTTTCCCCATGGCCGGCTACGAGCAGGAGTACCGCCGCTCGCTCGACGATCCCGAGGGCTTCTGGGGCGAGGTGGCGCAGGACGTCCACTGGACGAAGCCGTGGGACGAGGTCCTCGACCGGTCGAACGCGCCCTTCTACCGCTGGTTCCGCGGCGGAGAGCTGAACACGTGCTTCAACGCGGTCGACCTGCACGTCGAGCAGGGCCGCGGCGAGCAGGCGGCGCTGATCTGGGACAGCCCGCTGGCCGGCGAGGTCCGCCGCATCACCTATCGCGAGCTGCGCGACGAGGTGGCGCGCTTCGCCGGCGCGCTCCGCCGCCAGGGCGTCCAGCGCGGGGACCGCGTCATCATCTACATGCCGATGGTCCCCGAGGCCGTGGTGGCGATGTTGGCCTGCGCGCGCCTGGGCGCCATCCATTCGGTGGTGTTCGGCGGCTTCGCCTCGCACGAGCTGGCTGCCCGCATCGACCACGCCCAGCCCAGGCTGGTGGTGAGCGCCTCGTGCGGCATCGAGCCGGGCCCGCGGACCGTCCCGTACAAGCCGCTCCTCGACAAGGCGCTCGAGCTCTCGAAGCACAAGCCCGAGCGCTGCATCATCCTGCAGCGGCCGCAGCAGGAGGCCCAGCTCGGCCCCCGCGATGTTTCATTCTCGCAAGCGCTGAAAGGCGCCGAGCCGGCGGAGTGCGTGCCGGTCGCCGCCACCGATCCGCTCTACATCCTCTACACCAGCGGCACGACGGGGAACCCCAAGGGCACCGTGCGCGACAACGGCGGACACGCCGTGGCGCTCAAGTACTCGATGAAGGCCATGTACGGCGTTACGGCGGGCGAGGTCTTCTGGGCCGCTTCCGACATCGGCTGGGTGGTCGGCCACTCGTACATCGTCTATGCGCCTCTGCTTGCGGGCTGCACCAGCATCCTCTACGAAGGCAAGCCGGTGGGCACGCCCGACCCGGGCGCGTTCTGGCGTGTCTGCTCGCAGCACGGGGTGAACGCCTTCTTCACCGCGCCCACCGCCTTCCGCGCCATCAAGCGCGACGACCCAAGCGGCGAGCACATCCGGAAGTACGACCTCTCGCGCCTGCGCACGCTGTTCCTCGCCGGTGAGCGCTGCGACCCGGACACGCTGCACTGGGCGCAGCAGCGGCTCGGCATCCCGGTGATCGACCACTGGTGGCAGACGGAGACCGGTTGGGCGATCTGCGGCAACCCGGTGGGGCTGGCCAGCTTCCCGGTGAAGCCCGGCTCGGCCACCAAGCCGATGCCGGGGTACGACGTGCGGATCCTCGACGACGAGGGGCAGGAAGTCCCGGCGGGACGGACGGGGAGCATCGCGATCAAGCTCCCGCTCCCGCCCGGAACGCTGCCGACCTTGTGGAAGGACGACGCGGGCTACCAGCGCGCGTACCTGTCGCGGTTCCCCGGCCATTACCTGACGGGCGACGGCGGCTACAAGGACGCCGAAGGCTACTGCTTCGTGATGGGGCGCATCGACGACGTGATCAACGTCGCGGGTCACCGCCTCTCCACCGGCGCGATGGAGGAGGTGCTCGCCTCGCACCCCGACGTGGCCGAGTGCGCCGTGATCGGCGTGCAGGACGAGCTCAAGGGGGAAGTTCCGGTCGGGTTCGTGGTCTACAAGGCGGGAGTGCAGAAGCCCGAGGAGCAGGTGGTCCGCGAGCTGGTCGAGCGGGTGCGGGATCGCATCGGCCCGGTGGCATTCTTCAAGACGGCCAGCGTGGTCAAGCGCTTGCCCAAGACGCGGTCGGGGAAGATCCTGCGCGGCACCATGCGGCGGATGGCCGACGGGCAGGAGGTGCGCGTGCCTCCCACCATCGACGACCCCGCCATCCTCGACGAGATTCGCGGCGTCCTGGGGAAACTGGGGTATCCAAGGAAGGCGTGACGCACGCCGAACTCGCCGCGGCGATCCTCGCCGCGGCGTCTCAAGCTGCCGGGGGTCCTGCCGATCACTTGGGCGTGCCTCTGCGCGCGCTGGTGGCCACGTCCGGCCTGTGCGCGGCGCTCGTCCTCGTCGTCCGGAGACTGCTCCCGTGGCTTCAGGCGCGCCGCGAGCGCCAGGTCCGCGCGCTGCGCGAGGTGGCCCAGCGCGCCCGGCAGGCGGGGCAGCAGGCGCGCGACAGCGTGGACCGGGTCCGGCTGCTGCTCGACTCCACCGTCGAGGCGATCTGCGGCCTCGACCTGGACGGCATGATCACCTTCTGCAATGCGGCCTCGCTGCGCATCCTGGGGCTCTCCGCGCCCGAGGAGCTCCAGGGGCGGAGCTTCTACGCGATGGCGCGGCTGCCCGGCGCCGACAAGGGTCTCCCCGCGGTGTGGATCGAGGCCGCGGTGCACACCTACGCCCGCCTCGAGCAGGAGCTGCAGCTCGTGCGCGGCGACGGGAGCCTGGTCCCGGTGCAGCACTCGGCGGCGGCCATGCTCCGGCAGGGCAAGCTGGTCGGCCGGGTGGTGACCTTCCTCGACGTCACCGAGCGCAAGCGCGCCGAGGAGGCGCTGCGCAAGTCGGAGAAGCAGCTGCGCATGGCGGACCGCCTGGCCACGGTGGGCACCCTGTCGGCGGGAGTGGCGCACGAGATCAACAACCCGCTGGCCTACACACTGGCGAACCTCTCGTACGTGCGCGACGCGCTGTCGCGCCTGCCCGAGGCGCTCCCCGGCATCGACGTCGCCGAGCTGCGCGCCTCGGTCGCGGAGGCGAGCGAGGGCGCCGAGCGCGTGCGGCGCATCGTCAAGGACATGAAGACGCTCTCGCGCATGGACGACGAGCGCCTCGGCGCCGTCGACGTCGAGGCCGCCCTCGACGCGAGCGTGAACATGGCCTCTCACGAGCTGCGCCACAGCGCCCAGGTGGTGAGGGAGTACGGGGACGTGCCGCTGGTGCGCTGCAACGAGGGACGCCTGGTGCAGGTCTTCCTGAACCTCCTGGTGAACGCGGCCCACGCGTTCAGCGGGAACGCTCCCGAGCGCAACGAGGTGCGCCTCGCCACCTGCGTCGACGGCCACGGGCGGGTCGCGGTGGAGATCTCCGACACGGGCATGGGGATCCCCGAGGACGTCCTGCCGCGCATCTTCGATCCCTTCTTCACCACCAAGCCGGTGGGGGTGGGCACCGGGCTGGGTCTCTCGATCTGCCACAGCCTCATCACGGCGATGGGCGGCGAGATCGAGGTCGCGAGCAAGGTGGGCGTGGGCACCCGGTTCCTCATCCTGCTCCCGGCCGCGCCGCCGCCGGGCGCTTGAACCGCGCTGCCGTGCGCGGGCATTCTCCGTCCATGCCAGCCGACCTCATCGCCCGCGCGCGCGAGTCGCTGCCTCCCGACCTGTACCAGCAGTCCGCCTACCTGATCGTGCGCCCGCTCTGGTCGCTCCTCGGGCGCGTCTACCGCGTGTACGCGCCGGACGGGCGCCTGGCGATGTTCGTGCGCCACCCGCTCTTCCGCATCCGCGACCGCTTGATCCTCTTCGCCGACGAGGACGAGACCACCCCGCTGATCGAGATCCGCAACCGGTCCTTGCTCAGCTTCAACATGTGCCACGACGTGCTCGACGCGCTCACCGGAGTGCGCCTGGGCTCGGTGCGCACGCGTGGGCTCTCGTGGATGTGGCGCGACGCCTGGGACGTGCTCGACCCGGACGACCGGGTCTGCGGGACGATGCAGGAGGACACGCTCTCGCTGGTGCGCCGGTTGCTCCACTTCTGGCCCGGACGGCACCACATCGAGATCGGCGGCGAGGTGGTGGCGCTGCTTGCGCAACAGTTCCGGATCTTTCGCAAAGTATTCGCGCTACAAATGCTGCCGGCCTCGCAAAACCTCGATCCGCGGTTCCTGATTGCCTGTGCTTTGGTGGCGGTGATGGCCGACGTTCGCCGCGAGAGCCACGAGTGACATCGGTCATTTTGCCGATGGCGCATCTCCGCGCGATGTGACAGCGCGCATGGACGGCGCCCACGCCGGGCGTGCGAACCTGATTTAGCAATCGTCAAAACAAGGGGGAACCAATGGCTCGACGCATCGTCGTTGCCGCAGGTGTGGTCCTGCTGGCTGGCTGTTCCGCGCAGCCGCCTCCTCAGGAAGCGCCCCAGGTGCAGATGCCGGATCGCGCGGCCGAAGCCGACCTGGGTGTCGCGGGCACCGGGTTCGGCGATCCGTTGCCCGGTCTCGGCGCGGCGGAGCTGGCGAGGTTCGACGTCGGGAAGACCGAGTTCACCGCCCCCGAGGAGCCCGACGAGGGCCTCGGTCCGGTCTTCAACGAGGCGTCTTGCGTCGCCTGCCATCTCGGACCGGGTACCGCCGTGGGTGGGACCAACCAGCGGCTCGAGACCCGCTTCGGCCGCACCCGCGCCGACGGCACGTTCGATCCCATGGCGGAATTCGGCGGCTCGCTCATCCAGGACCAGGGCATCGGCTTCGTCTCCGTCCCGGCGGGGACGTTCACGTTCGCCGGCGAAACGGTCCCGCCCGAGGCGACCGTGAGGGCCAGCCGCCGCACGCAACCGCTGTTCGGCCTCGGTCTGGTCGACGCGACGCCGGCGTCGACCTTCGAGACCATCGCCTTCCTGCAGTCGTTCCTGACGCCTTCGACCGCCGGAACGCCCAGCGTGGTGCCCGACCCGAGCAACGGCGGCCAGCCGGCCCTCGGCAAGTTCGGGTGGAAGGCGCAGGTGCCGAGCCTCTTCGTCTTCTCCGGCGACGCCTACCTGAACGAGATGGGCATCACCAACCCGCTCTTTCCCAACGAGAACTGCCCTCAGGGAAAGTGCGACATCCTGCAGTTCAACCCGGCGCTCGACACGCCGAACGACGACGGCACGGGCGTGGTCAGGTTCAACGACTTCATGACGTTCCTGGGGCCGCCGCCGCGCGGGTCGCGCAACCTGGTCACCGCGATCGGCAACGCGGTCGCCGCCGCCATCGGCTGCCTCGACTGCCACGCCCAGACGCTGCGCACGGGCCCGAACGCGGTCGCGGCGCTGGACCGCGTCTACTACCACCCGTTCTCCGACTTCCTGCTTCACGACATGGGCTCTCTTGGCGACGGCATCACCCAGAACCAGGCCACGGGCCGGCTGATGCGCACGCAGCCGCTCTGGGGCCTGCGCACGCAGGCGAAGTTGCTGCACGACGGGCGGGCCACCACGATCGCGCAAGCCATCCTGGCCCACGACGGACAGGGCGCCAGGTCGCGCGAACGATTCAGGCGACTCGACGCGTTCTCGCGCTTCGTGCTGATCGCGTTCCTCGAGAGCTTGTAGCCCGCGCGTCAAAACGTAGCGCCGCCTCAGGGGCGGCGGCTAGACTTGCCCGCATGCCCTTCGACCCGCAGGCGAGCTTCGGCAAGTCGCTCTTCTTCGGCGACATCCTCGAGGACCAGCTCTTTCCGTACCCGCAGATGGACGAGGACTCGCGGGAGACCGTGCGCGAGATCGTCGAAGCCACCGGCAAGTACATGGCGGGGATCGACACGGCGCGCCTCGACCGGACCGGGGAGATGCCGGCCGAGCTGCTCCAGTCGCTGCGCGAGCTGGGGCTCTTCGGGCTCATCGTCCCGCAGGAGCACGGCGGGATCGGGCTCTCCAACACCGGCTACGCGCGGGTGATGGAGGAGCTCGCCTCCTGGGACGGCTCGGTCGCCGTCACGCTGGGCGCGCACTCCTCCATCGGGTTCAAGGGCCTCTTGCTCTTCGGCACCGACGCGCAGAAGCGCAGGTGGCTGCCCAAGCTCGCCACCGGCGAGATGATCGCCGCCTTCTGCCTGACCGAGCCCAGCTCCGGCAGCGACGCGTTCAGCATCCGCACCCGGGCCGTCAAGTCCGCCGACGGGTCGCACTACGTGCTGAACGGCGAGAAGATCTGGATCACCAACGGCGGCATCGCGGACTTCTTCACTGTCTTCGCCAAGACCACGCCCGACACGCCGGAGCAGAAAGGGAAGATCACCGCCTTCGCGGTGACGCGCGACCTGGGCGGCGTGTCGCACGGGCCGCACGAGGACAAGATGGGGATCCGCGCCTCGGTGACCACCAGCGTCCGCTTCGACGACGTGAAGGTCCCCGCGGAGAACGTGCTGGGCGAGGAGGGGAAGGGATTCAAGGTCGCGATGTCCATCCTGAACCACGGGCGTACCGGCCTGGGCGCCGGGTCCGTCGGCGGGCAGAAGCGCCTCCTGCAGCTCGCCTCCGAGCACGCCTCCACCCGCAAGCAGTTCGGGCGCCCCATCGGCAGCTTCGGGCTGATCAAGGAGAAGCTGGGGCGGATGGCGATGCGCTGCTACGCGAGCGAGTCGCTCTGCTACCTGGTCAGCTCCACCATCGACCGGGGCGGGGTGGACTACTCCGTCGAGGGCGCCGCGACCAAGGTGTTCAACTCCGAGGCGCTGTGGACCGCGGCGGACGAGGCGCTGCAGATCGCCGGCGGAATGGGCTACATGCGCGAGCAGCCCTACGAGCGCGTGGTCCGGGACGCGCGCATCAACCGGATCTTCGAGGGGACGAACGAGATCCTGCGGCTGTACGTGGGGCTCACCGGGGTACAGAGGCCGGGCGAGTTCCTCCAGGGCCTGGGCAAGGAGCTGGCGAACTCGCTCAACGACCCGATCAAGAGCCTGGGCGTGCTGCGCGACTACGGCCGCCGCAAGGTGCGCCAGACGCTGCCTTACGGCCGGACGCAGATCACCAAGGCGCACGAGTCGCTGCGCAAGCAGGTGGCGAACGTGGAGGACGCGGTGCAGGAGCTGGCCGCGCTCACCGAGTCCGTGCTGCGCCGGCACGGCCGGGAGATCGTCGAGAAGCAGTTCGCCACCCGCCGCCTCGCCGACGTCGGCATCGATCTGATGGGCATGCTGGCCGTCATTTCGCGGACCACCGCGCTGATCGAGCGCCGGGGCATCTCGAAATGCGAGAACGAGCTGAACATGGCGCTCGCCTTCTGCACCGACGCCCACCACCGCGTGCACCAGAACTTCCACGCGGCTAGCCACAACGACGACGAGGAGATCAAGTCGATCGCCGACCACTCGCTCGAGGTGGGCAAGTACGAGAACGACATCCTCGCTTGAGCGGACGCCAGCCGCCCCCGATAGGGCGGCGCTGCGCTTTTCAGAGCGCGCACCTCATGGGATACGTTTCTGGCCGCGTCAGCCGGCGGCCCGGAGGAAACCCTCGGGCAGGGGGACCTCGATCGGGCCGGCGTCGACGCAGCACCAGGACGGATGGCGGGACTCGAGGGCGCTCGCCCACGCGTCGGCGACCGAGCGGACCAGCTCGATGACCGCGGTGCGGGAAGACGAGTCCAGCCGATCGAACTGGACCCCCATCTCGCCGCCCTCTTCGGCCCAGGCGACGTACGCCGTGCCCAGCTCGGGGAAGAGGGCGGGGTCTTCCTCCGAAGGGAGCCGCAGCTCGACCAGGTCGCCGCGCAGAACGCCGGGCGCGCCGGAGATGCGGGCCCCGCCCGCCGAGACGTCCAGCAGGCGCCCGCTCTCCACCCGGCCGGACCAGGCGATCTGCACCGGCCGGTCGGTTGCCATGCGCCGGTGACGGCGCACGTTGTGCAGGGAGCGCAGCTCGCGCAGGGGCCGCGTGTCGTGCAGCTCCATCCACACGCCGCAGCGGTCCACGTTCTCCAGCGCGGTGCCGTGCAGCATGCGCGCCGGCTCCGCGTTCTGGAAGGTCCACTCCATCTGCACCGAGGAGCCTGGCTCGAGCGAGAGCCGGGGGTGACGGAAGAAGAAGAGGGAATGCTCGCCCGCGCGCACGACGTGCGTCCGCGCCTGATCGAGGTGGTCGAAGCGGTAGCGCAGCGGCGCGCTGAAGTGCTCCATCCGCGACCTCCGACTGCGAAAGTTCCAGACGGCAGCGGAAGGAAGCTAGGGACGAGGGTACAGAGAGGTGCGAGCTTCGACTACGAGCATCGACTAGCATCGACCACCGGACTTCGCCGTCGAACAGCGAAATTCGACGTCGAGACTCGAGGCTCGAAGTCGAAGCTCGAATCTCGCAGTCGAACCCTCGAATCTCGCAGTCGAATCTCGAGCACTTGCAGTCGAACCTCGAACCTCGCAGTCGACTCATGCCTGAAACCGGTCGGCCCATCGCGTCACTCTTGGACGTGCCGGTGACGCCCGCCGACCGCACACCCGCCTCGCGAGGGCGCGGGGAGGTTCCGCCGGAGCGGGACTTGCTCGACCGCGCCCGGCGCGGCGAGCCGGAGGCTTTTCGGGTGATCTTCGACCGCCACTCTCCTTCCGTCCGCCGCTTCCTCGGGGACCTCTTGCGCGACGACGCCGCCGCCGACGAGGCGACGCAGGAGACCTTCGTGCGCGCCCATTCCCGCATGCGCACCTTGCGCGAGGACGAGCGGCTGGGCGGCTGGCTGCTCGGCATCGCGCGGATGGTCTCGATGGAGCAACTGCGCAGGTGGCGGCGGGATCCGCTGCCGCTGCCGGAGGAGGAGCCCCGCGAGCCCGATCGCGCTCCCTCTCCCGAGGCGGTGCTTCTCTCCGGCGAGGCGGACCGGCTGCTCGACGGTGCCCTAACGGTCCTCGCCTCGGATCGCCGGGCCGCCCTGCTGATGCGCATCGACCACGGCCTGCCCTACGAGCAGATCGCCGAGGCGATGGGCTGGAACCTGCAGAAGGTGAAGAACGAGATCCACCGCGCCCGCCTGCAATTGCGCGAGCGCTTGTCGGGGTACGTGGAGGGAACGCCATGACCGGCCACCCGACCTTCGAGGAGCTGGAGGCCGCCGCCCTCGGCGCGGAAGCCCGTCCGGACGTCCTGGCGCACGCGGGGCGGTGCGCGGAATGCGCGCGCGAGCTGGCCTGGCTGCGCGCCGAAGCGCAGCTTTTCCGCCGCCGCCCGCAGCCGCCGGTGCGGCCGGAGATCTGGGAACGGGTCGAGGAGCGCGTGCACGCGCCCGTCCCGATCTCGAGCGCTCGGCGCTGGCGCCCGTTCCTCGGAGCCGCGGTGGCGGTCGCCGCGGCGGCGGCGCTCGCCGTGGTGGTGCGTCCGCCCCAGCGTGCCCAGGACGGGCAGGGCGACGCCGCGGTCTTCGACGAGCCCGTCGCGCAGACCGACGCGAAAGCGCAGCAGGCCCTGGACCGCGCCGCCGGCGACTACCGCAGCGCGCTCGGGGTGCTCGAGCAGGAGTACGCGCGCGGCCGCGGCCGGCTCGACCAGCGCACGCAGAAGCGCTGGGACGATTCCTTCGCCCGGGCCCGGTCGCTGATCGACGCCAGCGCGCAGGCGCGCAACGACCCCGACGAGCGCCTGCGGCTCCTCGACGGCAGCGCCGTCATGGTCCGCTCGCTCCGCCATGCCATCGAGGATTCCGAGGAGGTCGCACGATGATCGGCAGCATCGCCCTGGTCGCGACGCTCCTGGCCGCCACGCCCGCGGATCGCCCGCGCGCGACTCCCCCGCGCGCCGGGGAGCCGGACCTGCACCTCGACCTGCACGGTTTCGAGATGCCGGAGCTGCACCTCGACCTGCCCGGCCTCGGCCTGCTCGCCATGCGCGACGAGGACGAGGACGACGAGGACCACGAGGACGAGGCCAGCGACGCGGGTCCCTCCGACCGGGCCCGCAGGGAACGGGACCGGATCGAACGGCAGCGCGACCGCGAGAGGCGGTCCCGCGAGCGGTGGCGGAGCCGGTTCGGCAGCGACGACGAGTCATCCGGCGAGCAGCCCAGCGCGCGCGCGACGGGCAAGAACGGCGCCGCCGCCCTGGCGGTGAAGGGACCGGTCACCTTCCGGCTGCGCGTGCAGTCCGGCGAGGTCGAGGTGGTGCCGAGCGACAAGCCGCAGATCGCGCTCAGCGTCGGGGGCGTGCCCATCACCGGCGAGGTGCAGCTCCTGCAGTTCGGCGACCGCGTCGAGGCCGAGTTCAGCGGCCGCCGCCAATTGCGCCGGGGCAGCCTGCGGGTGGAGCTCCCGAAAGGCTCGAACCTGGACTTCGACTCGACCTCCGGGGACGTGTCCGTGCAGGAGGTCGGCGGCGACGTGCGTGTGCGCACGATGTCCGGAGACGTCAAGGTCAAGGGCGCGCGCAACGCCGACGTGCAGAGCGTGTCCGGCGACGTCACCGTGAGCGTGACCGGCCCGCGGCTCCGGCTCCACCTGGTCTCGGGCACCGCGCTCGCCACCACCGCCGACCCGGCGGTGCAGCTCGCCTTCCAGTCCGCCTCCGGCAACCTGGAGTGGAGCGGGGTGTGCGCGAAGGGCTGCCACCTGAGCACGGAGACCGTGTCCGGGGAGATCAAGCTGCAACCCGACGCGTCGAAGAGCAGCTTCCAGCTGTCGTACGCCTCGCACAGCGGCGACCTGCGCGACGAGCTGAAGCTCGAGGTGAAGCGCGCGCCCAGGCGCAAGCACGGCATGGGCGGGTGGGTGGAAGCCATCTACGGAAAGGGCGAGGGCGTGATCGAGTGCGACGCCTTCTCCGGCGACGTGATCGTGCGCAAGAAGTGACCCGGGTCGCGCTGCGGCGCGCGATCATCTACCCTCGGCGTGCGCCCGAGGGTCGCATGCGCATCGTGCACGCCGCCAGGACCGACGTCGGGATGAAGCGGGACAATAACGAGGACAACTACCTCGCGCTCCCCGAGGAAGGCCTGTTCGCGGTGTTCGACGGCATGGGCGGTCACGCGGCGGGCGAGGTGGCGAGCGGCATCGCGGTGCAGGAGATGCGGGAGTTCTTCGAGCTGACCGGCCGCGATCGCGAGGCCACCTGGCCGTTCAAGGAGGACCGCGACAAGGGCTACGACGAGAACCGTCTCGTCACCGCCATCAAGCTGGTGAACCAGCGCATCCTCGAGACGTCCGAGGCCGATCCCTCGAAGAAGAACATGGGGACCACCTGCGTCTCGGCGCACTTCGTCGAGCGCGACGGCGGCGTTTTGGCGATCGTGGCGCACGCCGGCGACAGCCGCGTCTACCAGCTGCGGAACGGAAAGCTGCGCCGCATCACCATCGATCATTCGCTGGTCGAGGAATACCTGCGCCAGGGGAAGATCACCGAGGAGGAGGCGCGGACCTTCCCGCAGAAGAACATCATCCTCCGCGCCCTCGGCCAGCAGCGCCAGGTGGACGTCGAGGTCCACGAGCACGAGCTGCGCCCGGGCGACTTGCTGATGCTCTGCAGCGACGGCTTGTCGGGCATGGTGGATGACGACGTGATGGAGGCGATCCTGCAACGCTCCGCCGGCCTCGAGGCGGCCGCCAGGAAGCTGCTGGACACCGCCAACACCAACGGCGGAATCGACAACTCCACCGTGATCCTGGTTCGTTACGAAGGACCCTGATCGGCTGGCACGAGCGCGCCTCGAGATGTCCGGCGGGCGAGGCGTGCGCATCCAGCACCCGGTCTGCCGTGCGCGCGGAGGCGACCGCTGCGAGTACCGCTGCTCGTGGGAGTCAGCCGGCTAGATCGCGGGCCTCTGCCGCGGGCACCGCGTACGGGAGGCGCACCACGAAGGTCGTGCCGGTCTCACGATCCGAGCGAGCCTCGATCCGGCCGCCGTGCGCCGCGACGATCTGCTTCACGATGTAGAGCCCCAGCCCGAGGCTGTCGCGCACGGAGTGGTCCTCGCCGCGCTGGAAGGGATCGAAGACATGGGGCAGGAGCGCGGCCGGGATCGGCGGGCCGTGGTTGTGCACCTTGAGCACCAACTCCTCCGGGTCGCCATACCAGCCGACGTAGACGGGGCGATCCGGGGCGCCATACTTGAGCGCGTTGACCACCAGGTTCTCGAGCAGCTCCTCGAGCCGGTCGGGATCCCACCTGCCGCGCACGTCCTCTCCGCGCTGGTAGGTGACCGGCCGCTCGGGATGCACCGACGAGAGCGAGGCGAGCACGCGGACGCACAGCTCGTGGAAATCGACTTCGCGGGGCGCGATGTGCAGCCGCCCTTCCGCCTGCGCCTGCGCGTAGTCCATCAGGTCGCGCACGATCCGATCCATGCGCCGGGCATTGCGGAGCAGCCGCGCGGCGGCGCGCTTGTCGCGGTCGCCGGCGGCCGTGCGCGAAAGCTGCTCGGCGGCGGAGAGGACCACCGTCAGCGGGTTGCGCAGCTCGTGCCCGGCGATGCCGATCAGCCGGTGCTGGAAGGTCCGCGTCTCCAGCTCCTCGTCGTGGCGGGCGGCGCGCTCGAGGGCGCGCGCGGTGAGCGCCGCCAGGTCGGCGAGGAAGGCCCGCTGCTCCTCGCCGAACGCCTGCGGCGAGGCGAACCGGAGCCCCAAAACCCCCAGCGGGCCGCTCTCGCCCGCCAGCGGCAGCGCCGCCCAGGCCTCGTCGCCGCTGGTGTCCCCGCCATGGAAACGCGCAGCGCCGGCGACCGCCAGCCGGTGGAGGGCGTCCTTGCCGGCCAGGGACAGGTCCCCGCTGTGCGCCCCGGCCGCCGCCACGCCGGCCGTCGCGAACGCGCGTCCGACGTCGCGCCGGGTCGCGGCGGAGATCAGGGCGGCGGCGTAGGCACGCAGGTCGCGCGCCGCGGGCGGGTCTGCGGGTTGCACGCGAGCAGGATCCCGTGCGTCCCCGCGGAGAGCAAGCGACCGCGGCTGTTCTTGCTCAGTCGTGCGCGGGGGCGGCCTGGGAGGACGGCCTGTGCGGCTCGTCCGTCGCGCCCAGCGCGCGGAGCGCCAACCGGTCGAGCGACAGCGGACCCGGGCCGGCCGTCGCCAGCCACGCGAGCAGCACGATGTAGAGCGTCTCGACGAAGCCGAGCAGGTCGGAGAGGCCTCCGATGTCGCCGCGCTTCGCGGTGAGGATCGCGACCACCATCACCACGATGAGCGGAATGGAGGCGAGACGCGTCAGCAGTCCGACCAGGATGAGCACACCGCAGATCAGCTCGGCGGACGACGCGAGCACGGCGTTGAACCCCGGCGCGGGGATGCCGAGGTCGGCGAAGAACGAAGTGATCTTGTCCAGGTTGTGCAGCTTCCCCCAGCCGCTCCCGGCGAAGACGACGCCGATGGCCACTCGCGCCAGGGTGGGCGGCAGCCAGGAGAGGCGATCGGCCACGGAGAGGAGGGAACGGCGCATGCGGAGGAGGGCGTCCATGCGGTTGCTCCTTTTGGGGAGGAGTCGCGCGTCGAGGCTTTTCGTTACCGATCGGTCCGCGCAATGAGCCCTTCGCCGGACCAGCTCGCCAGCGCGTCGAGCGCTGCCCGGGCCGGATCGGGCAGCGCGGCGAATGCCTCGCAGGCTTCGCCGAGCGTCGCCCCTCGCTGCACCGCCGACAGGGCGGAGAGCTCTTCGGGCGACACCTCCGCGTGGAACACTTCGAATCCCTTGCGCCAGACCAGCAGCGAGGCGGCCCCCGGCCGTGGAAGGGGCGGCTCGCGCGAAGCGTCGAGATCGGCCCAGAGCGCGGCGGCGTCGTACTCGAGCGACAGCAGCCGGACGGACGGGACGAGCACCAGGCGGGCGGAGGCGGCGTCCTCTCCGAGCGACCGCAACCCGGTTTCGTCGAGCGGCCCGGCGTCCGGCGCGACGAACGCCTCCGCGCGCGCCCACTCCAGCGCCGCCAGGTCGGACAGGTCCGCCCGCGGGGCGGCGCGGTCGCGCAGGAACCCGGGCAGCGCTCCACCCAGCCGGGCGAGGGAGGGATGGCGCGAGGGGTGGGCGCGCACGTAATCGGCGCAGAGCGAGAAGAACTCCTCGTCGCCGAGCAGCCGCGCGAGCAGCGGGTAGTCCTCGCGCAGGGCATCGACCAGGCGGAAGAGGTACATCTCGGAGTAGATGCGCGCGCGCTCGCTCGCGGAGAGCCCGGCATCTCCGACCAGGAACGCCTCGCGCGCCGCAGGATCGACCAGGTGCTCCCCCGTCACCAGGGCGGCGAACAAGTCCTGGGCCTCGGCCAGCGTCACGCCGCCTCCCGCGCGGCCAGCGCCCGCGCCTCGACTGCCTCGGCGGCGCGGCTCTCCTCGATCAGCCGCTCCAACTCGGGGACGTGGTCGTCCCATTCGATCAGCGCGGGCACGCGCCCGAAGCGGCGCACCGCGGCCGCGTACAGGTCCCACACCGCATCCGCGACCGGCGCGTCGTGCGTGTCGAGCAGGTGCGTCCCGCGATCCGAGTGCCCCGCCAGGTGGAACTGTCCGACCCGATCCGGCGGAATGGCGGAGAGGTACTCGCGCGGATCGAATCCGTGGTTCCGGGCGCTGACGTAGATGTTGTTGACGTCGAGGAGGATGCCGCAGTCCGCCCGCTCAGCCACCTGCGCGACGAACTCCCATTCCGTGAGGGTGGAGCCGCGGAACGCAACGTAGCTGGATACGTTCTCCAGCAGGATCTGGCGCCCGAGGGCGTCCTGCACCTGGTGGACCCGCCGCACGACGTGGTCGAGCGCTTCCTCGGTGTACGGCAGCGGCATCAGATCGTGCAGGTAGCGGCCGCGGTGCGTGCCCCAGCAGAGGTGGTCGGAGACGTACGCGGGCTGGATGTGGTCGGCGAGCGCGCGCAGCCCGGCGAGATGCCGGCGATCGAGCGGATCGACCGAGCCGATCGACAGGGAGACGCCGTGCAACACCACCGGGAAGTCGCGCCGCGCTTTCTCCAGCACCGCCAGCGGCCTCCCGCCGACGCCGATGAAGTTCTCGCTGATCGCCTCGATCCACCCGACCTCGGGCCGCTCGTCGAGGAAGCGCCCGTAGTGCTTGGAGCGGAGCCCGATGCCGTGCCCGAGGTGCGCGCGCTGGAAGGCCATTCCGCCTCCGCCGGGCCGGCGCACCGCGCGCCGGCCCCGGAACGAAGATCACTTCGCGGCGACGACCTTGCCGCCCTTGGCGGTGCAGTCCTTCTCGGTCTTCATCTCGGTCGTGCCTTGGCCCTTGCAGCCGTTCTGGCCCTTGCACGCGTTGCTGGCGCTGTGGCACGAGCCCTGGCCCTTGCACTCGTTCACGCCGGCGCACTTGACCGCGCTGCTGGAGGCCTTCTTCTCCTTCTCCTTGGCCTGGGCGGCGCCCGACGCGAACAGCGAGCCCACTGCGGCGGCGATCACCGCGCCTTTCAGCATCTCCTTGACCATCGTTTTGTTCTCCGGGGTTGATACTGCGGCTCAAGTCTCGCGCAGCGCGGCTACGTTACAGCGGGCGCGGCGAGCGGCGCCAGGGACCCGCCGCCGGGATCAGGTGTTCGCGCGGTGCCAGGCGTCGAGGATGCCTTCGCGCGTCACGATCCCGAGCGGGCGCGGTGCGTCAGGCCTCTCGACCACCACCGCCTCCGACGTCCCGGACTCGGAGAGCACGTGCAGCGCATGCTGCAGATCGTCGTCGGGGAGGAGCAGCACCAGGCCGCCTGTCCGCGCGAGCTCGCCCGCGGTGCGCGCAGCGGACCCGGTGAGCGCCTCACGCGCGGCGCGCACCGGTAACACGCCGACGGCGAAGCCCCGCTCATCGACGACCGGCACGGCAGCGCGCGCACCATCGAGCGCCCGCAGCAACTCCGCGCCGGAGGATTCGGCGGGGACCGCCGGGATCGCCTCGCAGGCCTGGGCGACGGACAGGTCGCGCAGCGGCTCCTCGATCCGCGCGCGCACGCCCCGGCGCCGGGCCCCGAGGGTGTAGATGGAGCCGCCCAGGACGCCGTTCACCAGGGCGGCCGCCGCGCCGCACGCGACCAGCAGCGGCAGCACGATCTGGTAGCTGCCGGTCAGCTCGAACATCATCATGACGCCGGTCAGCGGCGCCGCCGTCGCTCCGGCGACCACCGCGCCCATCCCCACCGCCGCGTACGCGCCCGGTCCGGAGGTGATCGCGGGCAGCGCCCAGTGGACGGCCCGGCCGAACGCGCCTCCGAACATCGCCCCGAGGAACACCGCGGGGAAGAAGCTGCCGCCGGGCGAGCCCGATCCGAGGGTCGCCGCGGTGGCCGCGAGCTTCAGCGCGAGGGTGAGCGCCAGCGCGCCGAAGGCCAGCTCTCCGGCGAGGGCCGCGTTCATGCTCTCGATGCCGGTGCCCAGCACGCGCGGGGTGATGAGCGCGAGCAGTCCCACGACGAGCCCGCCCGTCGCCGCGCGCCATTCGGGCCGCAGTCGCGCAAGCCCCCTGCCGAGCCGCCCGCCGGCGTGTCCCGTGAAGATTGCCTCGGCCGCGTGGATGGAGCGGATGTAGAGGATGCCCGCGCCGCCGGCCGCGATGCCCAAGGCCAGGTAGATGGCGATCTCTCCCGAGTGCTGCAGCGTCCAGGAGACGGGCTGCAGCTCGCTCCCGCCGCCCAGCAGCGCCCGCGAGGTGGCGGTGGCGGTCACGCAAGAGAGCACGATCGGCGCGAAGCGGCTGACGCCGAAGTCGCCGAGCACGATCTCCAGCGCGAACATGGCGCCGGCGAGCGGCGCCTGGAAGGAGGCGGCGATTCCGGCGCCGGCGCCGCAGGCGAGCAGCGCCGCCGCCTCGCGCCGGGGCAGCGCCAGGAATCGCCCCAAGGACGCCGCCACCGCGCCGCCGAGGTGGACCACGGGCCCCTCGCGCCCCGCGCTGCCTCCCGACCCGATCACCAGGCCGGCCGCGAGGGACTTCCACACCGCGACGCGCCCCCGCAGCTGGCGCCCTCGCAGGTGGATGGCTTCCATCACCTCGACGACCCCGTGCCCGCCGCTCTCCGGGCTCACGTAGCGGACCAGCAGGCCGGCCGCGAGGGCGCCGAACGCGGGGGCGAGCACGCGCACCCAGACCGGCGCCTGGATGGCGATCTGGTACAGCCCGCCGCTCGTCTCGTGGAAGGTGCCGTTGAAGACGCCGAGCAGGACCAGGGGGTAGTAGAGCCACAGCCCGAGCGCCCCGGCGAGCGCGACCGCGCGCACGCGGTGCACCTCGAAGCGCGGCAGCCAGGAAGGCCTCCGCGCCGCCAGCGCCTCGGCGGCGAAGGCGAAGGCCAGCACGAGCAGCGCCAGGGCGGCGAACTCCACGTGCCAGCGCGCGCGAGCGAGATGCTCGCGGAAGGTGGCTGCCCAGGCGTGGCGTCCCGCGCCGAAAAGGGCGGCGGCCACCTCGTTGCCGCGGAAGAGCACGATCTGCACGAAGCGGATGCTGTGCGAGAACAGGCCGGCGGCGATCCCGGCGTAGATGCCGATCACCGCGGCAACCCCGAGGAACAGCGCGCGTTCCCACGGAATCCTCGACAGGGGAAAACGGAACGGCTCGCGCGCGCGACCCAGGAACCGCCCGAGCCCGCGGGCGGATGGCTGCTGCGGGTCCTGCGGCCCGGGCTCCACGGCCGGCTCTGTAGCAGCGATGCGGCTACAATGCATCCCGGAACATCCGCGCTCTGAAAAGCGCAGCGCCGCCGGATACGGCGGTGACTGGAACGGCGCGATGGTCGCTGCGGAGGATGCGTGAGCGAGAGGGTGCAGGCGGCGCTGCGCGAGCGTCTCGAGGACCTGTTCGGCGCCGGGACGCGGGTCGCGAGAGCGGCGCTCCTGGGCGGCGGCGCGTCGATGGAGGCGTGGGCGGTGGACGCGGAGACCCCGCGCGGGCCGCTGCCGCTGCTCTTGCGGCGCGCCGCCGGGGGCCGCATCTACCGCGAAGCGCTGTCGCTCGCGCAGGAGTTCCGCGTCCTCCAGGCCGCCTGGGAGGCAGGGGTGCTGGTGCCGCGGCCGTACCGCCATTTCCCCGACGTGGCCGGGCGCGAGGCGTTCTTGATGGAGCGGCTGCCGGGCGAGACGGTGGGGCGGCGCATCGTGCAGAAGCCGGAGCTGGCGGAGGCGCGCGCGGCGCTGCCCGCGCAGATGGCCGAGCAGCTCGCGCGCATCCACGCGCTCGACCGGGCGCGGCTCGACTTCCTCCCCGGCGCGCGCGACGAGGCGCCGCTGCAGAGGTCCCTCGACGCGCTCGAGGCGCAGCTCGACGCGGCCTCCGAGCCGCACCCGGCCATCGAGCTGGGGCTGCTGCGCCTCCGCCGCGACCTGCCTCGCGACGGACGGCGCTCCGTGTGCCACGGCGACTTCCGCGTCGGCAACCTCCTGGTGGGCCCGGCGGGGCTCACCGGCGTGCTCGACTGGGAGTTCGCGCACGTGGGCGATCCGCGCGAGGACCTCGCCTGGCCGCTGGTGCGCGCCTGGCGGTTCGGGAGGGAGCAGTTGCGGCTGGGGGGCCTCGCGCAACCCGACGCCTTCCTGGACCGCTACGCGGAGCTGACCGGCTTGCGCGTCTCCCTCGAGGAGCTGCGCGTCTTCGAGCTGCTCGGGAACGTGCGCTGGGCGATCGGCGCCTTGACGCAAGCCCGGCGGCACCTGTCCGGCGAGGAGCGCAGCGTCGAGCTGGCCGTCCTGGGCCGGCTCGCCGCCGAAGTGGAGCACGAGCTGCTCTCGCTGCTCGGCGAAGGAGGTGCGTGATGCCCGACCGGCCTTCGGCCGCCGAGCTGGCGGACGCGGTCCGCGAGTTCCTCGAGGCGGAGGCGCTGCCCGCGGCGACCGACCCGCGCCTGCGCTTCCGCCTGCTGGTGGCGGCGAACGCGCTGTCGATCCTGAAGCGCGACCTGGACCTGGGCGAGGAACTGCTGCGGGAAGAGATCGCGCTGCTCCGGCCGCTCGCCGGAGCGCCCCCGCCCGGGACGCCTCGGGAGCAAGCACTGGCGCTGTCCGCCGAGCTGTCGCGGCGGATCCGCCGCGGCGACGTCCCGCGCGGCACCCTGGAGGCCCTGCGGCGGATCGCCGAGCTGAAGCTGCGCGTGGCGAGCCCGCGGTATCTCGAGCGCGGATAGGGCGCCGTGATCCTCGCCGTGATCCCTTGGTTCCAGATCCCGCCGCTGCGCATCGGCCCGCTCGCCATCGAGCCGTTCGGCGTGCTCGCCGCCGCGGGAGTGTACCTGGCCTCGCTGCTGCTGGTGCGCCGCGCGCGCGAGGAGGGTCTCGACCCGGCGCCTCTCACCTCGTTCGCCACCTGGGCGCTGGTCGGGGGGATCCTGGGCGGCCACCTCGTGCACCTCTTCCTCTACCATCCCGAAGAGCTGCGCTCGGGCGGCGTCCTCCAGGTGCTCAAGGTCTGGGACGGCCTCTCCTCGACGGGCGGCGTGCTGGGCGGGCTCGCCGCCGGCGCGCTGTTCTTCCGGCGGCGGCGCCTCTCGTTCGCCCGCTACGGCGACGTGATCGCGCTGTCGGTCGCGCCCGGATGGGCGGTGGCGCGGCTGGGCTGCTTCGCCGTGCACGACCATCCCGGCGTGCGGACCAGCTTCCCTCTCGCGGTGGCGTTCCCGGACGGGCCCCGCCACGACCTGGGCCTCTACGATGCGCTGCTGCTCGCGGGCATCACCCTGGTGCTGTATGGCCTGCGCCGCCGCGGCGCGCTGCGCGGGTCGCTCCTCGCAGTGCTGGCGCTCCTCTATGGCGCCGGCCGTTTCGCGTTCGACTTCCTGCGGGCGCGGGACCTGCCGTACGTCGATGCGCGCTACCTGCGGCTCACCCCGGCGCAGTACTTCTGCGTGGGGCTGGTCGTCTACGGCGGCGGCGCGCTGCTCGCGCGGGGGCGTCACTCGGGCGCCGATCCACCGGCTTGACAGGCCCTGCCCGCGCGGTGAAGGTGCCCGGCCCCGATGCCCTCCCACCCGCCGCGTCCCGTGGTCGCGGCCATCGACATGGGGTACGGCCACCTGCGCGCCGCGGCGCCGCTGGCGGACGCGCTCGGCGTCCCGCTGCTGCTCATGGACCTGCCGCCGCTCGGGGACGCGCGCGACGCGTGGTTCTGGTGGCGGACCCGCGCATTGTACGAGCCGCTCACGCGGTGGTCGCAGGTCCCCGCCCTCGGCGGTCCGCTGCGCCGGCTCCTCGCGCGCATCACCGCCATCCCGGACGCGGGCGGGGACCTCTCCGCGCCGAGCACTGGCACGCGCTGGATGGAGCGCGCCGCGCGCGCGGGTGCGGGGAGGGCGCTCGCCGAGCATCTGCGCGCCAGCGGCGCGCCGCTCCTGGCGACGTTCTACGCGGCGCCCATCCTCGCCGAGCTGCACGGCGCGGATCGGCTCCACTGCGTGGTGACCGACGCCGACGTCAATCGCGTCTGGGCACCTCCGCACCCTGCGCGAAGCAAGATCCGGTACTACGTGCCGAGCGAGCCGGCGCGGCGGCGCATCGAGTCCTACGGCGTGGCTCCGGAGCGGATCCGCCTGACGGGCTTTCCCTTGCCTCACGACCTCGTCGGCGGACGCGAGAGGTCCGCGCTCAAGCGCAACCTGGCCGCCCGGCTCGGGCGAATCGACGCACGCAGGGCGGTGGCGGACGCCGCCGCGGCGGAGATCGGCCCGGTGGGGCGCGACGACTCGCCGCCGTTGGTCACGTTCGCGATCGGCGGGGCGGGCGCCCAGGTAGGCATCGCAGCCCGGCTCGTCCGCGCGCTCGCCGGTCCACTGCGCGACCGGCGGCTGGCCCTGGCGCTCGTCGCCGGCCGCCGGCGCGACGTCGCTCGCAAGCTGCGCGCCGCCGTCGCCGCGGAGGCGCTGGCCGGCCATTCCGCGGTCGAGGTGCTGGAGGAGCGCGACACGCTGAAGTACCTGCGCACGTTCAACGCGCTGCTCGCGCGGACCGACGTCCTGTGGACCAAGCCGAGCGAGATGACCTTCTTCGCCGCGCTCGGGTTGCCGGTGATCGCCGCTCCGCCCGTGGGCGTCCACGAGGAGCGCAACCTGCGCTGGGCGGTGGAGCAGGGCGCGGCCCTCCCGCAAGCCGACCCGGATCGCGCCGGCGAATGGCTCCCTCGCTGGATCGAGGACGGGACGCTCGCGCGCGCCGCCTGGAACGGCTACCGGCGCCTGCCGGCGCTCGGGCTATACGAGATCCTCCACGACCTCGGGGCCTAGCCTGCGGCCCCTTCCGTCCGCGAGCGGAGCGCCTCGTGCGAGGCGAGCGCGCGGGCCCAGGCGCGGACCGCGTCGTCGGACGCGCGCTGGGCGTCCCGAAAGCTCGCCGCTGCCCGCTGCAGCTCCCGCAGGGAGGCGAAGGTCGGGCGCTCGCTCCAGCGCCGCGCGCTCCGCTCCAGCCGCGTCCGCGCCAGCTCCAGCGCCGCACGATCTCCGTCCGCCTGCATCGCCAGCGTCTCGATGTGCACGCGCACCTCCGCGAGGCGCCCGGAGCATGCTCCAGGTGGGCGCCGCTCATCTGTGACAGTTCCGTGTCGCGTGTTGCGCTGCGCGCGCCCGTGCGCCTGGCCGCCGCGCCGCCCGTTCGTCGCGGAGAAGTTTCCCGGCCGCCACGTTTCCGGTGTGAGCGTCGATTCCGGAGGGTGGTTCCTCGCGGAGGATCGAATGAGCATCGGGTCGATCTGCTACGGGCTAGTCCTGCTCGCTCCCATCTCGCTCGCTCTGACGCTGGTCGCGCACCTGACCGCGTTCCTGGTGCTCTCGCCCCGCCGGCGCAAGCTCCACGGGCCGACTCCGCCCATCACGGTGCTCAAGCCGGTCAAGGATGCCGAGGAAGGCCTGTACGAGAACCTGGCCTCGCTCGCGCGCCAGGACTACCCCGAGTTCGAGATCCTGGTCGGCGCCGAGGACCCGCTCGACCCGGCGCTGGACGTCGCGCGGCGGGTGCAGATGGACCACCCGGGCGCGCGCATCGAGATCCGCGCCGGCAGCCGGCGCCTGGGACTGAACCCCAAGGTGAACCTGCTCGCCGCGCTGGCCGACAGCGCCCGGCACGAGCACCTGCTCATCGACTCCAACGTGCGCGCCGGTCCCGACTACCTGCGCGAGACGGCGGCGGAGCTGGCCGACCCGGAGGTCGGGCTGGTCACGAACGTCCTGGTCGGGGAGGACGCGCCCGGCCTGGGAGCCGCGCTGGAGAACCTGCAGCTCAATTCCTTCGTCGCCGCCGCCTCGAGTTTCGCGCGGGTGATCGGCGGCCGCGCCTGCGTGATCGGCAAGTCGATGCTCTTCCGGCGGCGCGATCTGGACAAGCTGGGCGGCTTCTGGGCGGTGCGCAACGTGCTGGCGGAGGACTACGTCATCGGGCGCAGCTTCGAGCAGGCCGGCTGGAAGGTGGCGCTGTCGCCATGCCTCTTGGCCGCCGTGAACCGCGGCTGGACCGTGCAGCGGTTCGCGAACCGGCACGTGCGCTGGGCGCAGATGCGCCGCAGGCTTTCCTTGCCCGCGTACCTGGGCGAGCTGCTGTTCAACCCGGTGCTGTGGATCTCGGTCGCCGCGTGCGCGCTCGCGGCCACGCGCCCGGGCCTGGACCTGCGGCTCGCCGCGGTCGCCGCGGTCGCCGCGACCGGGGTGGCGGTGAAGTGCGCGTCGGACGCGCTTCTGTGCCGCCGGTTGCGCGGAGCGCCGCCGCGCGCCGGCGAGGTGCTGCTCATCCCCGTGAAGGACCTGGCGATGGCGGCCATCTGGCTCGTCGGCGCCTTCCGGCGCACGGTGAACTGGAGGGGCAACAAGCTCTGGATCGATTCCGGCTCCGAGCTGAGCGAGGTCGCGCCGCCGGTGTTCGAGGAGCCGGCGCAGGAAGTCGCGTGACGAACCGTCGGCGCCGCCGCGCGCTCCGGCTCCTGCGCAGGCGGTAGCCGGCGAGCCCTACGCCGCCCTCGACAGGATGCGCAGCGGCTCGTTCGCGGCTCCCTCGTCTGCGCGGGCGTCGATCCAGCAGGTGTCCACCCTTCCCCCGTCGACGTCGAAGACGCGGAACGCCTGCAGCTCCGTGCTGCTCCCGCCGTTGAACACGCGCAGCGGCGCCTCGCAGGCGAACGGCCGCAGCTCCGCGGGGGCGTGGCGGTGGCCGTGCAGGACGAGATCGCAGCGGTGGCGCACGCGCCGGAGCAGCTCCAGGCCGAGAGGCAGCTCGGCCGCATTCGGCCATCCGAGCCGGGAGACGAGCCGCTCGAACAGGTCCTCCTCCGGCAACGGGAGAGGATGGTGGTGGAGCAGCAGGACCCGCGTCGCGCCGGCCGGCGCGGGATCCAGCGCCTCAACCACCGCGTCGACATCGGCCGGCCTGAGGAGCCCGTGGCTGTCCCACCAGCGCCGGTTGTGCGGACCGGTCGAGTTGCACCGGACCATCCACAGTCCCTGGCCCGCGCTCACCTGGACCCGCTCTCCGGGCATCAGCTCCGCCTCCAGGTCGTCGCCGAGGCGGTCGTGGTTGCCCGGCACGATCACCGCCCTGCCGTTCCCGAGGAGCGGCGCGAACGCGCGGCGGAACCGCTCCAACTCGGCGGCGCGCCCGCGGTGGGTCACGTCGCCCGTGATCGCGACGTGATCCGCGCCGCTGCGCAGGACCGCCCGGACGAGCCGCTGCAACGACTCGTCCGTCGTGGCTCCGGCGTGCAGGTCCGACAGGTGCGCGATCCGGCGGGACGGCATGCGTTCCCCTTTCGCGTACGCCTGGTTCGGGATCCCAGCCTCGCACGCTGCCCGTGGCGCGCGCGGAGCGTTCTCGTGTCATTTCCGTCGCGGACGTTCCGACGCCATTGGCGCTCCGGCGGCCGGATCCGACCAGTTCGTTGGACCGGCGTTCCCGCAACATGCGTTCGTGGCGGTCACACGGCTGCGCGCCGAAGCAGGCGCATACCGTGACCTCCGCAGTCCGCCCAACGACTTCGTCGGCGCCGCGCGCGCTTCCGACAACTTCGTCGCGCCGCGCAGGCGTTCCGGCGTGCCGCACCGGGAATGCGCGGCGCATCGCGCTGGTACTGCGATTGCACCGGCGGAGGGGGTGGGGCCGCCGGGGAAGTGAGTCAGGCCTCTTTTGCGGGAAGGAGGTTCGATGCATCGCCGAGCTGAGCGCGTTCTCGTCGGCGGCGTGGGCACCTCCTCGGCGGCCCCGCCTCTGGAGTCCGGCGCCGGCCGGGCGGCTCGCCGATGACGGGGCTGGCGGAGCGCCTCGTCGACCGGATCGTCGAGGCGGCGGTCACGCGCGCCGTCGTCGGGCGCGGCGGCGTGCTGCGCGAACTGGGCGGCAGCACCCTGCTGGGCGCCATCGGCGCGCTGTTTCCGCTCACCACCGCGAAGGTGATGGCGCAGGAAGTGCGCGGCGCGCTCGAGAAGAAGCAGCTCAAGATCGGATTCGTTCCGGTCACCTGTGCCGCGCCGATCCTGATCGCCGATCCGATGGGCTTCTACGCCCTGCAGGGCCTCGACGTCGTGCTGGTGAAGACCCCCGGCTGGGCGCTCGTCCGCGATCTGGTGCTGAACCAGAAATTCGATGCGGCGCACATGCTGGCGCCGATGCCGCTGGCCCTCAGCCTCGGCCTCGGGTCCCGGCCGGAGCCGATGCACGTCGCGGCGATCGGGGATGTCAACGGGCAGGCGATCACCCTCCACTTGAGGCACCGGAACAGGCGCGATCCGAAGCAGTGGAACGGAATGAAGCTCGGCGTTCCGTTCGAGTACTCGATGCAGAACCTGCTGCTGCGCGCCTACCTCGCCGACCACGGCCTCGATCCCGATCGGGACGTCGCCATCCACGTCGTCCCTCCGTCCGAGATGGTCGCCCACCTGCGCGCCGGCGGCATCGACGGCTACCTGGGCCCGGAGCCGTTCAACCAGCGCGCGGTCCACGACGGCGTCGGCTTCCTCCACCTGCTGTCGAAGGATCTCTGGGATGGCCATCCCTGCTGCGCAGTGGGACTTCCGGCCTCCTTCGTGAAGGAGAACCCGAACACGTTCGCCGCGCTCTTTCGCGCGCTCGCCGTCGCGACAGCCCACGCGAACGAGCCGGAAAACCGGCGCGAGGTCGCGGAGGCGATCGCGCCCGCCGCCTGGCTCGACCAACCGCTGCTCGTCGTCGAGCAGGTCCTGACCGGCCGGTTCGCCGACGGCCTCGGCAACGAGCACAACGTGCCCTCGCGCGCCGGCTTCGAGTCGTTTCCCTGGCACTCGATGGCGGTGTGGATCCTGATGCAGCTCAAGCGCTGGGGGTACGTGAAGCAGGACCTCGACTATCGCGACGTCGCGGAGCAGGTGTTCCTGGCCACCGACGCGCGCAAGCGGCTTGCCGAGCTCGGCCTCGCGGCGCCCGAGAGGACGTACGCGCAACACCGGATCCTCGGCAAGGTCTTCGACCCGGCGAGACCCGAGGAGAACGCGAAGAGCATTCCGGTCGCGCGCAGCTCGCGAGCGGCGTGAAGCCGCGCCGCGCCTGACAACCTTCGACGTACGTATCGGCCACGTTGTCGTGCCGTGTGCTAGATCCATCTTCCCCGCTGCAGTTTCGCCTCCGACGCGGCCGCACGCCCATGGATACCGCTGCGTACCTGCTCCACCGCCTGCACTTCGGCTTCACGGTGACCTTCCATTACCTGTTCCCCCAGCTGACGATGGGGCTCGCCCCGCTGATCGTGGTGCTCCAGACGATGGCGCTGCGGCGCAAGGACGCGGTCTACGGCGAGGCGGCGCGCTTCTGGGCCAAGATCTTCGGGCTCAATTTCGTGATGGGGGTCGTGAGCGGGATCCCGATGGAGTTCCAGTTCGGCACCAACTGGTCGCGGTTCTCCAAGCTCACGGGTGGAGTCATCGGCCAGCCGCTCGTCATGGAAGGCGTGTTCTCCTTCTTCCTCGAGTCCGCCTTCCTCGGACTCTTCCTCTTCGGCGAGAAGCGCCTCGCGCCCCGGCTGCACTGGCTCTCGGGCGTGGCGGTCTTCCTCGGGTCGTGGCTGTCGGGCTTCTTCATCGTCGCGACGAACGCCTGGATGCAGCACCCGGTCGCCTATGCGCGGCTGCCCGACGGCTCGTTCCAGGTAACGAGCTTCGCGGGGGTGCTGCTCAACCCGTGGACGCTCCTCCAGTACGCGCACACGATGAGCGGCGCCGTCGTCACCGGGGCCTTCGTGATGGCCGCGGTGGGCGCCTTCTATCTGCTCAGCGACACGCACCGGGAGCACGCGGCGATGTTCGTGCGGCTGGGAGTGATCGCGGGCCTGGTCGCCTCGGTCCTGCAGATCTTTCCCACCGGCGACCTGCACGGGCGCTACCTCGCGAAACACCAGCCGGCGACCACGGCGGCGATGGAGGGCCTCTTCAAGACCGAAGCCGGGGCGCCGCTGGTCCTCATCGGCCAGCCGGATCCCGAGCGGGGGATCATCGAGAACCCGATCGCCGTGAACGACGCGCTCAGCTACCTCATCTACGGGACGTTTCGCGCCGAGGTGAAAGGGCTGGACTCATTCCCGCGGGAGGATTGGCCGGACAACATCCCGCTCCTCTTCTTCGCGTACCACATCATGGCGGGGCTGGGGACGCTGTTCGTCGCGCTGATGGTCGTTTGCGCGTTCCTGCTCTGGCGGGGCCGGCTGTTCCGGGCGCGGCCGGCGCTCTGGGCGCTCATGCTCGCCTTTCCCTTCCCGTACATCGCCAACACGGCCGGCTGGTTCGCGGCCGAGCTCGGGCGGCAGCCGTGGCTGGTGTATGGGCTCCTGCGCACCAAGGACGGCTACTCGAACGTCGTCTCCTCGGGCAGCACCTGGTTCACGCTTCTCGGCTACATGGGCATGTACACCGTGCTGGGGATCTCGTTCGTGCTCCTCGTCCAGCGCTTGATCGTGGAAGGTCCTTCCCGGCTGCGCCCCGCGAACGCGGCGCCGGCAGCCAGCTCCGCTTGAGGGGGCCCGCATGCCGACCGTCTGGTTCGTGCTGGTCGCGTTCATGCTCGTCGCCTACGTCGTCCTCGACGGGTTCGACCTGGGCGCGGGCGCGGTCCATCTGTTCATCGCCCGCACGGACGCCGAGCGCAGGACGGTGCTGCGCAGCATCGGGCCGGTGTGGGACGGCAACGAGGTGTGGCTGATCGCCGCCGGCGGGACGCTGTTCTTCGCCTTCCCCGCTCTCTACGCGTCGAGCTTCAGCGGCTTCTACCTGCCGCTCAACATGGTGCTGTGGCTGCTCATGCTGCGCGCGGTCGGCATCGAGTTCCGCACGCACATCCAGTCGCCGGTCTGGCGAGGCTTCTTCGACGGCGCGTTCGGCCTGAGCAGCGCGCTGCTGGCGGTCTTCTTCGGGGCGGCGCTCGGCAATGTGATCCGGGGCGTCCCGCTGCGGCCCGACGGGTCCTTCTTCGAGCCTCTCTGGACGGACTTCCGGGTCGGGACCGACAACGGCATCCTCGACTGGTTCACGGTGCTCTGCGGCGTGCTGGCGCTCGTCGCGCTGACCGTGCATGGCGCCCTGTGGGTGAGCTACAAGACGGAAGGCTCCGTCCAGATGCGCGCGCGGAAGGTGGCGTCGTCCCTGCTCGCGCCCCTGCTGGTCCTCGCTGCCGCCGCGCTGGTGGCCAGTCTCGCGGTGCGCCCGCAGCTACTCGACAACTACCGCCGCTACTGGCTGGCCGGTGCGCTCATCCCGGCGGTGGTCGTCGCCAGCTACGCCGGCCTGGTGTGGTTCTCGCGCCGCGGCCGCGACCGCGCCGCGTTCCTCAGCTCGTGCGCGTTCCTGGCCGGCATGCTGGGGGGCGTAGCGTTCGCGCTGCACCCCCGGGTGCTCCCCGCCAGCACCTCGGACGCGTACAGCCTGACGATCTACAACACGGCGGCGGGTCAGTACTCGCTCCGCTACGGCGTGTACTGGTGGTCGGCCGGGATGCTCGTCGCGATCGGTTACTTCGTGCTCGTGTACCGGATGTTCCGCGGCAAGGTCCGCCTCGACGCGGGCGACCACGGATATTGATAGGATGGCGCCTTCCTTCTGCGCGGGAGGCTCTCGTGCGGCGATTCCTTGGCGTCCTCCTCGTTGTTTCGGCTTTCTTCTCCACCGCCTGGGCGCAGGCGCTTCCTTCCGCGCGCCCCGAGGAGGTCGGGCTCTCGGCCGACCGCCTCGGCCGCATTGGCAAGGTCCTGCAGGGCGAGATCCAGGCGAAGAAGTTCCCCGGAGCGGTCGCGGTCGTCGCGCGCAAAGGCCGCGTCGCTTATTTCGAGGCGTTCGGCGCACGAGACCCGGCGAGCGGCGCGCCGATGACGAAAGACGCCATCTTCCGCATCTACTCAATGACGAAGCCGCTCGCCGCGGTCGCCGCGATGATCCTCGCCGAAGAGGGCAAGATCGTGCTCACCGATCCCGTCTCCAAGTACCTGCCGGCTTTCGCCAAGATGCAGGTGAGCGTCCCGAAGGTGGACGCGACGGGGAGGCTCACCTACGACACCACGCCCGCGGCGCGGGACATGACGGTGCAGGACCTGCTGCGGCACACCTCGGGGCTCGCCTACGGCGAGATCACGGCCAACGCGCCGGTCAAGGACGCTTACGCCAAGGCCGGCGTGTTCCAGGCCGACTTCCCCTACGAGTCGCGCGGCATCACGCCGGCCGAGGAAGTCGAGCGGCTCTCCAAGGCGCCGCTGGCGCATCATCCCGGAGAGGTCTGGGAGTACAGCCTGTCGGTCGACGTCCTCGGGCGCGTGATGGAGGCCGCGGCGGGCACCCGGCTGTCGGAGTTCCTCGATGCGCGCCTGTTCAAGCCGCTGAAGATGGCCGATGCGGCGTTCTCGGTGCCGAAGGACAAGATGGGACGCCTCGCGCAGCCGTTCCCGACCGATCCGGCGACGGGCAACCCGAACCGGGTGCTGGACGTGAGCGCCGCGCCGAAGAACGACTCCGGTGGAGTCGGCGCCGTCGCGACCGCGTCCGACTACCTGCGCTTCGCCCAGATGTTGCTCAACGGCGGCCAGCTCGACGGGGCGCGGATCCTGAGCCCCACCACCGTCACCCTCATGACCTCCGATCAGCTCGGGAAGATCAAGGACTCCGGCATCACCCCGGGCGAGCTGCTGCTCGGCACGCGCGGGTACACCTTCGGCCTCGGTTTCGCCGTGCGTCTCGAGGACGGGCTGGCGGCGGTCCCGGGGCGGGCCGGCGAGTTCATGTGGGCAGGCGCGGCGGGGACCTACTTCTGGGTGGATCCGAAGGAGCAGCTCGTCGCGGTGCTGATGACGCAAGCCCCGGGGCCCTCGCGCACCTATTACCGCAAGCTGTTCAAGCAGCTCGTCTACCAGGCCATCTCCGACGAAGTGTCGTCGACCGTGGCCGCCGCGCGGCCGTAGGACGCATCGACGGTCAGAGCTCCATGCCGTCGCGCGCGACGACGATGCGGCCGCCGAAGTGCGGCCGCGCGGCGTCGATCCACATCTGATCCGTGATCGCCGGGTCGTCGGGCGGCACGAGGTGGGAGAGCACCAGCGTCTTC
>DASWGI010000352.1:0-11785 GCA_036393835.1 Myxococcales bacterium | reverse complement strand
CATGGTCTTGCGATTGACCGACAAGCCGTCAGAGCCCGCCCGCCGCCTCTTCGGCACCGACGGCATCCGCGGCGTCGCCAACGTCCATCCGATGACGGGCGAGATGATGCTCCAGCTCGGGCGCGCCGTGGCCTACCTGATCAGGAACGGGCCGCACCGGCACCGCGTCGTCATCGGGAAGGACACGCGTCTCTCCGGGTACATGCTGGAGACGGCGCTGGCCTCCGGGATCTGCAGCATGGGCGTCGACGTGCTCATCTGCGGGCCGCTGCCCACGCCGGCCATCTCGCAGCTGACCGTCTCCATGCGCGCCGATGCGGGCGCGGTCATCTCGGCCAGCCACAACCCGTACCAGGACAACGGCATCAAGTTCTTCAGCCGGGACGGGTTCAAGCTCCCCGACGAGATCGAGATGAAGATCGAGGAGCTGATCGCCAACCACGAGCTGCACCACCTGCGGCCCACGGCCACCAGCATCGGCAAGGCGTTCCGCATCGAGGACGCCGGTGGCCGCTACGTGGTGTTCGCGAAGAGCACCTTCCCAAAGGACCTCACGCTCGAGGGGCTGACCGTCGTGGTGGACTGCGGCCACGGCGCCGCGTACCGCGTCGCGCCCTCGGTCCTTCAAGAATTGGGCGCGAAGGTGATCACCATCGGCGCCGAGCCGGACGGCAAGAACATCAACAAGGGCTTCGGCGCGCTGCACCCCGAGACGATGTGCAAGGCGGTGGTGAAGACCGGCGCGGACTTCGGCATCGCGCTCGACGGCGACGCAGACCGCCTGATCGTCGCTGACGAGAAGGGCAAGGTGGTCGACGGCGACGCCGTGATGGCCATCTGCGGCCTCGATCTGCTCCGGCGCAAGGCGCTGCCGAAGAAGACGGTGGTGGCCACGGTCATGAGCAATCTCGGGCTCGACCAGTGCATCGCCAAGGCGGGCGGCCGGGTGGTTCGCACGCGGGTCGGGGACCGCTACGTGGTCGAGGAGATGCGCAAGAACGGGTACTCCTTCGGCGGCGAGCAGAGCGGCCACTTGATCTTCCTCGAGCACGCCACCACGGGGGACGGAACGGTGGCGGCGCTCGCCCTGCTCAGCGTCATGGTCCAGAGCGGCAAGCCCATGTCGGAGCTGGCCAGGGTGATGGACGTCTACCCGCAGGCGCAGCTGAACCTCGCGGTGCGCGAGAAGCCGGAGCTGGGCTCCCTGCCAGAGGTGATGCGCGCCATCCGCGAGGTGGAGAAGAAGCTCGGCAAGGACGGCCGCGTGCTGGTCCGCTACAGCGGCACCGAGTCGAAAGTGCGCGTGCTGGTCGAGGGCCCCGAGAAGAAGCTCATCGAGGGCTACGCGGGCGGGATCGCGGCCGAGCTGAAGAAGGCGATCGGGGCCTGATCACAGCTTCAGGTCCCACGTCTCGCCGACCAGGTCGTGGCCGAAGCTGCGGTGCTTCTGCTCCCGGACGAGTCCCTCGACTACTTGACTCAGTCAAGCATCCGCCGGACCTGACCGGCGGGTCCGGCGCGCTCGCGCTCAGCGGCGCTCGGTCGATTGGCGGTGCGCGTCGCTCGACTCGTCGTGGATCAGCCCCTCGACCTTCCTGGACAGCTCGGGGGTCACCTGCAAGTGGTGCTCGGACTGGGCGTGCTGGCCGACCTGGTCGAGGATCTCCTGGTTCGAGTTGCCGCGCGCCACGAAGTCGCAGCTCATCCCGGCGTCCCTGCAGTGGAAGTCCTTCATGGCCACTCCTCCAGGCGCGATCTGCGCCGCGGTGACTGTGCGCGCCCGAGGGAGGACCCGCAAGCGCCAGGGAAGCGCACCGTCGCCCGGCGCGGTACACTGAAGTCCGCTGCGGAGGGAACCGATGCGGCTCGGCGTCAACATCGATCACGTCGCCACGCTCCGGCAGGCCCGGCGCGGCAGGTACCCCGATCCGGTGGCCGCCGCCGCGGTGGCCGAGCTGGGCGGCGCCGACCAGATCACTCTCCACGTGCGGGAGGACCGCCGGCACGTGAACGACCGCGACCTCTCGCTCCTGCGGCAGACGGTGAACGGGACGCTCAACCTCGAGATGGCGGCGGTGCAGCCGATGCTCGATCTGGCGCTGCACGAGCGGCCGGATACGTGCACGCTGGTCCCCGAGCGGCGCGAGGAGCTGACCACCGAGGGAGGGCTGGACGCGATCGGCCAGCGCGACGAGGTGCGCAGGGTCACCCGGGCGCTGCGGGACGGAGGGATCGAGGTGTCGCTGTTCGTCGACCCGGACCTGGAGCAGATCAAGGCCAGCCACCGGGCCGACGCGCAGGCGGTCGAGCTGCACACCGGCCGCTACTGCGAGGCGCGCGGCGCGGAGGAGCGCAAGCGCGAGCTGTCGCGCCTGCTCGACGCCGCCAAGGCCGCCGCCAAGCTCGGGCTGCGGGTGGCCGCGGGGCACGGGCTGGACTACTGGAACGTGACGGCCGTCGCCCGCATCGAGGAGATCACCGAGCTGAACATCGGCTACGCCATCGTGTGCCGCGCCGTCCTGGTCGGGCTGGAGCGCGCCGTGCGCGACATGAAGGAGCTGATCGCCCGGCCGGGGCGCGCATGAGGCTGCTCACGGCCGCCGAGCAGCGTGAGCTGGATCGGCTGGCGGCCGAGCAGGGGCTGCCGGCGCGGGTCCTGATGGAGAGCGCGGGCGCCGCCGTCGCGCGCGAAGTGCTCGCGCTGCGGCCCCGCACGGTCGCCGTCTACTGCGGACCGGGGAACAACGGGGGCGACGGCTTCGTCGCGGCCCGCCTGCTGCGCGAGGAGCTGGGCGCGCAAGCGGTCGCGGTCGTGGCGACGGCGCGGGAGAAGCTGCGAGGCGACGCGCTCGCCGCGGCGCAAGCGTGGCTCGGGCCGGTGGTCGCGCAGGCCGCCCACGCCGACGTGGTGGTCGATGCGGTCTTCGGCAGCGGGCTCTCGCGGCCGCCCGCGGGAGCGGAGGCGGCGGCGATCGCCGCGATGAACGACGCGGGGGCCGGCGGCGCCCGGGTGGTGGCGGTGGACGTCCCTTCGGGCGTCGACTCCGACACCGGAGCCGTGTACCCGGTCCACCTCGCGCGCGCCGACGCGACGGTCACGTTGCACGCACCGAAGCGGGGCCTGTGGCTCTACCCGGGCGCGGCCTCGGCCGGCCGGATCGCCGTTGCGCCGATCGGCATCCCTCGCGACCTGGAGGAGCGGCTCGAGGCGCCCGCCTGCGAGCTGCTCGACGAGCGCTGGGGGCGCGCGCTGTTCACTCCTCGAGAGCCGACCGCGCACAAGAACGACTTCGGCCACGTGCTGGTGGTGGCGGGATCGGTCGGGAAATCCGGGGCGGCGGCGCTTTTGATCGAGGCAGCCCTGCGCGCCGGCGCCGGGCTCGTGACCCTCGCCGCCCGCCCCGAGGTGCTGCAGGCCGCGCTGCCCGGCGTGCCGGAAGCGATGGGATTCCCGCTGCCCGGCTCCGGACCCCTGGGGACCTCCGACCTGCCCGCGCTCCGCGACGCCGTCAGAGGGAAGACGGCCTTTGCCATCGGCCCGGGGATCGCGCGGGGACCCGAGACCTTTGCGCTCCTGGCCGAGCTGCTGGGCGCGCTCGAGCCGGGCTGCGCGAGCGTCCTCGACGCCGATGCCCTCAACGCGCTCTCCGAGCACCGCGACCGGGTCGCGGAGTCGCTGCGGCGCGCGCCGGTGCGTCCCGTGCTGACGCCGCACCCGGGCGAGTTCGCGCGGCTCACCGGCGAGGAAGTGGAGCGGATCGAGTCGGACCGGGTCGGCGCCGCCGCCCGCGCAGCGCAGCGCTTCGGGGCCTGCATCGTCCTGAAGGGCGCCAGGACGGTGGTCGCGGATCCCGAGGGCACGACCGCGATCTGCGCCTACGGGAACCCGGGAATGGCCACGGCGGGGGCGGGCGACGTGCTCACCGGGGTCGAGGCGGCCGTGCTCGCGCGCAGGTCGGGCGCGGGCGGCACCGGCGAGCGCGCCCGGCTGGCGGTGCTGCTGCATGCCTTGGCGGGAGACTTGGCGGCGCGGCGCACCGGGCAGGCCGGGCTGGTCGCGAGCGACATCTCGCGGAGGGGCCTGCCGAATCTGTTCCGGCGCTGGCGACGATGATCCTGCGCTCTCCGGAGGAGACGCGCGAGCTGGGCCGGCGCCTCGGGTCGCTGCTGCGCGCGGGCGACTTCATCGCTCTCGTCGGCGAGCTGGGGGCGGGAAAGACGCTGCTGGTGCGCGGCGCGGCCGAGGGCGCGGGCGTCACCGACGCGCCCAGCTCGCCGAGCTTTGCGCTCGTGAACCTCTACCGCGGCGGCCGGGTGGCGCTGCAGCACCTCGATCTGTACCGGCTGGCCGGACCGGCCGATCTGTTCGCGCTCGGCTTCGAGGACCTGCTCGCCGAGCCCGCCGCCACCTTGTGCGAATGGGCCGACCGCGCGGGTTCCGCGCTCCCCCAGGAGCGGCTGGAGATCCTGCTGGAGCCCGTGGGCCCCGTCGCGCGCCGCGCCACGCTGACGCCGCACGGCGCGCGCGCGAAGGACCTGCTCGCCGAGCTGCTACAGGGTGGCGCGGCAGAGCCGTAGGTCCGCGTCGACGCCGACGATGGTCCCCGCGCGCACCTCGCGCCAGGGGCTGCGGCCGGGCGGAACGGGCTCGTGGAGGCGCGGATCCTCGCTCGCCACCGCGAACCAGGCGACGCGCCGGTCGCGCTGGGGCTCGGCGGCGGAGACGTACAGCGTCCGGCCTCGCCGGCAAGCGAGCATGGTGCGCCCGTCGGTCGCGAGGAAGGTGGTCGCGGCTTCGGCGCCGCAGGTGCGGACGACGATCTGGACCGTCTCCGCGAGCGCGGCCGCCGCGGCCTCGAATCCTGCGGCGGTCGGATCGCAGCAGCGCGAGAGGCGCGTGAGGAAGACCAGGAAGCAACGCTCGCTGTCGGTCTCGCCCCGCAGCTTGTCCCGCAGCGAGGGATCGATCTCGGACTCGACGGCGGAGCGGCACTTCTCCCACTCCGGGATGGTGCCGTTGTGCGCGAAGAGCCACGGGCCCCACTCGAAGGGGTGCGTGTTCTCCAGCGCGACCCGCCCCACGCTCGCCTTGCGGATGTGCGCCAGGATGGTGGAGGCGGTCACGAACGAGGAGACCTCCTCGAAGTCCTCGTCGCCGTGCGCCGCGGTCAGGCTGCGCGTAACCTGTGGCACGCGCCCGACGTACCATCCCAGGCCCCATCCGTCCGGGTGCTCGCGGCTCTGCACGCGCAGCGCGTTCGCCCCGTGCAGCAGCTCGTGGGCGACGCCCCCGGGCGCGGCGGTCCGGCAGCCGAACAGACGGCACATGCGGGCATTGTACGGCGCCGGACAGGGTCGGGGTTGTTCCCGTTCGCGTCGTGTGGGCGAGGCGGTTCCACGGTAGGTCGCGGTGCGGCGCCGTCCGACCTGCGCGCGCACGCCAAATCCTGGCGCCGGTCGGATCGCGTGCTAGGGTCGAGCGCGCGTGGGCGACAACACCGCATCGAGGAACGTCTTGTCGTTTGCCCGGCTCGCCGCCTGCGCGCTCGCGCTCGCGGCGGCCTGCGCGCGGTACTCGGGGCCGGCCGACCCGAACTTCGCCAAGGCCCGGGATCTCTACCAGCGGCTGTACGCCACCGAGCTGGACGAGGCGTACGGCGACCCCCAGATGGACCAGGTCGTCTCGCTGCTGCAGAGCGTGCACAAACGCTCGGTGGACGCGCCTTCCGCCCAGGCGCTGCTCCACGCCATCGAGCACGGCCGCGAGGAGCTGGCCAAGGTGCACGCCGAGCGGGAGAAGCTGCGCAAGGCGGCGGCCGAGGTGGTCTCGGCGCCGAGCAACATCGATCCGGCCCGCGTGCTGGAGGAGCCCGACGCCGGGCCGCCGCAGGATCCGTACGGGCCGGCTGCCTCGGTCGCCCAGATCAACAAGGACAGCGGCGGATGCCTGGTAGCGGGCGAGCCGTTCCACGAAGGCGTCACCAACCGCACCGGCAATCTCTATCGCCTGGCTCCGAATCCCGTCTGCAAGGACAAGCTCCCGGGCTTCGTCGGGCAGGCGGTGATGGTCTCGGATGGCAAGATCTACCGCCGCATCCTGGATTCGCAGGTGCCGCACCCGCCGCCCTCGCCGGCGGGCGCCCCGGACGGTGGCGTCACGGGGCGCGCCGGAGCCGCGCGTGCCGCCGCCCCCGCTGCGGATGCCGGCGTGCAGGAATACCTGGTCGTGCCCGGCGGTCCGCTTCCGCCCGCCGAGGCGGCGACCGCCACCGCGCGCGCCGGCAGCGCGGACGGCGGCTCCGGGTACTGACTGGCGCAGCGCGGGAGGGTCTGTTAGGGAAGTCCGCCCGATGGCGGAGCTGGCCTATACCTTCCTCAAGCTGCTGCCGCGCAACACCCTCTCCCGCGCCCTGGGCGCCGCCTGCCGGATCCCGGCGCCGCGGCCGGTGATGCGCGCGGTGATCCGCACCTTCGCGCGCAAGTACGGCGTCGACGCCGCCGAAGCCGAGCGGGCGATCGAGGAGTACCCCACCTTCACCGAGTTCTTCACGCGGCGGCTCAAGCCGGGCGCGCGGCCCATCGCGCCCGGCGAGCGGGTGCCGGTCTCGCCCGTGGACGGGACGGTGGGCGAGGTCGGCGACATCGTCGAGGGCCAGCTGCTGCAGGCGAAGGGCAAGCAGTACACCCCGGCCGAGCTGTTCGGTGGACCGCGGGCCGAGGAGGACGCGCGGCGATTCGCCGGAGGCAGCTTCGTCACCATCTACCTCGCGCCGTACAACTACCACCGCATCCACGCCCCGCTGGGCGGCTTCATCACCGGGTACATCAACGTCCCGGGGACGCTGTGGCCGGTGAACGGGGTCGGCGTGCGCAACGTGGAGCGGCTCTTCTGCGTCAACGAGCGGCTGACGACGTTCCTCGATACGCCGCGCGGGCCGTGCGCGGTGGTGGCGGTCGGAGCGATGAACGTGGGACGCATCCGGGCGGTCTACGACGACGTGGTGACCAACGCGCGGCGGACGCGCGCGGTGCAGCGCAAGGAGTACGAGAAGCCGATCCCGGTCGAGAAGGGGGCCGAGCTGGCCATCTTCGAGATGGGCTCCACGGTGGTGGTCGTCTTCGGTCCCGGCGTGAAGATCGCGGCGGAGATCGCTCCCGGGCGCGCCATCAAGCTGGGCGAAAGGCTCGAGTGATGGGTCAGAAGGTACCGCCCGTGAAGGGCACGCGCGACGTCCTGCCCGGCGACACGTATCTCAAGAAGGACGACCCCTGGATCCGCACCGGGCACCTGCACCTGATCGAGCAGGCGGCGCGCGAGCTGTTCCCGCTCTACGGCTATCGCGAAGCCCGCACGCCGGTCCTCGAGCGCACCGCGCTCTTCGCCCGGGGCATCGGCGACGCCACCGACATCGTGGCCAAGGAGATGTACACCTTCGAGGATCGGGACGGCACCCAGGTGTCCATGCGGCCCGAAGGCACCGCCTCGCTGGTGCGCGCGTACGTCGAGCACGCCGTGCAGCAGCAGGAGCCGGAGACGAAGTGGTGGTACGCAGGCCCGATGTTCCGGCACGAACGGCAGCAGCGCGGGCGGTACCGGCAGTTCACGCAGATCGGCGTGGAGGCGCTGGGCTCGCCGGGCCCGCGCATCGACGCCGAGCAGATCGAGATGCTCGACCGATGGCTGCGCGCCCTGGGCGTCCCGTTCGAGATGCACGTCAACACGCTCGGCGATGCGCAGTGCCGCCCGGCGTACCGGAGGGCCCTGCAGGACTACTTGCGCGCGCATTCGGCCGAGCTGTGCGAGGACTGCCGCAAGCGCGTCGAGACGAACCCGATCCGCGTGCTCGACTGCAAGAACCCGCAGTGCCAGGAGGTCGCGGCGGGGGCGCCGAAGATGGAGCAGTTCCTCTGCGCCGCGTGCCGCGAGCACTTCGACGGGCTGCGCGCCGCCTTGGGCCGGCTCGGGGTCGCGCACGTGGTGGATCCGAAGCTGGTGCGTGGGCTGGACTACTACACGCGCACCACTTACGAGGCGATCGCGACCAGCGGGTTGGGCTCGCAGAGCACCGTCGCCGGAGGCGGCCGCTACGACGGCCTTACGCGGGAGCTGGGCGGAGGCGACGTGCCCGGCATCGGCTTCGCCGCCGGGGTGGAGCGGCTGGCGCTGCTGGTGGCCCAGGCCGGCCGGGAGCTGGCGGTGCACCCGCTGGTGTTCTTCGCGCCGCTCGGTCCCGAGGAGGAGGCGCGCGCCGACGCGCTCGCGCTGGAGCTGCGCAAGGCGGGAATCCCTGCCGAGGTCTCGTTCCGCCGCAGCAACCCGGGAAACCAGATGAAGCGGGCCGACGCGCTGGGCGCTCGGTTCGCCCTGGTGCTGGGCGACGCGGAGATGAAGACCGGGCGCGGAAAGCTGAAGGAGCTGAAGACGGGCGCCGAGCACGAGGTCGATCTGTCCGCTCTTTCCGCCGCGCTGCTCAGGCTGGCGCCGTGACTGGTCCTACGCCCGCCGGCCGGCCGCGCGCAGCCGCCGCGAGAGGACCTGGATGATGCCCATCCCGATCTCCGGCCGTTCCTGCAGGACGTCGCGGAAATCGTCCCGGCCGATCTTGAGCAGCACGGCGTCCTTCACCACCGTGACCGAGGCGCTGCGCGGCTCGGGGTCGAGCATCGCCATCTCGCCGAACACGTCGCGGACGCCGAGCTGCGCCAGTTGCTTTTCGCCCCTGTGCACCCTCACCGCGCCCTCCACCACCAGGTACAGCGCATCGCCGGGCTCGCCTTCGGCGAGCACCGGCTCGCCGGCGGCGAAGGGTTGCTCCTCGGCGATCTCCGCGATGGTCGCCAGCTCCTCGCCGGCCAGGCCCCGGAACAGGTCGATCGACTTGAGGAACAGCACCTTCTCGACGGTGGTGATCATGCGATGGCTTTCCGTCCCTTGAGCAGCCCGGCTCCGGTCCGGCGGACGGAGGCGGCCGGGTCCTGCAACAGGCCCGCGAGCAGGCCGCGCGCCTCTTCGCGGGGCAGCGCCCCGAACAGCGCGCAGGCGGCGGCCTCGCGCAGCGCCGGCTGGGCGGCCCGGATGGCCGTGCGCAGCGCCGGGGCAAGCGCGCGACGATCGACGCTGCGGGCCTCCTGCGACCACCGCACCGCGCACGCCGCCACCCAGCCGCCCGACTCGCCGGTCGCGAGCGCCGCCAGGAGTTGCTGCTTGGCGCGCGCGTCGGGTTGCACCGCGTCCGCGCGCCGCTTCACCTCGTCGAGCGCGGCGAGCACCAGCCGTTTCCACGGATCGGGCAGGGCATTGTCGAGCACCTCGATGGCGTTGCCCCGCGACGCACCGGACTCGCTGCGCAGGTGCTCGCCGACCAGATCGAGGCGCACGCGCGGCAGGAGCACCTCGAGCAGCAGGAGCGCCTGGAGCACGCGGTGGTCGCGCTCCTCGAGCAGCGCCAGCGCGAGCAGATCCGCGACCGTGCGGGGCACCTGGCCGGGCAAGAGCGAGGGAAGGTCGAGCCGCTTGAGCCCCGCGAGCGCGAGGCGGGCGCCGGCGAGCTCCGCGTGGATCGCCGCCTCGACCCGGTGGACGTCCATGGGCACCCCCTGCCGGCGGCGGGTGATGCGGGAGAGGCTGCGCGCCGCCGCCTTGCGCACCGGGGCCGATCCGGCGGCGAGCGCCAGGACCAGCGCCTGCACCGCCTCCGCGGTGCCGAGGCGCTGGAGGACCAGGGCCACGCCGCGCCGGCACGCCGGGTCCGCGGACTCGTCGGTGAGCACCTCGCGCATGGCCGGCACGACGTCCGGGCCGAACGCGGTCAGGGCGGAAGCCGCCTCGAGCACGGTGCGCCGATCCTTCAGCTGCTCGATCAGTGGAGGGACCAGCTCCACGTTCCGCAGCTTCCCGGCGGCGGCGATGGCGCGCCGGCGGACGCTCGGGTCGCGGTCGCGCAGGAAGGCGATCAGCGGCCGGTAGAAGCCGCGCACTCCGATCTTCCCCAGCGCGTGCGCGGCGGCGGCGCGGTCGTTGGGGTCCGCGGCGCGAAGCAGCGCGTTGAGCGGTTCGGCGGCGGCGAGTACGCCGTCGAGGCCCGCGTGACGAATCAGTGCGACGGCCGCCGCCGCGCGCACGACCGCGACCTCGGGCGCCTGGAGGAAGGGGAGCACCGTCGGAACGGCCTGCTCCTGCTCGATGGCGCACACGGCGCCGACCGCGGCGGCTCGGACCTGCGGCGCGGGGTCGGACAGGAGCGCGCGCATCTGCTCGTGCGCCTCGTCGACCCGGGCTTCCGCGAGCCGCTCCAGCGCGCCGGCGCGGATGCGCGGGTCGCCGTGGGCCAGGAGGTCCCGCAGCTCGGCGGAGAAGTCCACCCCGGGCACGTGCTGCAGCAGCGCGATGGCGTGCAGGGCGGTGGGCGCGTCAGCCCTGAGCGCGGCTCGCAGCGTGCGCACGGTGGCCTCGCTGGAGGCGGCGAGCGGGGCCGCGTGCAGGTCGAGGTGCCGGCGCTCGAGGGATTCGACCAGGCTGCGCACGTACTCCTGGCGCGCGCGCAGCAGCAGCAGGATCCAGAGAGCGACCAGGAGGAGCACCGCCAGCGTGAGCGGACGGCCCTTGCCGAACGACTGCTTGTAGAAGAGCAGCACCACGCCGGTGAGCGCGATGGCGGTGGGCTTCAGGATGCCGTCGATGAAGGCCTTCGCCCGGCCCCGCACGGACGGCTGCACGGGCACGTAGAGCAACTGCATCGAGGCGTCGTTGATGGTGTAACGGAAGATGGTGTCGGAGCCCTTGGCGAGGCTGGCGACGAACAGCCCGGGGTTCGGCACGGCTGCCGAGAACCCGGACCCCAGGGCGAGCCCGGCGGGGAGCGGGAGCAGCGAGGCGAGGATCCCGTATCGTTCGAGCAGGCGCCCGGTGATCCAGATCTGCACCGCCAGCGCGATGCCCCCGCAGATCCCGTAGAAGCGGCCGAAGTAGCCGGCCAGATCGTTCTGCCGCAGCACGGAGGCGGCCGCCAGCTTGAACTGGAAGTCCACCACCGTCACCGCGGCGGCGCTCACCGCGGCCACGCCGGCGACCAGCATCAGGTGCCGGTTCCCCAGGAAGGCGAGCCCCGCGCGCGACAGCACGGGGACCGTGCGCCGCGCGCGCCGCCCGGCGATGAGCGGAGCGGTGGAGATGAGCCGCGCCCCGGCGCGGGCCAGGAGCGCGCAGGAAGCGAGCTGCACTACCATCAGCCAGAGGAGGTTGGGTGCGCCGATGCGCCGGGCGTAGCGCGAGACGAGCAGGCCGAAGATGACGTTCGCGAGCGTCCCGCCGGCGCCGATCAGGCCGAACAGCCGCTTCGCCTCGCGCGCGTGGAAGACGTCGTTGGCCATGGTCCAGAACTGGATCACCACCAAAGAGCCCATCGCCTCGACGAAGACGTAGAGCGCCGGGTAGACCCAGCCGCCGACGCCCGCGTGCAAGAGCGCCCAGAAGGAAGCGCAGATCGCCGCGCAGCTCGCCGCCGACACCGCGTTGAGGGCGCCGCGCGGCACCTTGTCGGCCACGCGAGCGTAGCCGTAGGAGACGGCCACGATGGCGGCGGAGGAGAGGACGTACAGCCAGGACAGTCCGCGCGCGGTGCCGTGCGCGAGGTACAGCGCGTCGCGCACCGAGCGCCCGACCACCACCGCGCCGATCGCGCTCGCCGCGTACGCGGCCATGATCGCGGTGCGGCGCTCCTCGCCGGGCCGGATGCGCAATCCGGCCTCCAGTGCTCGTTCCAACCTGCCTGGCATGGCCGCCGCC
>DASWGI010000351.1:0-16824 GCA_036393835.1 Myxococcales bacterium | reverse complement strand
GCATCGCCCACGTCGCTGAAGACCGAGGCGTGCAGCCGGCGGAGGTAGATCGGCAGCGTCCAGGCGCCGGTCTCGACCTCCAGCAGCGGGAGCCGGTACTCGAAGGTGCCGAGGACGTAGGCCTCGCCGGAGAATGCGCCGCCCACGAAGCCGCGCAGGATCCGCACCGGAGCGCTGACCGGGTTCAGGATGCTGCGCACCGGATCGCCGGCGTCGAACCCGCCCAGCTCGAACAGGTGGCGCTCGGAAAGATCGCCGCGGGCGACGCCGCCCGCCAGCCGGACGGCGAAGACATGGTGCAGCGGCCCGTCGTCCTTGCGCCAGGGCAGCAGGAAGTACCGGGCATACGAGGCGGACAGCTGGCCGAAGGTGAAGTCCGAACCCAGCGGCTTCGCCGCGACGCGAGCGGTGAGCGCGAACCGCTGTCCCTGTTCGGCCGAGATGCTGCGCACGAACCTTCGCGCGTCCGAGTAGACGTAGGAGAGCGACGTCGCGGCGAGGAGTCCGTCGGGAGGGTTGTCGCCGTTGACGGCGGGCGTGTTCATGGAGAGGTGCGTCAGCTCGTAGCGGACCTCGATCGAGTGGCTGCGCTCGACTTGCGAGAAAGGGAAGGAGGCGGAGATCGTCCCCTGCACGACCGTCTCCGTATAGCCTGGTCCCGCCCCCGAGGCGGTCCCCACGTCGCGGAGCGCGGAGACGGAGACGTCGGGGTAGAGCGTGTGGTTGGTGTAGACCACGTCCCATCCGGGCTGACTGGAGTCGATCGCCCACCACGCGGCGGCCTGGTAGTCGTGCCGCCCGGCGGCGTCATAGCCGGTAGTGATCACCCCGACGGTCGTACCGAGGGCGTCGGTGGCGGCGTACGGGAACCACCAGTGCGGCCGCAGCGTCGGCAACGGATCGTACGGCCGCGCCGGGTAGATCTCCTCCGGCGGGAGCGGCGAAGGCGGCGGGCGCGGCACCGCTCCGGCGGACGCGCCGTCGACCCTGACGAAGCTCGCCGGGTCGAACGGCATGCGCGACAGGTCGTACCCGCCCGGCCCGTACGTGACCAGGGCCAGCTGGGAGCCGTCGGGAGAGACCTCCGGCTCGAACGCGCCGAGCACCACGTTGGTCACGCGCCAGAGCGTGCGGTCCTCCAGGCGGAAAGCGTAGACGTCGAAGACGCCGGTGCGATCGCTGGAGAAGAGCACGTACTTCCCGTCGGGTGACCAGGCCGGGTCGCGGTCGAACGCGCGGTCCCGGGTCAGGTCGGCCGGCTCGCCGCCCTCGCGGGCGACGATTCGCACGTCCCAGGCGCCGCCGCGATGGTGCAGGAAGGCGATCTGCCTGCCCGAAGGGCTGAAGCGCGGCGACGCGACGGGCCCGCCCTGCGGGTCCTCGAACAGGGCGCGCGGCGAAGACGAGCCCGGCTCGAGCAGCCCGATGGCGGTGCCGCCGCCCGGGCGCCGCCAGGAGAACACCAGCGCGCCGTCGCGCGCCACGTCCGGCTCGCTGGCGCGGAGGCCGCGCGTGAGACGTTCCGTTGCAAAGGTCGCGGGGTCGAGCGCGTAGAGGTCCTGCACGTCGGCGAACTGCTGGTAGATCTGCGTGCGTGCGTAGACGATCCGGCCGCGCGGATCGAGCGCGAGGGTGCCCTCGCCGTAGGTGTCTCCCAGGTGCCGATCTCCCGGGCGCGTCGCGGTCGGAAGTTCCGCGCCCGTGCGGCAGCAAGGTCCCGGCTGCAGCGCGCGCAGCTCCGGCAGGCGATCCGGCCCCGCGTTGAAGTAATAGAGCGTGCGGGAGTCCGCGCTGAACCGCGGCGAATGCGTCAGCTCGCCCAGGCGCGTGAGCGGCTCGACCTGCGTCTCTCCCGAGGCGCGCACCGAGTCCCGCACCGCGGCAGCTTTCCTCTCCTCGCTGGCGCGGAACTCCTCGTACAGGTCCAGGTAGCTCTTTCCCAGCACGTGCTGGGACGAGATGTTGAGCCCGAGCGGAATCGGGCGGCCGCCGAAGTCGTGAGACAGATCGCGCAGCGCTCCCAGGCCGTACTCGTCGCCGATCCAGGTGAGGAAGCGGCCGCCCAGCGTGTACCAGTTGCTGGCGCGGGGCCAGTCGAGAGTGAGGCTGGAGAGCTGGTCGATGCGCGGGAACCGGCCCGACAACGCCTCGGCGCGCGCGATCATCTCCTCCGTCGACGCGCGCACGCGGCCCGCCGCGCTGATCTCGCTCTCGGCCATGACCGCCATCCCCTCGATCACCCAGGGCGGCTGGCCGCCGTTGGGGATCCAGATCTTCCCGAACACCGTGTTGGCGCCGGCCGGGAGGCCGAGCACGGTGTCGAGGTGGAGGATGTGCGTGTACTCGTGGTTGATCAGCTCCGCGACCCAATCGTCGAAGTCGCTGATGCTCGAGCGCGGGTCCGGCGTGGCGGCGAAGCCGTGCACCAGATCGTAGAAGAGCGGAGTGGCGCTCCCGTTGGCCGAGTCGGTGTTGTCGCTCAGGACGATCTGCGTGCGCTCCGAGGGCTGGTGATCGAGCAGCGGCGACAGCCGGGCGTGCGCCTCCTCGGCGATCCGCGCTACCTTGGCGGCGAAGCGGTACTCGCCCTGGTGGAAATGGATCTCGAAGTGGGGTGTGTCGAGCGTGAGCCACTGGTAGCGCGGGTCGAAGGCGAGCGCGGCGGGCGCCCAGAGGAGCGCGCAGAGCCAGGCCTTGTGCATCAGGAGGCTGCGGCGCGCAGGCGCGTCGGCTGGATGCCGGCGAGCCACTTCTCCAGGCGCAGCGTGAGCAACTCCGGCTGCTCGAGCGGCGCGATGTGCGTCCCGCCCGGGATGGTGAGCATCTCCGCGTCCGGGATGCGGTCGTGCATCTCCTCGGAGAGCCAGTAGGGCGTGAACGTGTCGTGGGTGCCGGCGACGATGAGCGCCGGGACGTCCACCGCGGCGAGGTGATCGAAGGCGCTGTGCTCGCTGGCGTGCTTCAGCATGCCGAGGAACAGCCGCGGGTCCATGCGGGAGAGATGGGTGAAGTAGGGCGCGAAGTCCTCGCGCCGCACCACCTTGCCGTTCACCTCGAGATGGGTGGCGAGCTGGTACGCCCACTCGCCGCCGACCACCAGCCGCCAGAGGAAGTCGGTGGCCTCGGGCCAGTTCTCGGCGGCGCCCAGGAGCGCGGGGAAGACCGTCTTCAGCATCTTGGAGTCGTGGAAGGTGTCGAGGGGCAGGCCGTGGCTGCCGCAGATCAGCACCATGCCCAGCACGCGCTCGGGGTGCCGGCGATGGTACTCGAGCGCGACCTGCACGCCCATCGAGTGGCCGAGGAGCACCGCGTCGCGCGTCCCGGTCGCGTCGAGCACCGCGGAGAGGTCGTCGCACAGATCGTCGAACTTGACCCGCGTGCGGTCGGCGGGGAGGCCGCTGCGGCCGTGCCCGCGATAGTGCCAGCGGACGACGCGGTGCCGTGGGGAAAAATCGCGCGCCAGGTATTTCCAGGCGAACCCGTCGCAGCCGATCCCGTCGCAGCAGACGAGCGCCGGGGCTCCCTGGCCGGTCCTGGACCAGTAGATGCGCGTCCCGTCCTTCCCCTGGGCGTAGCCCTCGTCGGCCTCGGGCGCGAGCTCTTCGGACATGCTCCTAAGGTAGCGCAGAACCGGCCGATCGAGGTCTGACTTGCGGGACCGTGCTCGAATCCGGATCATCCCGCCGTGGCGCACCACCATCATGGGACGATCACTCCGGGGCCGCTGCGCGAGGGGGAAGCGAAGAGGCTCTCGGTCACCCTGTTCCTCGCGCTCCTCGCCACTGCCGTCGAAGCGGTGGGTGGTTGGGTCGCGCACTCGCTCGCACTGCTGTCGGACGCGGGACACATGCTGGCCGACGCGGGCGCGATCGCGCTGTCGCTGATCGCGCTGCGCATCGCCGGCCGGCCCGCGGACGCGCGGCGCACCTACGGGTACTACCGGCTGGAGATCCTCGCCGCGCTGCTGAACGGGGCGGTGCTGATCGCCATCGCGGTGGGGATCGTCTTCGAGGCCTGGCAGCGGCTGCTCCACCCCCAGCCGGTGAACGCGCGGGTGGTGGCGCTCCTGGCGCTGGTCGGCATCGCGCTCAACGCGGCCGGAATGTGGCTCACCCACGCCCGCGACTCGAGCATGAACCTGCGCTCGACCTTCCTGCACCTCGCGGGAGACCTGCTCAACTCGGTGGGCGTGCTCGCTTCCGCCGCGATCATCGCCTGGACGGGGAGGCTGGAGGCCGACCCGATCATCTCCTTCCTCATCGCCGCCACCATCGTGTGGACCGCGGTCCGGCTGTGCCGCGACGCGGTGGACGTGCTCCTCGAAGGGGTGCCCGCCCACCTCGACTTCTCCGAGGTGAACCAGGCGCTCGGCGCGGTCCCTGGCGTAGCCGCGGTGCACGACCTGCACGTGTGGACCATCACCAGCGGCCTCATCGCGCTCTCCTGCCACATCGTGGTGAGCTGCGAGGGCCCCGACTGCCGCAGCCACGACGAGATCCTCACCGACGCCCGGCAGGTGCTGCGCGAGAAGTTCCGCATCGAGCACACCACCATCCAGTTCGAGAGCGAGAGCTACCAGCACGACGACGTGGTGCACTGATGGAAGGCGCCTGGAGCCGCAGGCCCGCCACCGCGGTCTCCCGCCTGTCCGGCCGGCCCTTGCTGCTGCTCAGCTCGCGCGATCTGCTGGCCGCCGCGGAGGAGGAGGGCTTGCTGCTGGTCGCCCTGATCGCGCCCGCTCCGGCGGCGAGCGCGGGATTCGCCCGGGCCGCGCGCGACGCCGGCGCGCCGCTGCTCTTGTCGCGGCCGAGCGGCGCCGCGGACGAGGTGGGGCCGGAGGAGGCCCGCGACGACGCGGCGTTCGTCGAGTCGGCGCTGAAGTCGGCGGACGAGCTGCGCTTCCACGGCCCGTTCGCGCTGCTCAAGGAGCCGCCCCGCGCGGGCAGCGCGGTGCCCGAAGGCGAGCGCATCCAGCGCGAGATCGACGCGGGGTTCACCGGGGTCGCCATGGCCACCACTCCGGAGAGCGCGCCCGCCGCGCGCGACGCGGCCCTGGTCGCCTCCCACGTCTGCCAGCTCGAGTTGGGCCTGGAGATCGTGCCGCTCGGCGGATCGGGCGAGGTCGCTGCCGAGCTGGTGCGGCAGCTCAAGTCGCGCGGGGCGCCGCCCAGCGCGCTGCGGCTCGCCGACCCGGACCCGGGCGTGGCGGCGGAGCTCAAGCCGGTGGCGATCAGCACCACCGCGGAGGTGGCCATGGAGCAACTCGCCGGCCGCGGCGTGCGGCAGCTGGTCGCGGCGGGGCCGTTCCTGCGCGCCCTGGAGCGGGCGGCGCCGCGCGAGCTGCTCGAGACGCTGCAGGGCTGGGCGGACGAGCGGGGCGCGACCCTGGAGCAGGCTGCCGCGCGCCACCAGCGGCTGCTGCGAGAGCTTCCGCCGGCCGAGCAGGAGAAGCTGGAGGCGCTCTGCTGCTTCGAGGCCCTGGAGCTGTATGCGCGGGCTTCCGCAGCGAAGACCGCGGCGCGCCTCGTGCAGCGGGTGGCCACCCTGGCGCAGAAGGAATGAGGGTCGTCGGCGGCGACTTTCGGGGGCGGACGCTGCGGGCGGTGCCCGGCCGGTCCACGCGGCCCACCGCCGACCGGGTGCGGCAGAGCCTCTTCGATCTGCTCGGCCAGCGCTGCGACGGACTGCGCGTGCTGGACCTCTACGCGGGCACGGGGGCGCTTTCGTTGGAGGCGCTCTCCCGGGGAGCGGCCCACGCCACCCTCGTCGAGCAGGACGCGAACGCGGCGCAGGTCATCCAGCGCAACGCGGCCGAGCTCGGCTGCGCCGATCGCTGCACGCTGATGCGCGACGGCGTGGCGCGCGCCCTGCCGCAAATCGAAGGGCCCTTCGACCTGGTCTTTTCCGATCCGCCGTATGCGCTCCAGGCGGCGCAGGAGACCCTGGACGCGCTGGCCCGGCTGGGCCTCGTCGCGCCGCAGGGCAGGGTGGTCTTGGAACGGGACCGCCGGGAGCCCGGCCCCGCTGCCCCGGAAGGCTTCGAGCTGGCCGGCGAGAGGCGGTACGGCGACACGGCCGTGCTGATCGCTCGCCGCCGTTGACGGAGACCGTGTCCGCAAACGAGGATGCGCCGGTGCGCATCGCCCTCTACCCCGGGTCCTTCGATCCGCCCACGCACGGGCACCTGAGCATCATCCAGCGCGGGCTCAGGATCTTCGACGGGCTGACGGTGGCGGTCCTGAAGAACCCCGCCAAGGACGCCGTCTTCACCGTCGGCGAGCGCGTGGAGCTGCTCAAGGGCGCCCTGGGCGGCGACAAGCGCGTGCAGGTCAAGACCTTCAGCGGCCTGCTGGTGAAGTTCGCCGAGCAGGAAGGCGTGAACACCATCCTGCGCGGGCTCCGCGCGGTGAGCGATTTCGAGTACGAGTTCCAGATGGCGAACATGAACCGCAAGCTCGATCGCGGGATCGAGACGCTGTTCATGATGACCGGCGAGGACTACTTCTACATCTCGAGCCGCTTCGTCCGCGACGTGGCTCGGCTAGGAGGAGACGTGGCAGGGATGGTGCCCCCGAACGTGCTCGAGGCGCTGCGCCGCAAGTTCGGACCGCCGCAGGGGGCGCAGAAGTGACCGCCTTCTCCCGCCGGGTGCTGGCCGCCAAGCCGTCCGCCTCGCTCGCGGTCACCGCGCGCGCCATCCAGCTCAAGCGAGAAGGGCGCGACATCGTCTCGCTCAGCGTGGGCGAGCCCGACTTCCCCGTCTTCCCCCACGTCGCCCAGGCGGTCGAGGAAGCGCTGCGGAAGGGCCACACCAAATACACCACCTCCTCCGGAATCGCGGAGCTGCGGGAAGCGATCGGCGACTGGATGCACGCCGAGGTCGGGCAGCGCTACGGCCTCGCGCAGATCATCTGCACCGCGGGAGCCAAGCAGGCGCTCTACAACGCCTGCCAGGCGCTGCTCGACGAGGGCGACGAGGCCGTCATCCCGAACCCGTACTGGGTGAGCTACCCGGACATCGTGCGGCTCGCGGGCGCCACGCCGGTGGATCTGGTGACGCGACCCGAGGACGGCTGGCACCCGGACCCGGACGCGCTGGCGCGGGCGATCACGCCGCGGACCAAGGTGGTGATGCTGGGAAGCCCCAGCAACCCGACCGGCGCCGTGTGGTCCAAGGAGGCCATGCAAGGCATGGCGCGCGTGCTGGAGAAGCACCCGCGGATCACCATCCTGTCCGACGACATCTACCACCGGCTCGTCTACGGCGGCGTGCGCGCCTGCAACATCCTGCAGGTGGCGCCGCAGCTGCGCGATCGGACCGTGCTGATCAACGGCTGCTCCAAGGCCTACGCGATGACCGGGCTGCGGCTGGGCTGGGCGTGTGGGCCGCAGGAGATCGTCTCGGCGATGAACAAGGTGCAGGACTCGAGCACCTCGAATCCCAACTCGCTCGCGCAGTACGCCGCGGTGGCGGCGCTGCGCGGGCCGCAGGAGGGGCTGGAGGCCATGCGCGCCCAGTTCGAGCGGCGGCGAGATCTCATGATCGAGTTGGTGCGGGCAATCCCGCGCGTCCGCTGCGCCCGGCCCGAGGGGGCGTACTACGTCTTCTGCGACGTCTCGGCCTACCTGGGGCGGGTGCCCGACGACGTGAAGCTCTCCCAGCTCCTGCTGGAGGAGCACGGCGTGGCGGTGGTCCCGGGCTCGGCGTTCGGACAGGCCGGTTACCTGCGGCTCTCGTTCGCGACCTCGGACGGGCAGATCCGCGCCGGGGTGGACCGGATGTCTCGCAGCCTGCAAGCGCTCGTGTAGATCAACGCCTGGAGGTGCACATGCGAAACCTGCTCAGGGCCATCGCCGTCGCCGTGGCGCTGCTCTTCACCGCCCCGGCCGTCTCTTGGGCGAAGGCGGCCCCCGCCGCGAGCAAGAACAAGGCCGAGAAGCTCGACATCAACACGGCGAGCGAGGACCAGCTGAAGGAGCTGCCCGGGATCGGCGACGCCTACGCCAAGAAGATCGTCGCGGGACGGCCGTACAAGGCCAAGGACGAGCTGTGGGAGAAGAAGATCATCCCCAAATCGACCTACCAGAAGATCCGCGACCAGGTGGTCGCGCACCAGGCGAAGTAGGCGCGAGAGATCAGGCCTCCTCGACGTCGGCGATGGCCACTCCCTAGGGCCGCGCCTACAGCGGACCGGCGCCGGGGGCCCGGGGGCGCGTCCGCAGCGCCAGCGTCGCCCCTGGGGTCCGAGAAGCGCCGACCCCCGAGACTGGGGCTCCTAAAGTCGCTGCGAACGCGCCCCCGGCTCCCCCATCGCCTATCGGCAGGTCTGCGCTGCAGTGCGCCTGCTCTGGCCGGTACAATTGCGGGGGCGCATCGGTACTCCCGATCGAACCGCGCATGTCGCGGCGACAAATCCTGCGCGACGCATCGGCGGTGGGGAGCCGGGGGTGGGTCCGCAGCGACATTAGGAGCCCCAGTCTCGGGGGTTGGCGCTTCTCCGACGTCAGGGGCGACGCTGGCGCTGCGGACCCACCCCCGGGCCCCGCCGCTGGTCAGGATCGCGTCCAGCAGGCCGAGCGCCGCAGATCGCGGGCGGTCACAGTCGATGGATTTGCATCATCGAGGCGCCGAACGTCGGCCGGTTCGGCGGCACCGCGCTGGCGATGATCACCGCCTCGCCCCGCATCGCGTCGCCTGCGCCGACCAGCGTCTGCGCGATGTTCGCGATCATCTCGTCGGTCGATTCGAACGGCTTCGGGACCCGGCGCGCCGTTACGCCCCAGTACAGCGCCATGCGCTGGTAGGCCTGCTGCGAGGCGGTGAAGGCGAGGATGCGCGCGGTGGGCCGGTACTCGCCGATCTGACGCGCCGTCTCCCCGGTCCGCGTGTAGACGCACACGGTGCCGATGCCCAGCTGGCCGGCCGCCGCGGCGCAGGCCTTGGCCACGGCGGTGGCGAAGGTGCTCTCTCCGCGGTCGAGGATCGCCTCGGGAAGCGACTGGTAGCGCGCGCTCCGCTCCACCTCCTCGATGATCGCCCCCATGGTGCGCACGGCCTCCACCGGATTCGCGCCGGTGGCGGTCTCGGCGCTGAGCATCACCGAGTCGGCTCCGTCGAGGATCGCGTTCGCCACGTCGCTGACCTCGGCGCGGGTGGGCTGCGGCGACACGATCATGCTCTCCAGCATCTGGGTGGCGACGATGGCGATCTTGCCGTGGTAGTTGGTGCGCTCGATCCCGGTCTTCTGGATGAGCGGCACGCGCTCGAGCGGCATCTCTACGCCGAGGTCGCCGCGCGCGATCATCACCCCGTCCGCGATCTGGGAGATCTCGTCGATGCGGTCCACCGCCTGGGGCTTCTCCAGCTTGGCGATGATCGGCATGGTGGGCGCGTACCGCTTGATCAGCCGGATGTCGTCGGCGGAGCGCACGAAGCTCATCGCCACGTAGTCGACTCCCTGCTGGAGGCCGAACTGCAGGTCGACGAGGTCCTTGTCGGTGAGGGCCGGGATGCTGACCGGGGTGCCCGGCAGGTTGATCCCCTTGTTGTCGGAGAGGACGCCGCCGACAATCACGCGGCAGCGCACCTCTTTCTTGCCGGCCTTGATCACCTCGAGGCGGATCGCGCCGTCGTTGACCAGGATGGAGTCGCCCGGGGTGACGTCTTCCGGGAGCCCGGCGTAGGAGCAAGAGAAGCGCTCCTCCGTTCCGAGCACGTCGTCGGTGACGATGGTGACCTCGCTGTCCTCGGCGAGCTTCACCTTGCCGCCTTTGATCTTCCCGACGCGGATCTTCGGCCCCTGCAGGTCGAGCAGGATGGCGATCGGCCGGCCGGCGATCTCGGACGCGCGGCGCACGTTGAGGATGGTGCGGGCGTGGTCCTCGTGGGTGCCGTGGCTGAAGTTCAGCCGCGCGCAGTCCATGCCCGCCGCGACCAGCTTCCCGAGCATCGGCTCGTCGCGGGAGGCCGGTCCCATCGTGCAGATGATCTTCGCCTTGCGCATGGATGGGGCAGCCTAGAGGCAGAGGTCGAGGGCCGCAAGGTTGCAGTCCGTGGATCGAGGCAGGGAGCCTTCGGTGCTCCGGCAGGCCTTAGCGCATCCATCAGGTCCGCGCCGTGAAAAGCGTAGCCCCGCCTGACCGGCCTTCCAAGAGCGCAGCGCCGCCCTACGGGCCGCGACTGTCGGCGGCGACTAGAAATCCAGGTCCCGCTCCGTCGACTCCTCGTCCTCGGCCTCGTCCTCGTCCTCGCTCTCCTCCTCGTCGAGGAGCGCGGCCTTGCGCGCCACCGCGGGCGCCTCGTCGTACGGCGGAGGCAGCTCCTCGCTGTTGATCTCGACCGCCATGGTGAACTTGCGCCGCAGCGGCGTGATCACCGCGAAGAGGTCCTCGAGCGCCCCGACCAGTGCCTCGACCTGCTCGCCCGGCGCGTGCGCGCCGCAGCTGGGGCAGCGCAGCGTGGGATCGCTGCTCAGATCGGAGATGTCCACCCCGAACGACTCCTCGCACTTCTGGCACTGGAACTCGGGCTGCATGCGTTCACCTCCCGCGCGGAGGAGCCGGCGTGAGCATAGTCACAGCCCGCGGCAAGGGAAGAGGCATGGGCCGGCGGATGTCGATTGACGCGATGCGCAGGGCGTGGCCGCCCGGCCCCAGGGATCTGCTATCGTCCACGCCGCCCGACGGATCCCGCGAAAGGACGACCGATGGCGAGCGCTGCTCCGAAGATCCCCTCCGACGGTGAGCCGATCACGTTGCGCAACGGGCGGCTCCAGGTGCCGGAGAAGCCCATCCTCCCTTTCATCGAAGGCGACGGCATCGGCCCGGACATCTGGCGCGCTTCGCAACGCGTGTTCGACGCCGCGGTGCAGAAGGCGTACGGCGGCAAGCGGCGGATCGCCTGGATGGAGGTCTACGCGGGCGAGAAGGCGAAGAACCTGTTCGACACCTGGCTTCCGGACGAGACGGTGGAGGCGTTCCGCAAGTACCTGGTGGGCATCAAGGGACCGCTGACGACGCCCGTCGGCGGCGGCATCCGTTCCCTCAACGTGGCGCTGCGGCAGATGCTCGACCTGTTCGTCTGCCTGAGGCCGGTGCGCTGGTTCAAGGGAGTGCCGAGCCCGGTCAAGCACCCGGAGAAGGTCGACATGGTCATCTTCCGCGAGAACACGGAAGACATCTACGCGGGCATCGAGTACGCCGCGGGCACGCCCGATTCGCAGAAGGTGCTCGATTTCTTCGCCAAGGAGTTCCCCAAGGAGTTCAAGAAGGTCCGGTTCGGCACCGCGCAGGCCGCGCAGGAGTGGCAGAAGCAGCTCGAGGCCATCGGCGCGCCCCGGCGCGAGGTGGGCGTGCAGGTCGGGGTCGGGCTCAAGCCGATCAGCTACCTGGGCAGCGAGCGGCTCATCCACAGCGCGATCTCCTACGCCATCCAGAACAAGCGGAAGAGCGTCACGCTGGTGCACAAGGGCAACATCATGAAGTTCACCGAGGGCGCCTTCCGCGACTGGGGCTACCAGGTCGCCAAGAACTCGTTCGGCGCCGTCGAGGTGGACGGCGGGCCCTGGTGCAAGATCCCGCAGGGGAAGCCAGGCGCCGGCACGCTCATCAAGGACGCCATCGCCGACATCACGCTCCAACAGGTCTTGACCCGCCCCGAGGAGTTCGACGTGATCGCCACGCCCAACCTGAACGGCGACTACCTGTCGGACGCGCTCGCGGCCCAGGTGGGCGGCATCGGGATCGCGCCGGGTGGCAACATCAACTACCTCACCGGCCACGCCGTGTTCGAGGCCACCCATGGGACGGCGCCCAAGTACGCGAACCAGGACAAGGTGAACCCCGGGTCGGTCATCCTCTCCGGCGAGATGATGCTGCGGCACATGGGCTGGAACGAAGCTGCGGACCTGATCGTCCGCGGCATGGACGGTGCCATCGCGGCAAAGACGGTGACCTACGACTTCGCCCGCCTCATGGTGCAGGAAGGCCAGCAGGGGGTGAAGGAGCTGAAGTGCTCGGAATTCGGCGAGGCGATCGTCCGGCACTTCTCCTGATCGCGGGCCGATACCCGAAACCCGATGGCGGAGATCATTGGCGAGACCGTCCGGCAGGAGCCCGCCAAGGAGGCGGCGCCCGAGCCGTCCGATCCGCGCGGGGTACGCGCGCAGCCGCCCGAGACGATTGCCGCGCTCGATCGGCGCCCGCCGCCCTCGGTGGCCGGCGGGATCCCCGCCATCGTCGCCTCGGCGCGGCACGTCTTCCGCGAAGCGGGGCTTTTGCGCGGCACCCGCCTGCTGCGGGCCCTCAACCAGTTCGACGGATACGACTGCCCGGGCTGCGCCTGGCCGGAGCCGGACCGCGAGCGGTCGGTCGCCGAGTTCTGCGAGAACGGCGCGAAGGCGATCGCGGAGGAGGGCACGCTGCGCCGCGTGGGTCCGGAGTTCTTCGCGCGCCACGGCGTGGCCGAGCTGGGCGAGCGCAGCGACTACTGGCTGGGCAAGCAGGGCCGACTGACGCACCCCGTGGTGCTCCGGCCGGGCGCGACGCACTACGAGCCGATCTCCTGGGACGAGGCGTTCTCGCTGGTCGCGCGCCACCTCGCCGCGCTCGCCTCGCCCGACGAGGCGGTGTTCTACACCTCGGGCCGCACCAGCAACGAGGCCGCGTTCCTCTACCAGCTCTTCGCCCGCGAGCTCGGCACGAACAACCTGCCGGACTGCTCGAACATGTGCCACGAGTCGAGCGGCTCGGCCCTGTCGGAGACGATCGGCATCGGCAAGGGCACCGTCACCCTGGACGATTTCCGCCGGGCGCGCCTGGTGGTCGTCGCCGGGCAGAACCCGGGCACCAACCATCCCCGCATGCTGAGCGCCCTGCAGGAAGCGAAGCGGAGCGGCGCGCGCATCGTCGCCATCAATCCGCTCCCCGAGGCAGGGCTTCTCCGCTTCAAGCACCCGCAGGAACCGCTGCGTCTGCTCGGGCCGGGCACGCCGCTGACCGACCTCTTCCTGCAGGTCCGCGTCAACGGCGACGTCGCGCTGCTGCAGGGCATCGGCAAGGCGCTCCTGGAGGAGGAGCGAAAGAGTCCCGGCCAGGTGGTGGACCACGCGTTCGTCCGGGAGCGGACCGAAGGTTACCTCGCCTATGCCGAGGGCCTCGAGGCCGTCTCCTGGGCAGACGTCGTGCGCGGCAGCGGCGTGCCGGAAGAGCGCATCCGCGCGGCGGCGCGGCTCTTCATGGAGACCGACCGGATCGTCTTCTGCTGGGCGATGGGACTCACCCAGCATGAGAACGCGGTCGACAACATCCGCGAGGTCGTCAACGTCCTGCTGCTGCGCGGCTCGTTCGGCAAGCCCGGCGCCGGCGTGTGCCCGGTCCGCGGCCACAGCAACGTGCAGGGCGACCGCACGATGGGCATCTACGAGAAGCCGAACGCGTCCTTCCTCGACGCGCTCGATCGCGCCACCGGGATCGCCTCGCCTCGCCACGAAGGCCTGGACACGGTCGAGGCCATCCACGCGCTGCACGAGGGTCGCGCCAAGGTGTTCTTCGCCGTGGGCGGCAACTTCCTCTCCGCGACCCCCGACACCGAATACACCGCGGACGCGCTGCGGCGAGCGCAGCTCACGGCGCACGTGTCGACCAAGCTGAACCGCGCCCACCTGATCGCCGGGACCACGGCGCTGATCCTGCCGTGCCTGGGGCGCACGGAGCGGGACCTGCAGGCCGGAGGGGAGCAGTTCGTCACCACCGAGAACTCGATGGGCGTGGTGCAGATGTCGCGCGGGCGCCTGCCGCCGGCCGGTGAGCACCTGCTCAGCGAGCCGCAGATCGTGTCGAGGCTCGCCCGCGCCGCCCTGGGCGCGCGCTCGACCGTCCAGTGGGAATGGCTAGCCGACGATTATGACCGCATCCGCGACCTGATCGCGCGCGTGGTGCCCGGCACCGAGGGCTACAACGAGCGCGTGCGCCGGCCCGGCGGGTTCTACCTGCCCAACGGGCCCCGCGAAGGACGCTTCACCACCCCGTCGGGGAAGGCGCGCTTCACCGTGCACCCGCTGCCCGCCGCCGAGTTGCCGCCGGGCCATCTGCTGATGATGACCGTGCGCAGCCACGACCAGTACAACACGACCATCTACGGCCTTGCGGACCGCTACCGCGGCCTCTCAGGCGAGCGGCGCGTCGTCTTCATGAACCGCGAGGACATCGCGGGGCTGGGGCTGCGGGACGAGCAGGTGGTCGATCTGACCAGTCACTTCCGCGGCGAGACCCGCACCGCCCGGCGGTTCGTCGTGGTCCCGTACGACATCCCCCGGGGTTGCGCATGCACCTACTTCCCCGAGGCCAACGCCCTGGTGCCGGCGCGACAGGTCGCGCACACCAGCAACACCCCGGCGTCGAAGTCGGTGGTGATCACGGTGGCGCCGGCGCGCGACCAGCGCCGGGTCGATCCGGACCGCACTCCGCGGGCCCAAGGGTTCTAGATGCCTGCGCGCGACGGCTCGGGCGGCGCCTGGCCGGCCTTCCGCAGAACGGTGGCGATGTTGCCGACCAGCGCGTCCACATCGAATGGCTTGCGCACGACCGCCGCGACGCCGAGGTCCTCCGCCTCGTAGCCGCGGTTGGCGCTCAGGACGATGACGGGAGGGAGCCGCAGCTCGGCCTCGGTGCGCAGGTGCTCGAGCAGCTCCAGGCCGTTCATCACCGGCATCATCAGGTCCAGGAGCATCACGTTCGGGGACGCGCCGGAGCGCAGCTTGTCCAGGGCCTGCTGGCCATGGATGGCCGTGTCGACCGCGAACCCCTCGAGCTCGAGGATCTCCGCAATCGAGGACCGCACCTCGGCGTCGTCCTCGACCAGCAGCACGGATGGCCGGGGCCCCTCCTCCATGGGGGCGTGCAGATGCCACGGTCCGGGCACGAATGCAAGCATCGCGGCCGCTGCTTGCTTGCCCGGCGGGAGCACTCTCGCTACGCTGGCCACCAGTCTGCACACGGGAGGCGCGCATGTCTCGCACGATGATCGCCCTGGCATCGGTCCTGGCCCTCGCGTCGGCGTGCGCGGCCCCGAAGGCGATCGCGAGCGATCCCGCGCCGCTGAAGGCGCAAGCGGGCACGGCGCAGCCGTCCGCCTCGGGCGCCACTCCGGACGAGCAGAAGCTCGTCTGCGAGATGGAGCGCCCGGTGGGGAGCAACATCCCCCGGCGGGTCTGCCGGACTCCCCAGCAGATCGAGCGCGAGCGCGAAGCGGCCCAGGAGAAGATCCGCAACATGCAGACGCCGGGCCCGAAGGACGTCAACTGAGCACCGCGCCCGGCGGCCGCCGCGCCCGTGGGACCAGCCCGAATCCCGGAATCCGTCAGGGCCTGCCGAGCAGCTCCAGCGCCGAGATCGTCAGGGTGGTGGTGGCCGTGCGGATGGTCCGCTCGCGGTCGGGCGCGAAGTTCGGCGAGTGCTGGAAGGGCGGCGAGAGGCCCTTCGCCTTCGCCTCGGCGAACTTCTGCGGCTCCGTCGCGCCGATCCAGAAGAGCACCGCCGGCACGCCGGCATGCCCGTACTCGCTGAAGTCCTCCGAGCCCATCTCCCGCTGGAACGGGACCACGTTCTCGTCTCCCAGGGTCCGCCGCAGGACCGCCGTGAGCCTCGCGGTCAGGGCCTCGTCGTTGAAGGTTGCGCGCGTCGTCCCCCGCGGGTCCACGGCGATGGTGGGCTCGCGCGGGGCGCCGGCCGCCGCGGCTTCGCCCTTCGCGACCCGGGCGATGGCCGCGAGCAGCTGCTTCTGCACCTCCTCCTTGTACGAGCGGACGGTGATCTGCAGCTTCACTTCCTCGGGGATGATGTTGCTCTTGGTCCCGCCGTGGATCGAGCCGACAGTGAGCACCGCGGGGTCCTGCGCGTTGATCTCGCGCGAGACGATGGTGTGCAGGGCCACTACCGTCTTGGCCGCGAGCAGCACCGGATCGACGGTCTTGTGCGGATTGGCCCCGTGGCCGCCCCGGCCGTAGAGGGTGACCTCGACCGTGTCCATGTTCGAGAGGGCGAAGCCCGGGACGAAGCCGACCTGCCCGGCGGGCAGCAGGGCGTGGTCGTGCACGGCGACCGCGAAATCGGGCTTGGGGAAGCGGGTGTAGAGCCCGTCCGCGAGCATCGCCGCCGCCCCCGCGACGATCTCCTCCGCGGGCTGACCCACCATCACCACCGTCCCGCGCCACTTTTCCCTGCCGCGCGAGAGCAGGGTGGCCGCTCCGATCCAGGAGGCCATGTGCACGTCGTGGCCGCAGGCGTGCATCACCGGCACCAGCTCGCCGGCGTCGTTGCGGGCCTTTACCTTGCTCGCATAGGGCAGCCCCGTCTTCTCCTCGACGGGCAGGGCGTCGAGATCGGTGCGCAGCAGCACGGTCGGGCCGGCCCCGTTGCGCAGGACGCCGACCACTCCCGTGCGGCCGACGCCGGTGGTGACCTCGAAGCCGAGCCTGCGCAGCCGCTCGGCCATCTTCGCCGCCGTCTTCTCCTCGTGGAACGACAGCTCCGGCGTCTGGTGCAGGTCGACGTACAGCGCATCCAGCTCGGGATAGATGGCGCCGACGCCCAGCGGGTCCGGAGCGGCCGCCGCGGGCAGGGCGAGCGCGAACGCGCAGGAGGCCGCGCCCAGCGAGCGCAGCGCACATCCGACGCCGGCGATCATCCGAACAGCTCCTCGATCTCCCGCGCGAACCGCTGGTTCACCGCCTTGCGGCGCAGCTTCAGGGTGGGCGTCAGCTCGCCCGACTCGATGCCGAACTCCACCGGCAGCAGGCGGAACTTCTTGATGGTCTCGTACGAGGC
>DASWGI010000350.1:0-7899 GCA_036393835.1 Myxococcales bacterium | reverse complement strand
CGGTGGCATTCCTCCTCGAGGCGCTGCTCGAAGTAGTCGCGGGAGAGGAGGCGCCGCGGCGGCACGCCCCTGCGGCGCTCGACCATGAAGAGGACCTTGCCCAGCTGGATGGGGTCGCCGGGCGGGACCTCGGCCGTTTCGCCCGGCTCGAGGCGCTCCGCGCCCAGCTGCGTGGCAAAGCCGATGCCCAGGTCCTCGAGCGCAAGCGGAGGGCCCAGCGAAAGCCGGGCGTGCCGAGGGGACGGAGGCGTCGGAGACGACCAGGTCGCAGCCCTCATCGCTTCCGATGATGAGCGCTTTCCCGGAGGGGATCTCATGCGTCGAGAAGCGATGCTCTCCGATGACGAACAGACGCAAGCAACCCCCGGTGGGCTGAGGATGAACCCCGGTGCGCGAATATCTATATCGCGCTGCCGCCCCGCCCGCAGCTACCGGATCATCAGTCCGATAACCCGCCTTTCCGCCGCCTGGCGGCCGCGACCGTCAGCGGAGCGCTGCGCGAGGAAAGGGCGGCCCCGGAGGCGCCAGCAGGAAACCTTGAACGAGCGAAACGCCGATCTCGCGGACCACGCGCAGCTCCTCCTCCGTCTCGATCCCCTCGCATATGGCGCGCAACCCCTCGCCCCGGCAGTACTCGAGGATGTGCTGGATCAGCCGAGCGGCGCGGCCACCTTCCTCGATGCCGCGGACCATCGCCATGTCCAGCTTGACGAAGTCGGGCTCGAGCAGCGCCAGGTTGTTGAGGCTCGAGTAACCGGATCCCAGATCGTCGACCGCGATGCGGAACCCTTCCCGCCGCAGCGCCGCGACGCGTTTCCGCGCGTGCGCGAAGTTGCTCACCTGGCCGGCCTCGGTGAGCTCGAGCACGATGCGCTTCGTCCAGGGCTGCAGCGCGGGCTCCGCCTCGATGCCGCCATCGGCCAGGAACTCTAAGGGATGCACGTTCAGGAAGAGCAGCTTGTCGGCTGGGAGCTCGCGAATGGCAGCGACCTCGATCTCACGCAGGACGCGGCCCAGCGCAGGCACCTGGCCTCCGCGCTCCGCCGTCCCGAGCACGTCGAGAATGGAGGTGAAGGCCGGGTCGATGGGCCGCGCCAGCGCCTCCCACGCCAGCTCGTCCCGCGCCGCGAGATCCACGATGGGCTGGTAGACTGCGCGGAAGGCGCCTTCGCGCATCGAGCGCTCCAGAGCAGCCAGCTTGTCCGCCTCGTGGCGCACGGTCCTCGTGTCCAGCCGTCCGCCCGCCGACAGCCCGAGCGACCAGCAGATGAGGCGGTTGCGCCCCGCCTCCTTGGCAGCATCGAGCGAAATGGCGGTGGCGGCGATGAGCGCCTCGGCATCGTGCGCGTCTTTAGGAAAGGCGGCGACGCCCAGCGAGACGGTGATGCGTGGCAGCCCCGTTCCCAGCTCTGCTTGTGCCACCGTGCGCCGGAGATCCTCGGCGCGCGTGGCCGCGCCGGTGCGGTCCGTCTCCGGCAAGAGCACGGCGAACGTGTCGCCGCCGAAGCGCGCCAGCACGTCGCCGTCCGCGGGATAGGAAGGCACGTCGCTAACCCGCCCGCTGTGGAGGAGGAACGTGCCCAGCGCGCGCAAGAGAGCATCTCCGCCGGAAAAGCCGACGCTCGCGTTGATGTCGCGGAAACGATCGATGCTTGCCAACACCAGCGCGCAGGGAGCCCCGTAGCGCTGGCCGCGAGCGATCTCCTTCCGTACGCTCTGTTGGAACGAAGCGTGGTTGTCGAGGCCGGTGAGGGGATCGCGGGTGGCGAGCCCTTCGAGGATGGCGTTCTTCTCGCGCAGCTCGGACAACAATCTGCGGTTGGCCCGCCGCAGCTTGAGCCCCTCGACCGCGCGCTGCAGGCGGGCGCGGAAATCGGTCAGGTCGAACGGCTTCACCACGTAGTCGGCCACGCCCGCCTGCAGCGCCTCCACCGCGGACGAGATGGTCGCGTACCCGCTCATCACCAGAATCTGCGCGTCAACGTCGCGCGCGCCGAGCTCGTGCGCAAGCTCGAGCCCGCTCCCGTCGGGCAAGTTCTTGTCCACCACCAGCAGGTCCCAGGCGGCAGCGCCGAGCTTCTTGCGAGCGTCGCTCAACGAGTCGGCGGGCCCCACCGCAAAGCCCATCCCCTCCAGCACCTCGAGGACGACCGAGCGCACGACTTCCTCGTCGTCTACGACTAGGGCACGGAGTCCGTCTCCCACCGCGTCCGACATGTCCTCAGAGTATCAGGGAACGACAACTTCCGTGCGCCGGGAGCGCCTCCCGCGATACAGTTGCGGCAATGCGCATCGGCACGCGCGCCTTGTTCACCATTGTCCCGGTCGCCGTGCTGCCGCTCGTCGGGGCGGGGTGGATCGCCTTCAGGGTCTCCCGCCGCGCGCTGGAGGACCGCACGCGCGCCGCGCAGGTCGCCACCGCGCGATTTCTGGCAGAGCGCGTCTCGGCGGAGGTGGCGGCGAGCCTGCACGCCGCAGGGTTGGCCGCCAACGCGATGGACTTCGCGCAACTGAGCGCCCTGGAGCGCCTGGGCGCTCTGCGGCTGGTCTTCCGCCAGATCGAGGGCGCGGCCGCTGTCGCGTTGCTCTCGCCGGAGGGCGCACAGATCGCGCCGCCCGTGTATCTGGCTTCGCGCGCGCAGGACCCGTCGCTGTCGGACCGGGAGGTGCTGGGACAAGCGGACATCGAGGAGTTCGCCCGCAGCATTCCCTTGCGCGCCGCCCTCCAGGTGGGAGCGGCGGTCGGGCCGGCGCACGCTTCTCGCGAGGGAGAGCCGCGCGTGGCGGTTGCGGTGCGCGCGCGCGGCGGGCCGGTGCTCGCGGTCGAGTTCAGCCTGAGGCGCCTCATGCCGCTGGTCTCCGAATCGCGTTTGGGCGCCCGCGGCGGCGCGGTGGTGGTGGACCGGAGTGGACGCGTGGTGCTGGGCCCCAGCCGCGAGGCCATCGCCGCGCGCTCCTCAATGGCCCTCTCGCCGCTCGTGCAGGCCGCGCTGGCGGGCAAGCTGGGCGCACTGTCTTTCACCGGCGCGGACCGCGTCGAGCGCCTGGGCGCAACCGCCGAGGTGCCCGACCTGGGTTGGGTGGTGGCGGTAGACGAGCCGTCCGAGGACGCCCTAGCCGAGTCTCGCCTGCTGGCGCGGCGGACGGCGGCGGCGGTCGCCATTGCGCTCGCGGCGGGAGTAGTGCTGGCGCTGATCGCGAGCGGGGCCATCGTGCGCCCGATCCGCGCATTGCACCGCGGCGCCGCCGCCCTGGCCGGCGGCGAGCTGGGCCACCGCGTTGTCGCCGTCGATCGCGGCGACGAGCTCGGCGATCTGGCGCGCGCCTTCAACGCGATGGCGGCGGAGATCGAACGCTGGAACCGCGAGCTCGCCCAGCGCGTGGAAGAGAAGACGCGCGAGGTGCGCGAGACACAGGATCTGTTGTTGCGCGCGCAGAAGCTCGCCGCCGTGGGCCAGCTCGGCGCCGGCATCGCCCACGAGGTGAACAACCCGCTCGCCGGTCTTTTGGGACAAGCTCAACTCCTCCTCTTGCAGGAGCCCGCCGACTCGGTCCGCCGCAAGAAGCTGGAAAGCATCGAGACACAGGCGCTTCGCATTCGCGAGATCGTGCAGCGGATCCAGCTGACCGGAGGGGGAGAGGAGGCGCAGACCGCGGTCGATCTGCAGGCGCTCCTCGACGATTCGCTCGCCCGCAACGGCGAGGCGCTCGCTTCCGCCGGCGTGCAGGTGGTGCGCGAGTACGGGCCGCCGCTGCGCGTTGTGGGCAATCCGCCCAGGCTCACCGAGGCCTTCGCCGAGCTGGTCATGAACGCGCGCCGCGCGATGCCTGCGGGCGGGCGGCTCACTGTCGGGTACCACTGCATCGACGGACAGCTCGCCGCCATCCAGTTCGCCGACACCGGCGAGGGCATCGCTCCCGCCGTCCGCCCGCGCCTCTTCGAACCCTTCTTCACCACCAAGCAGGACTGGAACGCGAAAGGCCTGGGCCTCACCATGGTCCATCAGGTGTGCGAGGAGCACCACGGGCGCGTGACGGTGGAAAGCGAGCCGGGCAAGGGCGCCACCTTCACCGTGGTCCTGCCCGTGGTGCAAGAGAGGGCGCTCGCATGAGCCGCTCCGCCGCGCGCGCCTCGCTCGCCGCGCTGGTTGCCGCGGCCGGCTGCGGGTCATGCGTTTTTTGCGGCGAGAAGCCCAAGGTCGAGAAGCTGGCGCCGGCGCCGGCGGTGCAGGCGCCGGTGGCACCGGACCCAGTCGCGGTCGTGCTCTCTGCCGCGCAGGGCGACGTTCAAGTCCGCCACGGGGCGCAAGGGCTGTGGAGCGCAGTTCAAGTCCCGCTTCCACTCGGGCTCGATGACTCGGTGCGCACCGCGGTGCGCAGCGGCGCGACGTTGAAGGTCGGGCGCGACGGCTCGATCGAGGTGCGCGAGCGCACCGAAGTGTCGGTGCGCCAGCTGCTCGCCGACCGCGCCAGGTTCCGACTGGAACGCGGCCGCATCGGGGCGACGCCGGGCCACACCGCCGTCGCGATCGAGACCTCCGGCAGCAGTGCGGTGGCCCAAGCATCCACCGGCTCGTTCGCCGTGTTCAACGACGGCAAGGGTCTGGTCGCCGTGGTCGCCGAGGCGGGAGAAGTGAAGCTCACCACGGGCGGCGGCGACGCAGTGCTGGCCGCGGGAGAAGGCGCGCGCGTCGTCGGGGCCGCTGCTCCGATGCGTGAAGCCGTCCCGCGGTCGGTGTTGCTGAAGGTGGCCTGGCCCGAGCAGAAGGAAACGCGGGAGAGCACCCTCACGCTGCGCGGCGAGGCCGATCCCGGCGCGGTGGTCTCGGTCAACGGCAGGCAAGCGCAGGTGGGCGCTGACGGCCGCTTCGAGGCGGACGTGCTGCTCGCGCCGGGCATCAACCGCGTCTCCGTCACCAGCACGGATCGCTTCGGGCGCACCGCCGGCGAGGAGGAGGCCTTGCGCGTCGATCGCCGGCCGCCGCCGCTCAAGGCCCAGCCCGAGGGATGGCGGTGATCGCGTTCACGCTGGCACTGACGTTGGCGTCGGGAGCGCTGGGCGTCTCGCCGCCGGCGAGCGTGCGCGGCGACGGCCGCACCGCCGCGCCCGTCGAGTTGACCGGCGGCGCGGATCCCCTCGAAGGAGAGGATACGCGCTTGCCCGACCTCGGCTCGATCTCTTGTATCGGCGCCGCGGTGGTGGCGGCGCGCGAGGGCTCTGCGCCGCGCGTGCTTGCGCCCGCAATTGCGGCGTCCAGTGAGCTCTCCTGCTTGGCGCGACGACGCGGAGCCGAAAGCGCATTCTCGCTGCGCATCGAGCCTCCCGGTCCCGGCCTCTACGCGGCAGTGCTCCCTTTGGAACAGCCCGCCCAGCTTGCGCTCAAGCCGTTCCGAATTCAGCCGGAGGGAGCCAGCGCGGCGCCGCAATCGCTGCGCGCGGCCGTCAGCGCCGGCGAGCTGCTCGAGTCAGCGGGCGGTTTGCGCGTGGTGCTGCCGCCGGGTCGCGCTCCGCGCGCGCTCGCTGTCGCGCTGCTCGACGGCGACGGCGAGGGCGCCGCCTTCCTGCCCCTCCCCGGCCGCACGCAGCTGCACCTGGAATCGAAGCGCAGCTCTCTGCTCTCGGTCCGGGTGGCAGGCGCGCCCTTCGGCCCGGTGCGTGCGCCGGAAGGAAAAGCCACGGTATCTGTAGCGGTGGCACCGGGCACGCGAGAAGGCGTGGTGCGCGCCGTCGACCGCCTGGGCAACGCCCGCGAGCTGCCCATCGATCTGGGAACGCCTTCGCTGCCACGCCTGGCTGCGGTCGCCTCGGCGAGCCGGGTGGTTGCGGGCGGCGAGGTGCGCGTGGCGGTTGCGCTCGCCGCTCCCGACGGAGCGCCCGCCGAGGGCGCTGCCGTGCGGGCGTCCGCGGGCCGCGGTTCACTTGAAGCACCCGCCGCCCGAGGGCCGGGGCTGTGGGTTGCGCGCTACCGGGCGCCGGGCGCGCCCGGGAGCGATCGCATCGCGCTCGACGTCGAGGACGATCCGACCGCGGGACGCATCGAGCTGGCCATCGAGGTGGTGCTGGGCCCGCCCGCGCGAATCTCGCTGGACCTGCCGGCTTCCCCGGTGCGCGCCGGCGAGGAGCTGGCGGTTCGCGCCGGCGTGCGCGACGCTTCGGGCAATGCGCTCTCCGGGGTTCCGCTCGAGGCCTGGCTCGCCGGCGCTCCGGCGCGCGTCCTCTGGGAAGGCGCGACGGCCTCACTCAGCGGGATGGTTCCGCAGCAAGTCTCGCGCGACTCGCTGGTCGAGCTCTCCGTCCACTCCGGCGACACGGCGCGCGCGGTCGCCCGCATCAAGCTCGGCCCCGCCGAAGCATACAGCGCCGAGCTGATCGCGGACTCCGCCCAACGCACGGCTCGCCTCCGCGCGCTGGTGCGCGACCGCTTCGGGAACGCGCTCGACGCCTCGGGCTTCACCCTCGCCGCCGACGGCGGGACGGTAGGGCCGCTGCGCGCCGGGACCTCGGGAATGGCGGAGGCGAACCTGGAAGCGGCGCCGCGCGCCCGCGCCGCCGACGCGTGGGTCGCAGCCGGCGGCCGGGTCCTGGCGCGAACCCACATCGGGTTCGACCCGCCGCCGGACGCGTGGCTCCTCTTCGCGCGGGCGGAAGGCGGCGGCATGTCAAACGGGGGCGCGATGCGCGCACCGCGGTTTGGCGCCGGCATCGGCGTTCGCCGCCAGTTTGGTCCCATCGAGACCGCCGCGATTGTCGGACTGAACGCGCTTCCCTACCGCGATCGGATCACGGCCGACCTGGCCGGCGCTACCCAGGACATCTCGCGGCACCTCTTCGCGCTGGCGGTCCCCCTTTTGCTGCGCGGGCGGCTGCCCTTCGCGCGCAGGTGGGGCGCCGCCGTCGAAGCAGGCCCGGTTCCCACCTTCGCCTGGGCCTCCGCGTCGAGCGGGGCGAGCGGTACGGAGCGGGTCGTCAGCCTGCGCCCGGGCGTGCGCGCGAGCGCGCTGCTCGACTTCTCGCTCGGGCGCGGGCGCCTTGAGCTGGGCGTGAGCCTGGGCACGTCGCGTCTGGTGACCGGCCCCGTACGCGGCGAGATCGAGGGTCTTTCGATCTTCATCGGCTATGAGGCATGGTGGCTCGACCTCGGTCCCTGAGGAGACTGCATGGGTAAGACGGACAAGAAGAACGCCGCGCTGCTGCTGGCCCAGTTGGCACACGAGCTGCGCCAGCCCCTGACGGGCATCAGCACCAGCGCCCAGCTCCTGCTCGAGTCGCACGCGGAGGACCCCGCGGTGTGCGCGCGTGCGGCGACCATCGTTCGCCAGGCACAGCGCATCCAGCTCATCGTGGAGCGCGCTCGGCGGCAGGGTCCGCCGCGTTCCGGCGCCCGCGGCGATCTCAACCAGGCGGTGGAGGCGGCCTGGTCGCTTCTCGAGACAGAGGCGGCGAAGCGGAGCGCGGCGCTGGAGCGAAATCTCTCGCCGAAAGTGCCGCCGGTGAGCGCCGATCAGATCGCGCTCGAGCAGATCTTCGGGAACCTGCTGGGCAATGCCCTGGAGGCAGTGGCCGGCGGAAACGGGCGCATCCGCGTCTCCACGGCGCAGGTCGAGGGGGGAGTGGAAGCCATCGTCGAGGACGACGGCCCGGGAGTGCCGGCCGAGCTGCGCGCGCGGCTCTTCAGCCCGTTCAGCACCGGGCGCGAGTCGGGGACGGGCCTCGGCCTCTACATCAGCCGCTCCCTCGCCGAGGAGGCCGGCGGCGCCCTCGAGCTCCTCGAAGAGGGGCCCGGCGCGCGATTCCGCCTGCGGCTGCCGGCCGCCTCGTGAGGTAGGAAACGGCCTACTTGCTGCCCGCGAGTGCTCCCATGTGTGGACGAGTCGAATCTTGCGGCGCTGGTACACTCG
>DASWGI010000349.1:0-3847 GCA_036393835.1 Myxococcales bacterium | reverse complement strand
GGGGCGGAACCGCCTGCGCCGGTGGTCATGCGCGCCGAGGAATAGGGCAGCGGGCCCGCATGCGAATCGCTCTCGCGCTGGCCGCGGCCCTCTGCCTCTTCGGGTGCGCGCACGCGCCCGAGGCGGCGCAGCGGCCCGCCTGCCCCGACTCGGAGATGGCCTCGCAGTGCACCTCCGGCGGCCTGAAGTGCGAGGCCGACGAGAAGCGCTCCTGCCAGCTGTGCCGCTGCGAGCGGATGGCCTTCTAGTCGCGAGAGCGACAAAAAGATCAACGCGGAGACGCGGAGGCGCTGAGGTTTCGAATTCCCGCGAGCCCATGCAGTCTCCGCGCCTCCGCGCCTCCGCGTTCGTCTTTTGGTCATGGCTCACGGCGGTCGGCTCGTTCAGCGATCGTCGGGCACAGTGTCCAGGAGGGGCCTGCGTTCCAGGACGCGGAACTCGACCCGGCGGTTCGCTTCGCGCCCGGTCCGGGTCACGTTGGTGGCCAGCGGCCGGGAGGGGCCGAAACCGCGCGCCTCCAGCCGTGACCGCTCGATGCCGTGCGAGACCAGGTAGGCGACGACCGACTCGGCGCGCGCCTGTGACAGCGCGGTGTTCGTGCGGGCGCTGCCGGTCGAATCGGTGTGCCCCTCGACCTGCACGCGCACCACGTCCGGGTGCGTCTTCAGCACGCTCACCACCTGGTCCAGCATGGCGAACGAGCGCGGGCGGATCCGGGCGCTGCCGGGCGCGAACTGGACCTTCTCGAGGATGTCGATGCGGTCCTCGCGCATCGCCACTTTCTGCCGCCGCGACATCGGGCAGCCGCGGTTGATCACCGGCCCCTTCTCGAACGGGCAGTTGTCGAGCACGTCCGGGATGCCGTCGTCGTCGCTGTCGCGCTCCTCCGCCTCGCGTAGCTTCCGCGCCAGCGCCGCCGCCTTGTCCTCCGACTCCTTCAGGCCGTCGCGGACCGCGGCGCGCGAGGCGCCGGCAGCCGCTTCCTCCTCGGCCCGGGCGAGCGCGTCGCGCAGCGCCCGCGCGGCGGCGAGCTGCTCGAGAAGGGCGTCGACGGACGGCTCGGGTGCCGCGGCGGCGGTCGCGCAGGCGGCGGGCGTGTACCGGACGGAGACCAGGAACCGCAGGTCCGGCGCGCCGAGCGCCCCGTCGAGGCGCGTCCCCGCCGCGCCGTCGAACGCGAGCCGGCCGAGCGCGCAGGCGCGGACGCCCAGCCGCCATTCCGCGGGCGCGGTGAGGACCGACAAGTCGCGCACGGAGGTCTGCGCCTCCAGCTCGAGGTACGCCCGCCACGCCGGAGACACCGAGTAGATTCCGGCGCCGCGCAGCCCGATCTGGCTACCCAGCCGGGCCGTGCCGAGATCGCGGGGCGGGCGGAACCGAACCAGCGCGTTGCCGATCAGCTCCACCCGATCGGAGACGCGGCGCGCCGCCGACAGCAGCGCCTCGACTCCGAGGCGGCCGTCGCCGGTCAACGCCTGCTCCTGCGAGGTGGCGAGCTCCAGCGAGCCCTGCGCGGCGACGGCGAGGCCCGGCGTGGACAGGAGCGCCGCGCGCAGGCCGACGCGCAGGTCGCCCAGCCCGGCACCCGGCGACGGCGAGCCCGGCGCACCCAGGTCGCCGTCCTCGCGCAAGGTGACGGGGATCTGGACCGACAGCGAGATGCGCGGGTCGACGCGGCCCTGCATCGAGATCCAGCCGCCCAGGCGGCGGTCGACGCGCGCCAGCGGATCGCGCACGGGGTTCAAGGCGAAATCGAGCAGGAGCTGCAGCTCGATCGGCTCCGCGCCTTCCGGAAGCGGCCGCGCTCCCTCGACGCCCATCGTCCCGTCGCCGCCGCTGGCCGGGCGGAACAGCGACAGGTCCACCTCGGGCGCCTGTGCGCCCGCCGGCAGCGCTACGAGCACGAGGAGCAGCGCGCCGGCCGCGCGATGGTGCATCCCGGGCAGGATACCCGCCCACCGGGATCCGTCGAGGAAACGGCTGCCTCAGGGAGCGCGGCCGGGAACGGGGCGTCGCGACAGGCGCAGCAGGGCGAACAGCAGGAGCCCGCAGGCGAGGGTCACCAGCGCGAACCGCAGATCGTCCCACTTCATGTCCTTGAGGAACAGGAGGCACCCCGCGGTCGCGGCGGCGGGCACCAGAAGGCCGAACGGCAGCCGGAAGCGCCGCGGCATGTCCGGCCGGAGCCAGCGGAGCACCGGCACGGCCAGGCAGGTGGAGAGGTACTGCGCGAACACCGCCACGTTGCCGAGGTCGGAGAGTCGGTCGAAGTCCGCCCACAGGACCAGCGTCATGGTGACGGCCGCCGTCACGACGATCGCGACGCCGGGGGTGGCGAACCTCGGATGGCGCCGGCCGAGCGCTGGCGGAAGGAGCCCGTCGTCCGCCAGAGCGGACAGGTATCGCGGGCCGACGAGCGCCACCCCGGTGCAGAAGCCGAACGACGACACCGCGGCGCCGACGGTGAGGAGGCGCGCCGCCCACGGCCCGGCGAACGCGGCGGCGGCCTCGGCGAGCGGCTTGTCGGCGTGCGCGGGGTCCGGATGGGTTCCCATGAAGACGATCTCGACCAGCGCGTACAGCAGCATGGCGCCCAGCAAGGCCCCGAGCAACGCGAGGGGCACGTTCCGGCGCGGGTTGTCGGTCTCGCCGGCGGGGACCGGGACGTACTCGAATCCGGTGCAGGCGAAGAGCCCGGCCAGTCCTCCCAGGCGGAGCGCGGTCCAGGTCGACTCGCCGTTCGGTGGCGGCACGGCCAGGCGGTGGGGGTCGACGAAGAAGAGGCCCAGGGCGACGAAGCCGAGCAGGGGGAGGAGCTTCGCGCCGCTGAAGACGTCGCTCGCCACCGCGCCCGGCTTGACGCCGCGCCAGTTGAGCAGCGCGAGCGCCGCGACCACCCCGGCCGCCAGCGCGCCTTGGGCGAGCGGCGCGGAGAGGCTGGGAACGATGTAGGAGAGGTTCCGGCCGAGCGCGCGCGCCACCGCTCCGTACGAGAGCACCACCGAGGCGAAGGCCATCCAGCCGACCGCGAATCCGACCCAGTCGCCGAAGGCGGCGCGGGCATACGCGTACGGTCCGCCGCTGCGCTCGGTCCCGGAAGCCGCCTCGCCGAAGCAGAGCCCGACCAGGAGGCACACCCCGCCCACGGCGAACCAGGAGGCCCAGGCGAGCCCGCCGGCGTGCGCGAACACGCGCGCGGGCAGCAGGAAGATGCCGCTTCCGATGATCCCGTTGATGCCGATGCCGAGGCAGTCGACCAGCGTGAGCCGGGACTTCACCCGAGCTGCTTCTTCGAGGGCCACGAGTCCATGCGGTCGATCCCTTCGTGTGTCCGCGAGCGGCCGGCAGGATACCCGGGCCGCGCCGCGGGGCGCAAAAACGGACCCGCATGCCGGCTCGCCCGGTCCAGCTTGACACAGCGCGACTCGCCGCTATCATGGCGCGCCCTTTCGGCCCCGGTGGGGCCAGGGCCCCTTTTGTTTCCAGGCCGCCGCGGGCATTTCCCGGGGCGGCTCGTGCGTTGAAAGGCACTGATGCCGACGATCAGCCAGCTCATCCGCAAGGGGCGCGAGAAGGTGGTCTACAAGGGCAAGGCGCCCGCGATGACCCGCTGCCCGCAGAAGCGCGGCGTGTGCACCCGCGTCTACACCACCACTCCCAAGAAGCCGAACTCGGCGCTGCGCAAGGTGGCGCGCGTGCGGCTCACCAACGGGATGGAGGTCACCAGCTACATCCCGGGCGTGGGCCACAACCTGCAGGAGCACTCGGTGGTGATGATCCGCGGCGGCCGCGTGAAGGACCTGCCGGGCGTGCGCTACCACATCATCCGCGGCACGCTCGACTCCGT
>DASWGI010000348.1:0-5207 GCA_036393835.1 Myxococcales bacterium | reverse complement strand
GCGCGGCCGGCGGAGGTCGTGTTGTCCGCGATGGGGCGGGCCTCGCCGACGCCCTCGACCAGCATCTGGCCGGGCTTCACGCCGCGGCTGACCAGCACCTCGCGCACCGACTGCGCCCGGCGCATCGACAGCTCTTCGTTGTGCGAGATGGAGCCGGTCGAGTCGGTGTGGCCCTGCACCCGGATGCGGTCCTCCGGGTACTTCGCCAGGATGTCGCCCAGCTTGGCGATCTGCTCCACCGCTTCCGGCTTGAGCACCGCGCTGTCGCTGTTGAAGAGCAGCTTGGATTTGAGATCTACCAGGATGCCGTCCTCGGTGCGCTTGGTGTTCTCCGCTACCTCCTTCAGCTCCTGCGCTTGCTTGTCGAGGTAGTTCCCGGCGGCCCCGCCGGCGATGCCGCCGATGGCCGCGCCGATCGCCGCGCCCTTCCAGCCGCCCGCGACCGCGCCGACGCCCGCGCCGATGCCCGCGCCGCCCGCGGCGCCGACCGCCGTCCGCGTGCCCGGCGTGGCGCAAGCGGCGAGGACCGCAACCAGGGGGACCGCGGTGAGGAACTTCCGCATGGTGACCTCCTTCACGATGGTTCGATGGCTTGCCAGCACGGCTTCTTCAACGGCCGGCGCGGTGCGGACATTTCCGCCGCGGAAGCAAGCGGGCAGCCGCCTGCTCGCCCTCCGGTCCTGCTCCGTCTGTCGGGTTCAGTACCCGCGCTGCGCGGGCGAGTTCGGCAGGTAGGCAGGCCCAAGGCGCATACGGAAGCCGCGCTCCAGCGTGAGCACGAATCCGAAGCCTATCGTGGCGGTGCCGTCCGCCGCGAACAGGCCCGGTGGCGGGTTGGGGAACCTCTCTGCGCGCTTGAACGCGTCGAGCGCCACGTGGTCGAGGTAGTCCACGCCCGACGAGAGCGTCACGTGCACGTCCTTCAAATCGCCCTTCTGGTCGATGGTGAACTCGACCAGGGTGCGGCGGTCCTTCCACAAGTAGATGGAGCCGGTGGGATCCCGCCGGGCCGACTCGTCCACCACCTGCGTGCTCCAGATCCGGCCCACCGTCTCCTTCACGCGGTTCATGAATCCCGCGTAGCGGAAGCTGCGGCTGTTCAGCAGCGTCTCGTCGCCTTCCTCGACGCCGCGCAGATCGTCGATCATGGGGCCACCCGCCACCGGGCCGAGCGCCTCGCCCGGGCGATCCAGGGTGAGCGTGAGCGGGCCGTGCTTCCCCGGCGTCCCAGGCTGCAGGCCCGGCGTCCCTTCCGGACCCTGCTGCCCCGGAGGGCGCTGCGTGGACGGGTCCGCCATCGCGAGCGCGCGGCCGCTGCCCACGAGCGACTCGCGCCCGGAGCGATCGTTGACGCTGCCGTCAGGCGCCTTTTCGAGATGCAGCCCCTGCACGTGGTCCTGCTTGGGCATCTCGGCTTTCGCCACGCTGCGGTCGGGCTGCGGCTTCACTCCGCCGTTCTGCCCCATCTGCACCGCGCTCGGCGCCGCGGCCTCTTTCTTGGGCTTGGCCGCCTCGTTTTTTCCCTCGCGCTGCACCTTCGAGAGCGCGTTCTTGAAGAACGCCGAGGTCTCCTTCGCCCTCGTCTCCTTCAGCACCCGGCTGTCGTGCTCGCTCAGGTATTTGGTCGGCTTGTCCGGCGGCCGCTCGTCCTTCGGTTCGCCCAGCGCGACGACCTGTCCCTCCATCTTCTCGGGCTGCTTGACCTTCTCCTGCTCCAGCGCGGGCGGCAGCTGGGGAGAGAGGTCCGGCGAGGACCGGCCGGCGGACGGCGCCGAGTTGGGCGGCCCGCGCTGCGCGTGCTGTACCTGGCTGCGCGGCGTGGCGACCAGGCCGACCGCCGTGCGGCGCACCTGCGCCGGGAGGTGGAACACGGCGTCCTTGGCGATCCAGGGCAGGAGCAGGAGGTGCAGCCCTAGCGAGACCGCGAGCGCGATCGTCAGCCGGCTGCGCCGCCGGACCGGCCTGTGCGGCAGCGGGGACATCCGCCCGCCATTGTAACCCTTGGCGCGGCGCCCGAAAGATCGCCCTCGAGCCGGATGTCGACCCGCGGTCCGCGCGCCGGCCGCCCGGCGGCCCGCCGGGCGAGCACCACGGGATGTCGGCGAGGGGGCTGCGGGCACGTTCTCCACAACCCGTGGCGGCGCCCGCCCCTTCCGGCCCGGAGCTGCCCGCAGGCGTGGGCGCAAGTCATTGATGTCAGTATATTTTCTCAGGTCCGGCGCCGGAGTAGTACCAGCCGAGGATGTCGCGGTAGCCGAAGCCGCGCAGCGCGCGGCCCATCGCGCCCATCTGGCACATTCCGCTCCCATGGCCCCAGCCGCCTCCGACGAACAACCAGTCGGAGCCGGCGCGTTCCACCACGAACATCCCGCTCTCGAGATTGCGGAACAGCCGGCGGATGGCCAGTTCGCTGCCGACCCTCGCCATTCCCGCGCTGCCCGTAACGCGCAGCGCCCGGGCGCGGCCCGAGACCCCGCGACCTTCGACCGAGAGGGAACGGACCTTCCCGACGCCCAGCCCGGAGCACAGGGCATCGACCTCGTCCTGCCGGAAACGCCTGCGCCACCGGACCTTGGCCGGCGGCGCGACGAGCGCGCAGTAGCTGGGAACGGACGGGAGGCGCACGAAGCGCGACACGAGCGCGGCCCCGACGCCGGAGGCGAACGTCGACATCCCCGGCGCCCGCGGGTCGAAGTCGGGCCGCCCGCGCAGCGACGGATCCGCCGGCCCACCCCAGACCGACTCGTTGTCCTCCGTGTAGCCGCCGCAGACCGCGGAGTACACCGAGTCGACCAGCCGGCTCACTTCGCCGGGCCCTTCGTCGAACGGCTCTCCGCTGACGCGCGCGAACAGCGCCTCCCCGCGGGTCGAGTCCACCGCCGCGTCGGTGGCGCGCGTCTCCGCACCCGTGCCCTTGTAGACCTGGCAGTGCTGCTCGGCGCACAGGAGGTACGGGTCGCCCAGGTGTCGGGCGCCGACCTTGGCGAGCACTTCACCGCGCGCCGTCACCGCCTGCGCCTTGAGCGCCTCGACGTGTGCGGTGGCGAAGATCTCGCTCGGCACCACGCCCTTCACCAGCCGCTCCATCGGCACCGCCGCCACCAGCGCGAGGAGCCCACGCGGATCGACGGTCGCGTACAGGCGCCCGGGATAGGCGCGCGTCTCGAACCCGTGGAACGAATATCCCATCCCGAACTCGACCTGCGCGACCGACAGCCCGGCGGGAGCGCGCAGCTCGAGCGCGGACTCGCCCGTGGCGCGCACGGCGCCCGACGCGTCCAGCAGCTCGATGCGGCCCGAGGGGCGCGCGGCCAGCTCGCGGAAGAGCTGCGGGTGGACGGCGGGGAAGCGCGCGGCGATCCTCTCCACCTGGGCGCGCGCGCCGGCTTCGGTCGAGTCGCCGTCGGCGAGCAGCGCATGGCGGCGCGTGTCCACCACGTGCCCCGCGATCCCGTAGACCTGTCCGACGGTGGTGGCGCGCGTCGGAACTCCCCGGGAGGCCCACTCCGCGCGCGCCCGATCGAGGCCGGCCTTGTCGGAGAAGCGCAGCTCCTCCAGCTCGACCCAGGTGGCGCCCACGCCCGGGCGGCCGGAGACGAGCCGCACCGTCCACGGCCCTTCCGCGCCGTCGAGCGTCGCTTCGGGAGCGGTGCCGTCGGCGGCGCGGGCTCGCACGGTGAGCGGACCGCGGGCGGAGACCACCATCTCGCGGCGGCCCTCGGCGACGCGGACGGTGACGAGCGGCTGTCCTTCCTCGAAGGAGAGGCGGCGCGAGTAGAGGTGCTCGAGGGGATCGTCGGCGGCGGGGGCGCCGGCGAAGAGGTCGGAGGGGGGCTCCGGCGGGGACAGCTCAGGCGCGGGAACCTCGCCGGCGTCCGGTGCATCGGTCGAGGTCGAGGTCGAGGTCGAGGTCGAGGTCGAGGTCGAGGTCGAGGTCGAGGTCGGGGTCGAGGTCGAGGTCGGGGTCGGGGTCGAGGTCGAGGTCGAGTCGGAGGTCGAGGGCGAGGGCGAGTTGGAGGTCGAGGGCGAGGCGGATGTGGCCGGCGGCTCCGACGGCTCGCGGCGCACCGCCCGCGCGCACGCGGCGAGCGCGCCGGCCGCCCAGGCGAAGAAGGTCCGGCGCGTCGTCATCGCCGGTGGGTGCGCTCCACGTAACGCCGGAACGCCGCGTGCAGGCGCCGCGTGATCGGACCCGGCTTGCCGCCCGCGACGACGCGGCGGTCGGGCTTCTCACCGTCGAGCAGCAGGAGCGAGGTCACCGGCATCACCTCGCGGATTGTGCTGGTGACGAAGACCTCGTCCGCCGCCGCGAGCGCCTCCGGGCCGTGCGGCTCTTCGCGGACCAGGAGGCCCTCGCCGCGCGCGATCTCGATCACCAGCCCGCGCGTGACGCCCTCCAGCATTCCGAGGGCGAGCGGAGGCGTGACGACGACCCCGTCCTGCACGAAGAAGACGTTCGACGTCGAGGCCTCGGTCACCTGCCCGCGCAGATCGAGCAGCAGCGCGTCGTCGGCGCCGGCGGCGTGCGACTCGCGCAGCGCGAGCGCGCTGTTCAGGTAGTTGCCCGTCTTGAGCGCCGGATCGAGCGCCTGCGGCGGGTTGCGCCGCATGCGCGTCACCGCCATCTGCAGGCCGCGGTCGTACTGCTCCGGGGCCGGCGGCTCGAGCGGGCGGACGATGACGATCAGCCGGTTCAGCCCCTCCGCCAGGTGTGGCGAGAGGCCGAATCGCCCTTCGCCGCGCGTGACGATGATCCGCGCGTACGACTCGGGGTTCCCGGCGGCGTCCATGGTCCGGAACAGCTCGGACTCCAGGCGCGCGCGGGGCGGGAGCGACAGCCCGATGCGCGCCGCGGACCGCTCCATCCGGTCGAGGTGGCGGCCCAGCTCGAACACGCGGCCGCCATAGGTGCGCACGACCTCGTAGACCGAGTCGCCGTAAAGGAACCCGCGGTCCATGACCGGCACGAAGGCCTGCTCGGGCGGGACCAGGCGCCCCTCGACGTTCAGCAGCGTCCCCATCGCGGAGGTGCTACCGGACGTAGCCCGGGTGCGCAAGCAAGTTGCCCGCTCCCGCTCGACGCGTCCGAAATCGCCCGCCGCGGCGAGGAGCGCCGTGCTACCATCCCTCGCGAGCCGCTAGCTCAGCTGGTAGAGCACCGGCCTTTTAAGCCGAGGGTCGTGGGTTCGATCCCCACGCGGCTCACT
>DASWGI010000347.1:0-8464 GCA_036393835.1 Myxococcales bacterium | reverse complement strand
AAGAGAGGCGCGTGCGAGCCGCGGCCGCAGTCCTTCTCGCGACCGCGCTCGCCCGCGCGGCGCGCGCCGCTCCGCCCGACGAGCTGTTCGATCCGCTCAAGGCCATCGAATACGACCTCTACGACTTCGCTCCCGAGGAGCAGGCGCTCTGGGAGGAGTCGCGCTGGTCCGGCAACGCGGTCCGGCTCGACCTGGGGAGCGTGACGCTCAAGGAGCTGTTCGCCGTCCAGGAGGCGCAGGCCAACCTGCGCGCGCTGCCCTGGCTCGGCTTCCACCTCGACGTGCAGGACGACCGCACCCGCGAGGCGGAGGTGGCGCGCTTCTCCGCCGACGTGCTGCTGCGCATCGCGCCCGGCGTGGAGCTGGCCGTGTCCGGCACCCCCGACGTGGTCAAGCAGGACAGCGCGATCGGCGGCGCTCTCCTGCTGACCAGCGCCGATCGGACGCGCTACGCGGTGCTGCGGCTCCTCGACGAGGCGGCCTTCTTCAACGTGCAGAACTCCTCCGGAGCCCGGCGCGATTCGCCGGTCTGGCGGGCGCAGGCGGAGGGGCGCTGGGCGAGCGGACCGTTTTCCGCGTGGGCCCGCGCCGACCTGGGGACGAGCAGCGAGGTGCGCTATGCCGCGGTTCCCCCGCAAGGCGTGCAGGCCACCTCGGATCAGCGCAGCGACGTCGAGGCGCACCTGCGCTGGGCGGAGCGGGGCAGCGCGGCCGGGGTGCGGGTGACCGCGCGGCGCCTCGACGCTGCGCGCACCGAGCAGGGAGCGGAGAGCGCCTTGCGGCGCGGGTTCGCGTACGCGCGGGCGTACCTGCTCGCGCCGGTGCTCCCGCGGCTCGCGCTGCGCGCGGTCGCGCTCGGGTGGAGGGAACGGGCGCGAGGCCTCGACGCGGGCGCCCGGTACGGCTTCTCGCGCTGGGACCTGGGCGGCCGCCTGGGCGCGGTCTGGACCCCCCTCGAGGAGTGGACCTTCGAGGCCGGTTACGTCCGGATCCACAGCGCGCAGGAACTCTCGGGCGCCTCGCTCGACCAGTGGGGCGACAAAGCGTACGGCACCGCCCGCTGGGCGCCGCGGGAACGCGTGCGGCTGCACTTCCTCATCAGCCACCAGGTGACCACCGGCGGTTTCGGAGGCTTCAGCGGCGGGCTCGAGGTGATCTTCTGATGCGCGCCGTCCTGCTCGGCGCGCTCGCCGCGTGCGCCGCCTCCGCCGGCGCGCTCGACGACCCGATGTTCTACCTGCACGACGACACGTATCAGCTCACGCCGGCCCGCCTGGCGCAGTGGGAAGCCGGGCAGCTCGCGCAGCGCGGGAACGCCTGGATCGACCTCGGCAGCATCGAGGGCGGCGAATACGACGCGGTCGAGCGCGGAGTGGTGAACCTCGACCTCGCCTCGCGCTTCTCGCTCCACGCGGAGCTGCGCAACGACCGCGATTCGCAAGGCCGGGTGACGCGCGCGGTGGCCGACCTCCTGGTGAACGTCGCCCCGGGGCTCTGGCTCGGCGCCTCCGGGGTCCCGGCGGCGAGGAAGCAGGACTACGGCGTGGGAGGCAGCGTGCTGGTCGCCAGCGCGTCGCGCCGCCGGTACCTGCTCGCCCGCGTCGTCGCCGACCAGTTCCTCTACAACCGGACCAACCTCGACGGGGGGACGCGCGCCTCGCCGGTGCTGCACGCGCAGGCGCAGGGGCGCTGGGAGGAGGGCGCCTGGTCGGTCGCCGGGTCCGTCGACGCCACCACCGAAAGCGAGACGAGCTTTCCCGGCGCGCCCCTCGTCACGTTCGAGGCAGGCTCCCGGCGCGAGTTGTCGCTCCACGGCCGCTACGCCGTGCCCGCGCTGGAGCTGGACGCGCGGCTCGACGTCCTCCGCACCCACGAGGCGCGCACCCAGCTGGGCGCGTCCTCGGCGCTGCGCCAGACGGTCGCGACGCTGCGGCTCGACGGCCTGCTGCCGCCTCTCGCCGGAACGCGCTGGCGCCCCCGGCTCGGATTGCGGGCGCTCACCGGCGAGGCGCTCGGCGACGACGACGGAGTCCCCTACCGCCTCACCCGGCGCGAACCGGGCGCGCGGATCGCCGCGCAGCGGGACGACGGGAGCGCCCTCTGGGAGCTGGGCTACGCGCTGGCCCTCCCGGTGCTGCGGCGGACCGGCGTTGGCCCCGCCGTGGACTCGGCTCCCTACGAGGACAAGCTGTACGGCTCGTGCGATGTGTCCCTGGGCCCGCTCTCGCTTCGCGCGCTCCTCTCCTGGGAAATCCGCAACGCCCGCTTCGGCGGCGCCAACGCCAACGTCCTGATGCAGTTCTAGCGGCATCCCGAGCGCGGCCGAACGAGCCGGGCAGGGACGCCGCCTTGTGGTAGATGGGAGCGCCATGCCGAGCCGACTCGCCTGGGGGGCGCTGCTCTTGTGCGCGGCCTGCGCCCGGCACGTGGCGCCGGCGCCGGGCGAGGACCGGACCGTCGTCTCCGGAGTGCCGGTCGCGTACGGGTCCGATCAGGACCTGCCGAAGGGCACCCGCGTGATCTGGGACTTCGGCGACGGCACGCCGCCCGTCGAGGGAGCGCGCGTGGAGCACGCCTTCCCGCGCGCGGGCATGTACCGCGTCACCGAGACGGTGGTGGACGCCGACGGGCAGAAGCGGAGCGCGAGCGCGAAGGCGACGGTGCTGCGCCGGCCCGTGCCCGCGGCGGTGCCGGTCGACGTGCGCGCCGCCTGGGTGCAGGAGCGTCCGTGGGAGCGCGTCAACGTGCACCGGGCGACCGCGGCGAAGCTCGCGCTGAGCGACGTCTTCGAGGAGACCGCGGCCGAGCTGTCCGATGCGCTCGGATTCGACGCGCTCGACGCCCGCGCGGCGCAGGAGAACGGCTTCGATCCTGACGAGGGCCTGGCGCTGTTCACCGTCCCGCAGGATCCCGAGGCACTGGTGGCCGCTGTCGGCTCCAGCGACGACGCGAAGGCGCTCGCGGCGGTGAAGCGCCTGCTCTCGCGCGCCTCCGAGGGGCGGTTCGCCGGCGGGCCCTTCCAGCTCACCGATACCCGGACGCAGAACGGGGTGCCGGTGCTGCTCGGCGCGGGGCGCGGCGGCGAGCAGGTCGCGGTGGTGCTCCGGTACGGGTACCTGTACCTGCGCCTGCCGGGGCTCACCGATCCGACGCTCGCGCTGCGCGGCGTGATCGCGCTTCCGCCTGCGGGCGGCCTGGCCGCGGATCCCGGCTGGCAGCTCGCGCTCGAGCACGTGGGCCAGGGCGACGCGGTGTTCTTCTCGCGGCCGTCGGAGAAGGACGGGCAGGGCCGCTTCGCCACGCAGCTCGGCCTCGCCGCCTTCTCGCTCCTCGACGGTCCGGAAGCCCTGCAGATGAAGCTCTTCGCGCAGCCGCGCCGCCTGTCCGGCGAGGAGCTGCAGAAGACGTTCAAGCCGCTCAAGCCGCCGCCCGACCTCGCCGCCCGGCTCCCCAGAGGTCCGGCCGCGTACGTGAAGGTGTCCGGCCGGCCGGACGCCCTCTGGCGCGAGCTGCTCAAGGCGAGCCAGGCGGACGCCAACCGCGCGCGCGAGCGCGCCGAGGAGCTGACCGGCCTGAATCTAGAGACGGACCTCCTGCCGGCCTTCACCGGCAACTTCGGCATCGCGCTGTACCTCGATGCCGCCGCGCTCCTCGAGGCGGTGCTGGGCGAGGAGGTGGGCGCCTTCGACCGCTCGGGCTTCCTGGTCGCCGCGGAGCTCGCGCCGGAGCGGGCGCGCACGCTGCAGCAGGCCATCGATCGGAAAGTGAGCCCGGCCCAGCGCGTGCCGATCGGAGGCACGACTCTGTGGAAGCTCGGCGGCGGGGCGGCGATGGCCGCGGTGAAGGACGGGTTCTTCTACTTCGCCGTCGGCGGCCTGCCCCAGGACGAGGAGGAGCCCGAGCCGGCGCCGCCGCCCCGCCGGGGACGCCGCCGCCGCGCGCCACCTCCTCCGCGTCCCTCGCAGCTCGGCCCCATCGGGCTTGCCCTCGCGCCCGAGGCGGGCTCCCGGACACTGAGCGACCAGTTGAAAGAGGCCGGCGTCTCCGGCTTCGATTCGCCGCGCGACCAGGTCGGGTGGTTCGACGTGCAGGGCCTGTTGCGCTCGCTGCAGGCCGCCGCCGAGGGAGAAGGCGGCATGGTGGGCGCCGGGGCCCGGATGGTCGCGGACCGGATGGCCGCGCTGCGCGACGCGGTGCTCCTGGCGCGGCCGGTGCCCGACGGCGTCGACGCGAGCCTGTCGCTCCGGTTCCGACGCGATCGTGGCAGGACGCCGGCCGGCGGCGCCGAGGGAGGGTCGCCCCGCTGATGGGCACGCTGGAGGTCATCTGCGGGCCGATGTTCTCGGGGAAGACCGAGGAGCTGATCCGCCGCGTCACGCGGGCCGTGATCGCCCGGCGGAAGGTGCAGGTGTTCAAGCCCCGGGTCGACTCGCGCTACGACCCCGACGCCGTGGTCAGCCACTCGCAGTGGAGGATCGTCTCCACGGTGGTGGACACCGCGCCACAGATCCTCGAGCAGCTCGATCCCGCCGCCGAGGTGGTGGGCATCGACGAGGTGCAGTTCCTCGGTCCCCAGGCGGTCGAGGTGTGCCGGGCGCTCGTCGAGCGCGGGCTGCGCGTGATCGTCGCCGGGCTCGACCAGGACTATCGCGGCGCCCCGTTCGAGCCGATGCCGCAGCTCCTCGCCGAGGCGGAGTACGTCACCAAGGAGCTGGCCATCTGCATGGTGTGCGGCGCGCCCGCGGGCCGCTCGCAGCGCACCGTCCCCGCCGACGACCGCGTGGTGGTGGGCGCCGCGGAGGCGTACGAGCCGCGCTGCCGCAAGTGCTTCTCGCCCGAGCCGCAGCCCGCCACCGCGCCGCCCGAGCAGGAGCTGTTCCCCTTCGTGAAGCGAGCCGGGCCCCAGGGGAGCTGAGGGAGGCTGTTCATGCGCGACCACGCGTACGACGAGATCCCGTACCGCGCGCCGGAGATGCCGCACCGCTATGGCCCCTCGGTGCACGTGCTCGCCGAGCCTCTCGCGCTCACGCAGCTGGCCAGGCTGTGCGCCAAGGGGACCAACCAGCCGGACATCAACCGCCTGGTCGGCGAGCTGTACCGCGACCTGCTCCGGGTCGTCGTCAACGCGGAGTTCCCGCGGCGCGCGGCCGCCACTCCCACCCGCATGATCGACCACACCCCGCACGGGGTGTTCCACGGCGAGACCATCGACCCGGAGGTGCGCGTCATCACGGTGAACATCGCGCGCGCCGGCACCTTGCCCTCGCAGATCACCTACGACTTCCTCAACACGCTGCTCGACCCGCGCCTGGTCCGGCAGGACCACTTCGTCATGGCCCGCGTGATGGACGAGGCGTCCAAGGTGATCGGCGCACGCATCTCGGGCAGCAAGATCGGCGGCGACGTGGACGACGCCATCCTGCTCTTCCCCGATCCGATGGGCGCTACGGGCGGCTCCATCTGCACCGCCCTCGACGCTTACAAGACGCAGGTCGTGGGGTCGCCGCGCAAGGTGATCGCCGCGCACCTCATCGTCACTCCCGAGTACGTGAAGCGCGTCACCGCGCAGCACCCCGGGACGCTGATCTACGCCCTGCGCCTCGACCGCGGGCTCTCGCCGCCCGAGGTCTTCGACACCGTCCCTGGGACGTTGTGGGAGCGGGAGCGCGGGCTGGACGATCGGCAGTACATCGTGCCGGGTGGCGGCGGATTCGGCGAGCTGATGAACAACGCGTACGTGTGAGTCCCGAGGAGATCCGATGAAGCTGGGCGACGAGCTCGAGGTCCTGTACACGCAGCAGCAGATCGCCGGCCGCGTCCGGGAGATGGCCGCGGAGATCGAGCGCGACCACCGGGGCAAGGAGCTGGTGCTGGTCGGCGTCCTCAAGGGCGCGTTCGTGTTCGTCAGCGACCTGGCGCGCCTGATCGATCTGCCGCTCTCGGTCGACTTCATCGGGCTCTCCAGCTACGGCGAGGAGACCGAGAGCTCGGGCGTGGTGAAGATCACCTCGGATCTGACGCGGCCCATCGAGGGCAAGCACGTGCTCATCGTGGAGGACATCGTCGACACCGGCCTCACCATGCGGTACCTCCTCGACAACTTCTCCACCCGGCGGCCCGCGTCGGTGAAGATCTGCGCGCTCCTGCAGAAGCCGTCGCGCCTGCGCACGCGCATCCCCATCCAGTACCTGGGGTTCACCGTGCCGGACCTGTTCGTGGTCGGCTACGGGCTCGACGCGGGCGAGAAGTACCGCAACCTGCCGTTCATCGGCGCGCTGAAGGGGGCCTGAGCGCGATGGCCGACACGCAGACGCAGCCCGCGCGCCGTGGCGGCGGTCTCTCGAAGCTGGTCCTCTGGCTGCTGGTGCTGGGCCTCCTCGCCGCGGTGTGGTGGCTCGCGTCGGAGCGCAACCTGCGCCGCTTCGCCTGGCGGCCGGACGAGTCGGTCCTCACCATCTCCAAGGGCCGCTTCTTCCCGCTGGGGATGGCGAACATCGCGGCCGACGACCCGCAGCTCGGCAAGGTCTACGGGCCGATCCCGATCCCGCAGGGCGCCAAGGTCTCCGAGCAGGAGTTCGACGACCAGACGGCGCTCGATCGGGCGCTCTTCGATCTGGTGGTGCCCTGGGCGCGCGGGGACGCGCAGAAGGGCGAGGAGAAGTCGATCGCCGAAGCGGGGCGGCTGGTCGATCGCGCGAGCGCGTTGCCTGGCCTCACCGCCGAGCAGCACCAGCAGCTCGCCGGACTGCGCGGCGAGCTGGCGTTCACCGCCGCCCGGCAGGAGTTGCTCCAGGCCGCGAAGCTGGTCCTCTCCGCGCGCCGCAAGCTCCAATCCGTCGAGGAGGGCGGCGGCGAGCACGCCCTCGAAGCCGGCCCCCTCCTCCGCGAATTGGAAGGCATCCAGGGCCTCCTCGAAGACGCCTCCCAATCCAAACCCCACCCCACCCCTTCGACACCGCCTCCGACCTCTCCTCCGCGCCAGCCCACCGCTCCAAGACAGCGCGCCCTCGCTCCTGACGCTGGCACCGCGGCACCGAGCGTGCCGCGCTAGCAGTGCCGCCTGCGCATCCGGACGCGAGCTGGGACCAAAAGATCAACGCGGAGGCGCGGAGGCGCGGAGTCTTCTCTTTTTTCTTTTTGAACGACACCTCCGCGTCTCCGCGCCTCCGCGTTCGTCTTTTAGGCTGCGATAGCGGGGGGTCAGTCGGGGAGGGTGCCGGTGAAGACGAGCTGGGCGGGGCCGCGCATGAGAAGGTGGCCGGTCAATGGATCGCGGTGGATGGAGAGGGCGCCGCCGGGCAGCTCGACGATGACTTCGGCGGACGGATCCACGTCGCCCCGGGCAAAGGCCGCCGCGGCGACGGCGCAGGCGCCGGTGCCGCAGGCCTGGGTGAGTCCTGCGCCGCGCTCCCAGACGACCGCGGCGTAGCGCGCCGGCCCGACGCGAGAGACGAACTCGATGTTCGCATCCTCCGCGCGGCAGAGCGCGGCCCCGTGGCGCGCGGCCAGGACGCGAAGCTCGCCTTCGGTGAAGACCACGCGGTGCGGATTGCCCGTCGAGACCGGCACCGCGGTGAAGCCCCCGGGCAGCTCGCGCGGGGCGCCCACCTCGGCCTCGCCCATCTCGACCTCGACCTGGCCGAAGGAGCCCGACTCGGCCTCCACCGCGCAGGGCCGCGGCCCCGCGTCGGTCTGCAGCACGACGCGCGCGCGCGCGGGCCGCGCACCTCCGCCGGTGGCGATCCACAGCGCCGCACAGCGCGCGCCGTTTCCGCACATCTCCGGCGCGGACCCGTCCGCGTTGTGGATCACGAACCGGTCGCCGTCGAGCAGCGTCAGGACACCGTCCGCCCCGATTCCCCGATGGCGATCGCACAGTTCCGTGGCGCGCTGCGGCGACGGCGGCGCGGCCCCGGCCCGGCCGCGCAGGTCGAGCAGGACGAAATCGTTTCCCAGACCGTGCAGCTTGGCGAAGCGCATCCCACCCCCAGCATACCCCGCCCAAAAAGGCGCGGGCGGTTGCTTGACAGCAGTTCAGCCTGGCGATTCAACTGGAGTTCCTGTGTCCCGCACCTGCCCCGACTGCCACAACACCTACGACGACGACGTCCTGCACTGCCCGGAGGACGGCGTCAGCCTGACCGACGGCGTGGCCGACGACCTGATCGGGCACATCGTCGGCTCCTACCGCGTGGTCAAGCTGCTCGGGAAGGGCGGAATGGGCTCGGTCTACATGGCCGAGCATCCGGCGATCGGCTCGAAGGTCGCGATCAAGTTCCTCCACCCGCAATACTCGCACGACGAGAAGATCGTCGACCGCTTTTTCAACGAGGCGCGCGCGGTCAACGTCATCGGCCACGACAACATCCTCAAGATCCTCTACCTCAACGTCACCGACGACAACCGGCACTACTTCGTCATGGAGTTCCTGTACGGCAAGCCTTTGCAGGATCTCATCGATCCC
>DASWGI010000346.1:0-6375 GCA_036393835.1 Myxococcales bacterium | reverse complement strand
CGGCGCGGCTCGCGCGCGCGCGGCAGGGATCGGCGCGGATCCGCGGGTCTGATCTCCGGAACGTCAGCCAAGTTGTGACCCCTCGCGCGGCCGGACTCTACTTCGGAGGAGGTTTGGTGCCTAGCATGATCTTGAAGAGCTACGGCTCATCGTAGCGGCCCGCGATCGCCGGGGTCCGGGGTCGCCGGCGGCGGTGCTTCCGCGTCCGCGCCTGGAGCGGGCGCGGCGGCCGGCGGCGGGGCCTCGGCGGCCGGCGGCGGCGTCTCGGCCGCGGGCGCCTTCGCCTCCGCGGGTGGCGGAGCTTCGGCGGCGGGCGCCTCGGGGACCTTGCCGGACTTGAGCGAGACCAGGATCGTCTCCAGCATCGCCTTCGAGTCGGCGCCTCCCGGCGCGCACTTCTCCGGGCTGAAGTCCTTCCCGAACGCGAGCCCCTCGGAGTAGCCCTTGCAGTCGGCGTAGCCGCAGTCGCCGCAGTCGGTGCCAGCCATCGCCTCCTCGAAGACCTTGGCCAGCTTGGGCTTGTCCTCCTTGACCTGCAGCGCCTTGGCGGCGAGCTGCCGGCCCATCGCGGTCGGGTCGAGCCCCGCCGGCTTGGGCTTGCCGTGCGCGGCGCCCTTGTCCCCCTCGAGCTGCTCCTTGGTGGGGAACGGGGGAGGCGGCGCGTCCCAGGCGGCGATCAGCTTGCGGGTGATCTCGCCGAGCGACTTGCGCGGGAATGAGTCGGATCCCTTGGGCGGCTTGTAGGGCACCGCCGGCACCAGCGGGTCGGGCACGAAGCGCAGCGTGAGGTTGTTGAAGTGCATGACCGCGCCTTCGAACTCGCGCGTGTGCTGGATGGCGCCGGTGGGGCAAGGCTCGACGCAGAGCCCGCAGTACATGCACTTGCCGATGTCGATGTCGAACCGCTCCATGCGCATCTTGGGCGTCGTCTTCCCATCGCCCTTCAAGATGTCGATGTTGATCACGGCGATGGGGCAGGCTCGCTCGCACGCCTGGCACGCCGTGCAGATGTCCATGTCGACTTCGAGGAAGCCCCGGTAACGCGGCGGGATCGTGTCGCGCACCGGCACCGGCACCCGGTCCGGGTACTGGGTGGTGATCGGCTTGCGGAACATGTAGCTGAGCGTGACGCTCATGCCTTCCCAGAAGCTCTTCGCCGTGGTGCGCACGTTCTTCACGTACGCGCCGATCGCTCCGGGGGTCACCGATGCCTTCGCCTTCGGCTCCGGCCCGTCGCCAGCAAAGCTGGCTCCTCCGCGCTGGGTCGTGACGTTCTCGGCCACCTTGGGTCCCCTACCAGTTGGAAGTGAAGTCGAACCGGTCGCCCGTGTCGCGGATGTTCCGGAAGACGCGGTTGATGAAGAAGCCCGCGGGCAGGACCCCGGCGGCGAGGAACATGATCCAGTGCGTGACCGTGCCGACCGCAGGCGCGGCGCGGACCACCAGCATCCACCCGGCGACGAAGAGCACGGCGGCGAAGCTCACCGGCACCAGGTACTTCCAGCACACGTTCATCATCTGATCGACGCGGATGCGCGGCAGAGTCCAGCGCAGCCACATCACCACGAACACCCAGAAGAGGGTCTTTCCCACGAAGATGGCGAGCGAGAGCAGCTCGAACGCCACCGCCCGGCCTCCGCTCATCGCGTCGAGCTGGGCGGCCGAGATGCCCGGGATCTGCCACCCGCCGAGGAACATGGTCGTGGCGAGCGCGCTCATCACCCACATGTTCCCCCACTCGACGAGGAAGAAGTAGGAGAAGCGCATCCCGCTGTACTCGGTGTTGTAGCCGCTCACCAGCTCGCTCTCGGCCTCGGGCAGATCGAAGGGCGTGCGGTTGCCCTCGGCGAGCGCGCTGATGAAGTAGATGAAGAAGGCGGCGAAGGCGGCGGGGTTGTCGAACACGAACCACTGCCAGGGCCACCCGCCCTGCGCGCGGATGATTCCCTGCGTGGAGAGCGTCCCCGCGAGCAGCACCGGGATCATGAGCGCCATGCCGCCGGGGATCTCGTAGGAGATGATCTGCGCCGCGCTGCGGATGGCGCCGAACATCGACCACTTCGAGTTGGAAGACCAGCCGGACATGATGATGCCGACCACGATCAGCGCGGTCACCGCGATGATGAAGAAGATGCCCACGTTCATGTCCGCGATGATCAGCCGGTGGCTGAACGGCAGCGTCACGAACACGCAGGCGAACCCCACCATCATGAAGTAGGGCGCGGCGCGGAAGAGCACCTTGTCCGCCTCGGCGGGGACCAGGTCCTCCTTGGTCAGCAGCTTCACCGCATCGGCGACCCACTGCAGGAACCCGCCCGGGCCCACGCGGTTGGGGCCGACGCGGGACTGGATGCGCGCGGCCACGCGGCGCTCGGCCCAGGAGAAGATGCCGGCGGTGATGGCGGCGAAGTTGATGACGATGAAGGCGAACAGCCCCATGAACGCGAGGTAGACGAGCTGCGTCCACGGCCACGAAGCCGGGTCCTGCCCCCATCCGCGGATCAGGCTGTCGATCCAGCTTTGCATTATCGATCGATCTCCGGCGCCACCACGTCGAGCGACGCGATCAGCGCCACCAGGTCCGCGATCATCAGACCGCGCGAGAGCTGGTCGATGATGCCCATGGCGGTGAAGCTTCCCGTGCGCACCTTGACCCGGTAGGCGTTCTCACCGCCGCCCGCGACCACGTAGTACTGCATGTCGCCGCGCGCGCTCTCGATCCGGCTGTAGGCCTCGAGCCCTTCCGTGAACTTGATCTTGCGCGGCACCTTCCCCATCGTCTCGCCCCTGGGGATCTGCGCGATGCACTGGCGCAGGATGCGGCAGCTCTGCTTCATCTCCTCGACGCGGAGGGAGAAGCGGTCCCACGCGTCGCCCAGCGCGCCCATCTCGCCGCGGCCGACGGGCACCTCGAACTGCAGCTCGGGATAGATGGAGTAGGGCAGGTCCTTGCGCACGTCGAAAGGGACGCCCGAGGCGCGCAGGTTGGGGCCGACCAGGCAGTAGTCGATGGCCATCTCGCGCGGGATGGGCGCCAGCCCGGCGAGCCGCTGCACGAAGATCTCGTTGTTGGTGATGAGCCGGTTGAACTCGACCAGGATCTTCTCGAAGTGGTCGACGAAGGTGATGACCTTGTCGGCGTAGCCCTCGGGGAGGTCGAACGCCACCCCGCCGATGCGCAGGTAGTTGTAGGTCAGGCGCGCGCCGCACAGTTCCTCGAGCAGGTCGTTGATGAACTCGCGCTCGCGCAAGGCGTAGGGGAAGGGCGTCACCGCGCCGACGTCCATCGCCATGGTGCCGACCGAGATCAGGTGGCTCGCGATGCGGTTCAGCTCGCAGGCGATCACGCGGCAGTACTCGGCGCGCTTGGGCACCTCGACGCCCAGGAGCCGCTCCACCGCCATGGCCCAGCCCTGGTTGGCGAACATCGCCGCGATGTAGTCGACGCGGTCGGTGTAGGGCATGAAGCCGTTGTAGGTGCATTTCTCGCCGATCTTCTCGATGCTGCGGTGCAGGTATCCGACCTCGGGGATGGCCCGCTTCATCACCTCGCCATCCGTCTGCACGAGGAAGTTGATCACGCCGTGCGTGGAGGGGTGCTGCGGGCCCATGTTGAGCAGCATGTCGCCCGTGTACTCGATGCGGCGCAGGACCTCCTTGTTGGAGGTCATCTCCATGGTCGGGTTCTCGGGCGCGCGGCGCGGCTCGGTCACTGCGGCAGCTCCTTCTTCTCCGCGGCGGGCGTTTCCGCGCCCGTGGCGGTCGCGGCGGCGGCCTTCGCATCCGTCTTGGAAGCGGCCGCCTCCGCGGCCGTCGCCGCGGCGCGCTTCTTCATCTCGTCGAGCCGGATGAAGCCGTCCAGCGGGCTCTCGCGCGTGGTGGAGATCTGGTGGTACTCCGGCTGCTCCGCGTAGTCCTTGCGCAGCGGGTTCCCCACCCAGTCGTCCGGCAGCATGATGCGCCGCAGGTCGGGGTGGCCCTCGAAGGTGACGCCGAGGAGGTCGAACTGCTCGCGCTCGAGCCAATCGGCGCTCTTCCAGACGGGCTCGAGGCTGGGAACGGTCGGAGAGGCGCGGTCGAGCTTCACCTTCAAGATGAACGCGTGCTTCTTCGCATACGAGAACAGGTGGTAGACGACGTGGATCTGGTTCTGCTTGGGCCAATCCACCGCGGAGAGGTTCATCAGGCAGTCGAAGTGGAGCTGCGGGTCGGCCTTCAAGAAGGCGCACACCTCGCGCACGGCGGCGGGCTTCACCTCGACCCACGGGTCCTTGTTCGCCGGCTGCAAGGGCCCCACCGCATCGCCGAACTTCGCGGCGAGCGATTGCTGGATCTCCTCGGGCGTCATCCTCAGGCGCTCACTTTGTAGTCGATGCCGAGACCCGGGGTGCGCTGGCCGATCTCGCGCCGCCCCGCGAACCAGCGCTCGCGCACGATCTTGTCCTGCACGCGCAACAGGCCCTCGGTGAGCGCCTCGGGGCGCGGCGGGCAGCCCGGCACGTAGATGTCCACCGGCACGATCTTGTCGACGCCCTTGCACACCGAGTACGCGAGCTGGAAGAGGCCGCCGCAGCTCGCGCAGGAGCCCATCGAGATGACGTACTTCGGCTCCGCCATCTGCTCGTAGAGGAGCTTGCAGCGCTCGGCCATCTTGTAGGTGAGCGTCCCGGCCACGATCATGAGGTCGCTCTGGCGGGGAGTGGCGCGCGGGACGCTGCCGAAGCGGTCGATGTCCGCGCGCGGGCCGCCGGTCTGCATCAGCTCGATGCCGCAGCAGGCGAGGCCGAAGAGCAGGTAGAAGATGCTGCTCTTCCGGGCCAGGTTGATGATGTCGTCGATGAAGGAGGTCCGCGTGGTGACCACCTGGCCGACGTCCTGTGCGTAATGCTTCGACATTAGGCCGCCTTCCGCGCCGCGTCCGCTTTCTCGCGCGCCGCCTTGATCACGTCCTGCTTGAGGCCCTTCACCCATTCGAGGTCGCCCATCGCCCACACGTAAGCGAGACCGACGGCCAGGATGGCGATGAAGACGAAGATCTCCGCGAACGCCAGCAGGCCCTCCCCGCGGTCGAGGAACCATTTGTAGACCGAGGCGACCGGGAACATGAACGCGATCTCCACTTCGAAGATCACGAACACGAGGGCGATCAGGTAGAAGCGCGGGTTGAAGTTGTACCAGGCCTGCCCGATTGGCTTCTCGCCGCACTCGTAGATCATCGACTTCTCGGCCGTGGGGTAATTCGGCCGGAGGAAGCGCCCGGCGACCAGCGACCCGAGCACGAAGAAGATCGCCAGCCCGCTGAAGATCAGCACGTTTGCAAAATGGAATGGCACGGCGGGTCGCGCCTCCTCGGTGGGACGTGCAGAGTCTACGGGGGTGGGGATCCAAGTCAAGGAGCCCTTGACGCGCCTATCCGGGGGAGATAAGCGGCGAAAAATGGGCGATCGCCGATCGCTCAACGCAGCGCGGTGGGAGGGTTCCGGGCCCTGGTCGGAGGCCTGGTTCGTCACCTGCGCCGAGCCCGGTCGCGGAATCGGCCTCTGGCTGCGCTACGCCCTCGACGTGGATCGGAACGGAGCGGCGGCGCCATCCGTGTGGGGCTCCTTCATGGACAGGGGCCGCGCGTTCGCCCTGCGGAACGTGTACCCGGGCGCGGCATTCCGCCGCACCGATCCGGTCGGCATCGGCACGGCAGAGCTGTCGCAGGACGGCTGCTCGGGCGAGGTGGAGGCGGGCGGGCGATCGCTGCGGTGGCGGCTGTCCTTCGAGCCGGACGCGGAAGCCGAGGACGTCGTGCCCGCGCCGCTGCGGCCCATCGCCGCCCTGCGGGGGAGCGGGATGGCGCTGCCGCATCCTTCGATGCGCGTGACCGGGGCGCTCGAGGTGGAGGGGCGGCCCACCGATCTCAATGGCGCCCCGGGAGCGCAGGGGCACCTTTGGGCACGGGAGCGGTGGCTCACCTACACCTGGGCGCGGTGCAACGCATTCGCCGAGGACGCCCAGGCGTCGGTCGACCTCACCGCGGTGCGGCTGCCGGGAGGCGTCCAGGTCCCGCTCTACACCTTGCGCTCGGGTGGCGAGGTGCACCGTTTCCAGGACCCGCCCTGGATCCTCCTCTCGCGGTCGAGCCCCGCGGCGCCGAGCTGGCACTTCTCGGCGGCGGACGCGCGGGTGGCGATCGACGGCGTCGTGCGCGGACGCGCGGCCTCCAGCGTGCTCGTCTCCTACCAGGACTCGCGCGGCGAGGAGCACCGCTGCAGCAACACCGAGCTGGCGGAGATGGAGCTGCGCGTCCGGGTGCGCGCGTTCCCCGGCGCGCGGTGGCGGCCGCACGCGACCCTCACCTCGGCCGCCGCCTGCCTCGAGTTCTGCGGC
>DASWGI010000345.1:0-3038 GCA_036393835.1 Myxococcales bacterium | reverse complement strand
CTTCCGCGCGGACGCGGGCCGCGCCTTGCCCGCGCCGCGCGGGGCGGCGAGGGCGAGGGAGGGAAGGAGCAGCGCGACCGCGACCGCCTTCAACCGCGCTCCTTGGTCTCGGCGAGCAGCCGCGCGCGCTTCACCCGCGCGTGCTCGAGCCGCACCGCGCGCCGGCGCCTGGCGTCCTGCTCCCGCCGGCGGTCCTCCTCGTTCTCGAGGACCAGCGGCGGCACTTCGACCGGGTGTCCGTGCTGGTCCTGCGCCACGAAGGTGAGGTAGGCGCTGCAGACGTGCGCGCGCTCGCCGGTGAGCGGGTTCTCGCTCTCGATCCGCACTCCGGATTCCATGGAAGTGCGGAACGTCGCGTTCACCTGCGCGCGCAGCTCGACGATCATCCCCACCCGGATCGGCTTCAGGAAGTGCAGGTCGTCCATCGAGGCCGTCACCACCCGCTGCCGGCAATGGCGCTGGCAGGCGATCGCCCCGGCCACGTCGATCCACTGCGCGATGCGCCCGCCGAACGCGGTCCCCAGCGGGTTGCCGTCGCCGGGCAGCACCGACTCGGTCATCACCACCCGCGAGGCGCGCGGGGTCTTGGCTCCGGCGGTACCCGCCTCGGTCATGCCCTCACCTCGAACCGCTGCAGCAAGCGCGCCTGGTTGGACAGATCTCGCAGCGTGGCGATCACCTTGCCACGATCCGGGGCGTCCAGGCGGAAGACCGGCAGGATCGCCTCCACCGGGCCTGCTGCATCGGAGGCGCGCGCCGCCCACGTACCCAGGTTGACGTACAGCCTCTGCACGCCCGGCCGGCCCTCCTGCACGGCCCAATCGATCACGTGGGTGTGTCCGAGCACGAGGATGTCGGGCGGTGGAGGTTTTCCCGGAAGTTTGCGAGATCCCGTCAAGGCGCCCAGCGCGGCGTGACCGGCCCGCTCCCAGAGATCGTCGTCATCCTTGAGCCGCCCCCGGATGCGATCGGCCGTCGCGAGCCAGGAGAGGGCGCGCGACATGTAGCCGTTCGCCACCAGGATCTCGACGAAGGCGTCGATGAAGCGCTCGAACATGCCGGCCTTGAGCCAGCGCTCCAGCACCGGCACCACGCGCTCCTCCGGCCGCAGCGCGATGACGCGGTCCGGATCGATGGCCACATTGCTGCGCGGGAGCTGGTGCCGCAGGAACGGCACGATGGCGTGGTGGAGGATGGAGGTCATCACCTCGCCCCCGCCGGTGGGCGTCGCATTCGACGGGTCCCAGCCGTGGCCGTGCTGCAGCACCACGACGCGCTCGCCCGCCTTCCGCACCGCCATGGTGTCGACGCTCATGCCCGGGAGCCCCGCGAACTCGAGCGCGGCGCGCCCTTCGGGAGTCGCGAGGTGGCGGTCGTGGTTGCCGGTCACCAGCGTGACGGCGGCGTCCTCGCAGAGCGCCTCCAGCGCGTCGAGCGCGACGGGGTTGTTGTGGCGGATCGACGCGCAGATGTCGGCGAGCGGCCGGGCGGGGCGGTCCTCGAGCGGCACCTCCAGGGCGCGCCCGAAGGCGGCCAGCCCGCGCGCCGGTGGGAGCGAGGCGGTCAGGTCGAAGATGTCGCCGAGCAGCACCAGCTCGCTGTCGGGCGTGCGCGCCACGAGCGAGCACAGCTCCGCGAACCGCATCCCCTGCGATTGATCGTGGAACATCCTCGCGAGGCCGGTCTCGCCGAGGTGCAGGTCGCTGACCACGAAGAGGGTGGGCATCGCGGCGCGCGAGTCTACCGCGCCCTCCGCCGCGCGCCCCTTCCCGCCCGCGCCCTGCGGCCTTCGGCGGCGAGGAGCTGCCCCTGCTCGCGCGCGACGAGGGGCGCGAGAGTGCCGTCCGAGCGCACCACGCGCCACCAGGGCACGTCGTCGAGCTGGTGCAGCGCGCGGACCACCGCGCGCGCCCCTCCGGGCCGGCCGGCGCGGAGCGCGACCTCGCCGTAGGACAGCACGCGCCCTCGCGGGATGGATCGGACGATGCGCCGCACGGCGCGGGCGAACGGACCGAGCGCAGGTCGGACCGGGTTGCTCCCGCGATTCTGTCGGCCTGAGCGACGCATCTGATGGGTCAAAACGATTACACCACGGTTACTCCGTGGTGCGTTTTGTTTTGCCAGGATTGCGGTCAGCGGGGCGTGAACTGCGCCAGGCCTGGCGGCGGCGACTGCGCAGCGCCTTGAACGGCTGCATCCCGTGCTACAACGCGCGCATGGACGTCGTCCTCATCGACCTCGCCAACGACCCTCTCACCAAGCTCTACGGCGCCTACCGTACCTGCTACACGCCCAAGACGCCCCGGGAGGTGTGGGAGGACATCGCCACGGGCGAGGTGAGCCGCGAGAAGATCGCCCAGTTCGTCGAGGAGCGCCTCAAGACAGGGCACGTCTCTCCGCTCGAGCAGGTCGTCTTCTGGTTCGGCATCGGCGGCGTCTCCCGCTCGCTGTCGCACCAGTTCGTGCGGCACCGCATCGGCATCTCCTTCGAGCAGCAGTCGCAGCGCTACGTACGCTTCACCGGGAAGAACGAGGAGCGGCTGGAGTTCGTCATGCCCGACTCCTGGCGCGACGCCGGCCGCGAGAAGGAGTTCGAAGGGCTGATGGCGGAGATCACCCGCGTGTACCGGGAGGCGGTCGCCGCCGGGATTCCCGCCGAGGACGCCCGATTCGTCCTGCCCAACGCCGCCCCGACCAACTTCCAGATCATGGTGAACTTCGCCGAGCTCCTGCACATCGCCGACCTCCGGCTCTGTACCCGGGCGCAGTGGGAGATCCGGCAGATGGTCGCGAAGATGCGCGCCGAGCTGATGCGCCGGGTCCCCGAGCTCGCCCGCTACCTGCAGCCCAAGTGCGGCGAGCGCCGCATGGGGTACTGCGACGAGGACCTCAAGGCCTACGAGGCGTGCCCGCTCTCCGCCGCGCGGCCGCACAAGCTACACGTGCTCGAGGTCTTCAAGAAGCACCGCGGCGAAGCCGGGAGCCCGATGAAGGATCTGAGCGAGAACGATCTGAAGGCGGCCGAGCAGTTTCGCGAG
>DASWGI010000344.1:0-2297 GCA_036393835.1 Myxococcales bacterium | reverse complement strand
GGGGTGGGCGGCGTGTCCAGCATCTGGAAGTCGGGATGGAACGCCGTGAAGTGGAGCGGAACGTCCGGGCCCAGCTCGCGCAGGATCCACTCCGACAGCGCGGTCACCTCCGCGTCCGAGTCGTTGTGCCCCGGGATGAGCAGCGTGGTGATCTCGAACCAGACCTGCGTCTCCTTCTTGAGATACACGAGCGTCTCGAGCACCGGCTGGAGATGGCCGAGGCAGACCTTCCGGTAGAAGTCCTCCGTGAACGCCTTCAGGTCGACGTTGGCGGCGTCCATGTGCCGGTACATCTCCGCGCGCGGCTCCGCGCAGATGTAGCCGGCGGTGACCGCGACCGTCTTGAGCCCGCGCGCCCGGCACGCCTGCGCCACGTCCACCGCGTACTCGAGGAAGATCACCGGATCGTTGTAGGTGAACGCGACGCTCCTGCAGCCCGCGTCCAGGGCGGCCTGCGCGATCCGATCCGGGCTGGCCGCATCGCTCAGCCGCTCCACCTCGCGCGACTTGGAGATGTCCCAGTTCTGGCAGAAGCGGCACCCCAGGTTGCACCCGGCGGTGCCGAACGAGAGCACCGGCGTGCCGGGCAGGAAGTGGTCGAGCGGCTTCTTCTCGATCGGATCCACGCAGAACCCGCTGGACCGCCCGTACGTGGTGAGCACGACGGCGTTGCCCTCGCGCGCGCGGACGAAGCACATGCCGCGCTGGCCCTCGTGCAAGGCGCAGTAGCGCGGGCACACCTCGCAGCGGACGCGTCCGTCGGCGAGGCGGCTGAAGTAGCGGCCGGGGAAGCTCACGCGGCCTCGCGCAGCGCGAACGCGCCGTAGCCGACCACCCGGGTCCGGTCGCCCGCCGTGTCCCCGGAGCTGCGCAGGTCGAGACGCTCGCAGCGCATCCCGCGCCGCGCCGCCTCGAACAAGAGCCCGTTGAGCGGGGCCGCGCCGCAGGCAGCCGCGTCCGGCACGGGGACGAGCTGCTCGATTCGCCGCGCCGTCTCGGCGTCCGCCCGGCGCGCCTCGTCGTACCGCAGGTAGTGCGACAGGTCGCTGCTCACCACGATGAGGGTCTCGGGACCACCCCACAGCCGCGCGAGCACCTCCGCGACCTCGGCGGGCTCCGCGTCGCCGACGGCGAGCGGCACCAGCCGGAAGTCGCCGAGCGCGACCTGCAGGAACGGAAGCTCCACCTCCAGCGAGTGCTCGCGCGCGTGCGCCGCGTCGTTGCGAGGCAGGTCGTCCGGGACTTCCAGCGCGAGGCGGCCGAGCGGCGTCTCGAACGCGGCGGCGCGCGGCGCGGCGACGCCGCGGAGCAGCGCGAAGTGCGAGGGTCCGAGCAGGACCACGCGCCGCACGCCGGAAGGCAGGCACCGGAAGGCGCTCGCGGCGATGGGCCCGGAGTACACGTATCCGGCGTGCGGCGCGACGATCGCCTTCGCCGGCTGCCGCGGCGGGGCGGACTCGAGCAGCCGCGACACCACCGCGGACAGCTCGTCCGGGTCGTCCGGATAGAAGGTCCCCGCCACCGCGGGCCGGCGCACCGAGTCCATGGCGGGGTGAGCATAACTCCGTCCTGCTCGGAATCGGCCAAGCGGGCCGCGAAACAGCACAGCGCCGCCCTGTAGGGCGGCGGCCGATCGGGCCACGAAAAGCACAGCGCCGCCCTATCCGGCGGCGGCTGTTGTGGAGTGCACGCTTGTTGCGCCGGGAGCGGGCGGTGGGCAACGTCCTCGCCTTCCAAGGGAGCAACCGAGCGTGGAGCGGCCGAGCCACATCCTCTTGTTTTTCGCCGCGGTGTTCGTTGCTCGCGAACCGCTCCATGGTCTCGCGAACCTGCGGCCACAGGCAGTGCCGGTGGTAGATGACGGCCGCCAGGTCTCGGACTCCGGCGCGAACTCGTCCGACAGCTGCGGCGAACGCAGGCTGTGCAGCTTGCCCAGAGCGGCCCCCGGGTCGCCGCCGCCCTGGGCGGCGTGAAGGGGCGGGCGGGCGCGGGCGACGCGTACGGCGTCGGCGGGCTCGGTTCGCGCGGCACCGGCCAGGGCGGCGGCGGGACGGCGATCGGCATCGGCGGCCTGGGGACGAAGGACTCCGGCGGCGGCCGGGGAGGGTACGGGGACATCGACCTGGGCGGGCGGGGCAAGGAGGAGACGCAGTTCATCCCCGGCCGCACCATCGTGGTCGGCGGCCTCTCGCGCGACGTGATCAACCGCATCATCCAGCGCCACTACAACGAGGTGAAGTACTGCTACGAGAAGGAGCTCACCAAGGACCCGGCCCTGTACGGCAAGGTGACGGTGC
>DASWGI010000343.1:0-3279 GCA_036393835.1 Myxococcales bacterium | reverse complement strand
TGGGCGAGCGCATCAACAAGACCAACCGCATGCCGGACGGCAGCACGCGGGTCCACAAGGACGGCCAGGACCTGAACGTGTTCTCCGCCATTGGCACAATGGCGGAATTCGCGGTTGCGCCTGCGAACGCGGCGGTGAAGCTCCCGCCCGACGCGCCGCTGGACAAATGCGCGTTGCTCGGCTGCGCGGTCACCACGGGCGTGGGCGCGGTCTTCAACACCGCGCAGGTGACGCCCGGCAGCAGCGTGGCCGTGTTCGGCGCCGGCGGGGTGGGGCTGAACGCCATCCAGGGCGCGGCCATCGCCGGCGCGGAGCGGATCGTCGCCGTCGACACGCAGCCGGCGAAGCTCGAGCTGGCGCGAAAGTTCGGCGCCACGGACCTGGTCGATGCCAGCAAGGCCGACCCCGTCGAAGCCATTCGCGCGCTGACGGCGGGCCGCGGCGCCGACTACGTGTTCGAGGCGATCGGCAACAAGCGCACGGTGGAGCAGGCGTACGAAACGACCCGCAAGGCGGGGACCTGCGTGGTGATCGGCATCGGCAGCATCAAGGAATCGGTCTCGCTCAACCTCTTCATGCTCCCCCTCCAGGAGAAGCGGCTGCTGGGTTGCTGGTACGGCAGCGCCGACGTGCACCGCGACATCCCGCGGCTCCTCTCGCTCTACCGGGCCGGCAAGCTGAAGCTGGACGCGCTGGTCACGCGCACCTACGCGCTCGCCCAGGTGAACGACGCGTTCGCGGACATGACCTCCGGTGCGAACGCGCGCGGCGTGATCGTCTTCTGAGCCCCGGAGCGCCCGGCATGATCGTCGACGCCCACTACCATCTCGACCCGCGGCTCGAGCCGATCGACCGGCTGCTGGCGCAGATGCGCGAGCACCGCATCGACCGCGTCGCGCTCATCGCCAACGTCTGCGACCCCCTGCGCATCGGTCCTCTCGGCCGCAGGTTCGCGCAGGCCATGCGCCGCGCCCTCGCCGGCGCAGCGCCGCGACTCGGGCAACTCCTTTATCGCAGCACGGTCAGCCGCTCGGGTCGCGTGTCGTTCCTCGGGCCCGGCGCCGCTATCTACCAGCGCCCCGACAACGACTCGGTCGAGCGCGCGATGACCGCGCATCCCGATCGCTTCGCGGGTTGGTTTTTCGTGAACCCGCGTGCTCCGGGCGCGCTGGACGAGCTGTCGCGCCGCCTGCGCCGCCCCGGTTGGATCGGCGTCAAGGCGCACCCGTTCTGGCACCGCTATCCGGTGTCGGAGCTCGACGGCGTCGCGGCGCTCTGCCAGGACCTGGGCAAGCCGATGCTCGTCCACCTGGGCGCGGGCGCCGAGCGCGGCGACTTCCGCCGCCTGCCCGATCGGTTCCCGCGGCTCAAGGTCCTGTACGCGCACGCGGGCATCCCGTGGTACCGGGCGCTGTGGGCGGACGCCGCCCGCCGCGACAACGTGTTCGTGGATCTCTCCAGCCCGTATCTCGACAAGGCGCTGCGGTACGAGGCGCTTCGATCGCTCGGCGCCGCGCGCTGCCTGTACGGAAGCGACGGGCCGTACGGATACCCCACGACGGATGGCGGCTACGATCACGGCGCCATCCTGGGGCAGATCCAGCGATCCGGACTGCCGGCGCCGGATCTGGACCGCGTCCTCGGCGGCAACTTCGTCGCGCTCACTGCCTGAGGGAAAGGAGCGACGTGCACGCCCCCCTGCCGATCGATGCGCCGGACGAGGTGCGGGAAGAGGAGCGCTTCGATGCCGAACGGCTGCGCGGGTTCCTCGAGGCCGCGCTCCCGGGCGCATCCGGGCCGCTCGAGGTGCTCCAGTTCCGCAAGGGCTACTCGAATCTGACCTACCTGGTCCGCATCGGAGACAGGGAGGCCGTGCTGCGGCGCGCTCCCTTCGGCGTGCAGGTGAAGAGCGCGCACGACATGCGGCGGGAGTTCACCATCCTCTCCGCGCTCCAGGGCGTCTACGCGAAAGCTCCCCGGCCCATTGCGTTCTGCGACGACGAGTCGCTGATCGGCGCCCGCTTCTACCTGATGGAGCGCGTCCGCGGCGTCGTCATCCGCGCCGCCGAGCCGCCGCCGGGGATCGTTCTCACGCCGGAGCTGCTGCGCGCCACCTCGACGGCGCTGGTCGACAACCTCGCCGGGCTGCACGCGGTGGACGTGGCGCGCGCCGGTCTCGGATCCATCGGACGCCCGGAGGGCTACGTAGCCCGCCAGGTCGCCGGTTGGACCGAGCGGTACGCCAAGGCGAAGACCGACGAGGTGCCGCAGGTCGAGGCCGCCGCCGCGTGGCTCGCGCGCAACCTTCCGAAGGAGAGCGGCGCCTCCGTCATCCACAACGACTACAAGTACGACAACGTCGTGCTGGATCCGGCCGACCTGTCCCGCATCGTCGCGGTGCTCGACTGGGAGATGGCCACGGTCGGCGACCCGCTGATGGACCTGGGCACGCTGCTCGCCTACTGGTCGGATCCGGACGACCCGGCGGAGACGCGCGCCCGCACGTACGGCCCGACCTTCCTGCCGGGCAGCCTCTCCCGGACGGACCTCGTGCAGCGCTACCAGGAGCGGAGCGGCCGCGCGCCCTTTGCCGCGCTCTTCTATTACGTCTTCGCGCTCTTCAAGAACGCGGTCGTCGTCCAGCAGATCTACAAGCGGTACGTGCAGGGCCACACGCGCGATCCGCGCTTCGCGACGCTGGGCGATTGGGTGCGCGTGGTTTCCGCGCAGGCCGAACGGGCGCTGACGCGAGGCCGGATCGACCGGCTCGGGAGGCCTTCGTGAGCGACGCGACCGCGGTCCCCGAGGGATTCCGGCCCATCCAGCGCGGCGGCCCGTTCCTCTCCGCGCTCGGGCCGCTCTACGTCAAGACGGACGGCGCGACGCCCGTGATCGGCTTGCGCGTCGAGGAGAAGCACCTCAACACCCGCGGCATCGCGCACGGCGGGATGCTGGTGACGCTCGCCGACAGCGCGCTCGGCATCGCGCTCGCCACCTCGCGCACTCCGCCGCAGCCGATGGTCACGGTCAACCTCTCCACCGACTTCGCCGACGCCGCCCACGCGGGCGACTGGATCGAGGCCCACGTGGACATCCAGAAGGTCGGCGCGCGGCTGGCGTTCGCGAACTGCTACCTGGTGGTCGGCAAGAAGCGCATCCTGCGGGCGAGCGGAGTCTTCGCGGTCGTCTCGCCGGCCAGACCGAAGGAATCCTTCGAAGGTTGAGCCCGGATGAAGAAGTTTCGCTACTACTGGGAGGACTTCCCCGTCGGCACGGTGC